>JAAYVL010000011.1 GCA_012517205.1 Verrucomicrobiota bacterium
AGAAAGCGCCGGCGCTCGCGGTGGCGGCGTAGCGCGCGATTTTGCCCCCTGCGGCGGCGCCGCCGCAGGGGGCAAGCCAAGAAACACCTTGAGTGGAAACCATGATAACCAATTTGCTGAACTTGACGGACACAACTCAAAGGCCGACGGGGAATTCCCGGAAAGTAACCCGGCGGAACCGCAGGATGATGCCCGCTCCCCACGCCGGGTTCGGCAGGGCGGCCGTTCATCCTGGGAGGTGAAGCAGGGCTGGCGGTCATCGGGGTTTGAATCCAGCGGCGATCATGTCCGCTGGTTCGTTTATGTGCTTGGGGCCTGCGCTGGGCATAAACTTTTCGCGGGTGCGAAAGGACAAGTTTCCTCGGAAGGGGACGCCTTGTTTTTCCGCAACAGAGTGGCAGCCGGGCAAAAAGAAAGGGAATGTTCGTGCCATTCATGCCGGTGCGATTCAAGGACGCGCGAACAAGGAAGGCTTGCGATTTGCCCTGTGGTGGGCTAGCTTGAGGATAGTCACAGAGTGGGTTTATGACCGTCAGGGAGCTGTGAATAACTTTTTAATAATTAAGTGGAGTAAAGTGTTGACGAAGTGGGGCAGTGTGTGTAAAAAAGGAGCGTAATGGGGCAGAAATGCAGGGATGCACTGCTGTTAATAAGATGGAACTGAACGAGACAACGCAGCCGACTTATTACACCGCCAGATATCGGCATGGGGTGGATGACAAGCGGCGAGTGCAGATTCCGGCGAAGTGGCGGCCGGCAGAATCTGGCACTGAGTTGACTTTGATGCTTTGGCCAAAAGCCAAGGAGGGTCCGTGTTTGAGGGTGTTGCCGCCGCAGCAGATGGCGAAGCTGGTGCGGGACATTAATGCGATGCCCAATGACAACCCGAACAAGGTTGTTTTGAAGCGGTTCATTGGCGGGGAATCCGTGCAGGTGACCCTCGACAAAGCAGGGCGCATCTGTCTGCCGGAGGAGATGGCGAGAGCAGCGGGGATAAAAGATGAAGTCGTGCTGATTGGATTGCTGGACCGTTTTGAGATCTGGAGTCCCGACCGGTGCGCGAAGGTGCGGGCGGCCGACAGCATCATGGCTTCGGAAGCCTTTAAGATAATGGAGTGATCGGTTTATGAGCTTATTGCGATTGCTGACAGCGGGCAAAAGCTTGGTGAGCGTGCGGGACACCGGGAGCCGTTACCGGTTGACGACGCAGCGATTGTTGCCGCAGTTCGCTCCGGCGCGGAATCCATTTGCTGGCAAGCCCGCCGAGGCGGAGCCGCCTCCCGCACCGGCGGTTTCACCGGAGACGGGGGCCGCGCGCGTGTCATCCGCATCGGGGGCGCGGGGCGCGGACAGCGTGCGGGAGCGGAAGGCCGCCCGGTGGTGGAACGGCTCGAAGCGGATAGTGAGCGGGTTGATGGCGCGCCCGCGCCGTGTCTTCGCGAAGCCGGCCCGGTCGCCGCGTGGGGAGCCGCCCGTGCAGGGCGAGCTTTCATTGGATCGGGTCAAGGTGGTGCGAAACGATTTGAGCGAAACAGACGTGGAAGTGACGACGGTGAAACCCAAGGCGCCGCCCGTGCCGTTGACGTTGGCGGCGGCGGGCGGGGTGAAGAGCGGCTGGAGCGCGGCGGCCCGGTTTTTTCACGCGGGCAAACGGTAAAGCGGCGAACCGGATGAAAAGTGCCCGAATACACACACAACCCGGTGATGGTGGCGGAAGTGCTGGCCGCGTTGCGGCCGGCTCCGGGCGGGCGGTACGTGGACGGCACCATCGGTGGAGCTGGGCACGCGGCCGCCATCCTGGCCGCGAGTTCGCCGACGGGGTGGCTGTGGGGGTGCGATCGCGATGGCGCGGCGATTGAGGCGGCGCGGTCGCGGTTAGCTGGATTTGCCGGACGGTTCGAGCTGCGCCAGGCTAATTTCGCGGAATTGGCGGAGTGGGTTCCGCCGGAGAGTTGTGACGGGGTGTTGCTGGATTTGGGCATCAGCTCGCCGCAACTGGACGAGGCCGGGCGCGGCTTCAGCTTTCAGTTGGACGGGCCGCTGGACATGCGAATGGACCAGCGGCAAGCCGAAACGGCGGCCCGGTGGGTGAACGAAGCGGGCGTCGAAGAGCTGGCGAGGCTTTTTTGGGAACTGGGCGGAGAGCGAAGGGCGCGGCAGTTGGCGCGGGTGATAGCCCGGGAGCGCGAGCGGCGGCGGTTTGCGACAACGCGGCAGTTGGCGGACTTGATCGAGCGTTGGGCTCCGCGGGGCGGCCGCAAGGCGCACCCGGCCACGCGGGTGTTCCAGGCTCTCCGCATGGCGGTCAACGACGAAATAGGTTCTTTGCAACAGGGATTGGCGAAGGCGCTGCGGGTTCTGAAGCCGGGCGGGCGGCTGGTCGTAATCACGTTCCACTCGCTGGAAGATCGCCTGGTGAAGGAGTTCGGGCGCGCGCGGGCGCGGGATTACAGTTTCCCCGGAACGGTGGATGTCCCGGCGTTGCGCGCCCCCCGCGCCCCCGAGCTGCGGTGGGTGAATCGCAAGGCAATTCGAACGTCCGCGGCGGAAGCCGCGGCCAACCCGCGCAGCCGCAGCGCGCAGTTGCGGGTGCTGGAAAAGCTGGGCGGAACGAACGATGCGGATTTAGAGCAAAACTCAAGATGATATGGCGCGGAATCGAAAATATCAGTCGGCGGCCATCCGGTTTGGGCCGGCGCTGAAAGCGTTTCTGCTTTGCCTGCTGCTGGGCGGCTCGGGGCTGGGGTATGTCTGGCTGAAGGACCAGATTTCCCGGCTGGGCCGGCAAATCAAGCAATCCGAGCTTCGTCTGGATGAGTTGCAATACCAAAGCGATAAGCTGAGAAAACAGTTGGGCGCCATGCGGTCGCCCTTGTTTCTGGAACGGCGCATTCAGGAATTGGGTTTGGGGCTGGCGCCGGCGCAACCCGCGCAGGTTTGGCTGCTGGCCGAACCCGCGGGGGATGAACCGCACGGGGGTAGCGCCAGGCAATACGCCGCGCCGCGCCTGGGACAAGGCGAACCCAACGGTTGAGAGCGCGAATGAGACTTTGGCCGCCGCCTGCGACGCCGTCGGATGAGGAACCGATCGCCGCAGGCGGACGGCAGCTTTGCGGGACGGGATGCCGGGGCGCCGGAAGGGTTTGAGAAATAATTTGCCGCCGCCCGTGACGCCGTCGGATGAGGAACCGATCGCCGCGGGCGCGCGGCAACCTTGGGATGATACGGATAGCGAGAATCACTAGAGCTGGATGAGTTAAGATGCCGGGAACACTGCAATCGCAACGACTGGTCATGCTGACGCTGTTGATGGGCGCGGCCTTTGCGGCGCTGGCGTACCGGCTCATTGATTTGCAGGTGCTGCGTTATGATGAGCTCAGCGCGAAGGCCCGCGGCAACACGATCCGCGAGTTTCTGCTGGAGCCGCGCCGGGGTGATATTCTGGACGCCAAGGGCAACCTGCTGGCGACGAGTGTGTTTGTGAAGACGGTTTGCGCCGATCCGATGTTGATCGGCCCCCGGGCGGCGGAGGTGGCGCGCGCGGTGGCGCCACTGCTGCAAATGAGCGAAGCGGAGTTGCAGGAACGGCTGAAACCACGCCTGACGCGCAACGAGCAGGGCGTCCT
Source organism: Verrucomicrobiota bacterium (assembly GCA_012517205.1). Classification (GTDB taxonomy): domain Bacteria; phylum Verrucomicrobiota; class Verrucomicrobiia; order Limisphaerales; family UBA8199; genus UBA8199. The sequence continues at coordinate 3,627 of JAAYVL010000011.1, forward strand.
CACCACCAACCGCTACGTGGTGCTAAAACGCAAAGTGCAGCTCGAAACCTGGCAGCAAATTCAGGCGGTGATGACCAACCTTTCCTTTGGGCTGGACGAGAAAAAGCTGTCGCGCGCGGAACGGGCGTTTTACCGCGGCCTGCGCCGGGCCGGGGTCTATGCCGAACCGGTGGACGATCAACTGCGGGTATATCCCAATCATGCGCTGGCGGCGCATGTGCTGGGTTATGTGGGCATGAGTGAGCGCGAGATTGACGGCCGCCGGCACCTGGAGACCTCCGGCAAGGACGGGCTCGAGCGGGTTTTCGACTCGAAATTGGCCGGCGTGCGCGGCTGGCGGGTGACGGAGACGGACCGGCCGGGGCGGGAAGTGGTTTCCCTGCGCAAACAAAATGTGGAGCCGCACGACGGATACAACCTGGTGCTGACCCTGGACTCGGTGGCGCAACATATCGTCGAGTCTGCCCTGGCGGAAGCGATGGAAAAATACTCGCCGGTGAGCATTTCCGGGCTCGTGGTCCGCCCGCGCACCGGGGGGATTCTGGCCATGGCGACTCTGCCCAACTTCGATCCGAATAATCCCGGCGCAGCCGTGCCGGATGCGCGGCGCAACCGGATCATCACCGATGTGACCGAACCCGGCTCCACCTTCAAGATTGTGGTGGTTTCGGGAGCGCTCAACGACCGGGTGGTGCAGTTGAGCGACAGCTTTGATTGCGAGAATGGGCGTTTTCACTTCGCGGGACGGGTGCTTCACGATCATAAACCCTATGGGGTGCTGTCGGTGGAAAACATTATCGCCAAGTCGTCCAATATCGGCGCGGCGAAGATCGGCATCAAGCTGAAGGAGGACCGGCTGTATGATTACATTCGCGATTTTGGTTTTGGCGCCCGAACCAGCCTGTCGTTGCCGGGAGAGGTGAGCGGCATTGTGCATCCCGTGAAGAACTGGAGCAAAGTTTCGATCGTCCAGATTCCCATGGGCCACGGGATGGCCGCCACTGGGCTGCAAATGACAATGGCCATGTGCGCCCTGGCCAACAAGGGGGTGTTGATGCGGCCAATGCTGGTGGATCGCCTGGAGGATCGCGACCACAATGTCATAACCAAATATCCGCCGCAACGCGTCCGGCAGGTCATTAGCGAAGCCGCCGCGCGCCAAATGATCCAGGCGCTCAAAGCGGTCGTTTTGCCCGGCGGCACGGCTCCGGAAGCGGCCCTGGAGCATTACACGGTAGCGGGCAAGACCGGGACGGCGCAAAAGTCGGGCGGGCCCAGCGGCTATCTTCCGGGCAAGTATTTCGCATCGTTTATTGGGTTTTTCCCGGCCGATGAACCTGAGGTTTGCATTTCCATCATGCTGGATGAACCCAAGCACGGTTATTATGGCGGGCAAGTGGCCGCCCCGGTGTTCAAGCAAATCGCGGAACGGCTGGCGGGTTATCTGAATATCAATCCGGAAGACGGTGAAACGCTGCCGGGCACCGGCGCCGTCACCGTGTCGTTGGATAATCGTACTTTCAAAACGGCGGCCGCTCGCTCCCAGTGAACGCACCTTAACAACCAATGGACATTATGAACTCACTACCCTTGATTCCGCACCACCTGTTTGTGGCAGCCATCGGCAACGACGGCCGGCCCGGACAAAAATCCAGCCGCCCCGAGCCCCGCACCGTTTGGCCGGCCGGCCGGACCGCCGCGGGCACTCTGCCAACGATGGATGCCGGGGAACCAACGCCCGTGAGCATGATTCGCCGGTCGCCGGAGCCGGTTAACCTGGCCTCGCTTTGACGCGGGGCCGGATTGCCGCCGGACAGAATCAGGGCTTGCGATGGAGCCTCGCTCATTAGGATACGTTGCCACGGCTTGCGCCGGAGACCTGCGGGACGGGGCGCATGAAGCGCTGGTGCATCGCGTATGCACGGATTCGCGCCAGGCCCAACCGGGCGACCTGTTCTTCGCCCTGGCCGGCGAACGATTCGACGGGCACGATTACCTGCCGCAAGCGGTTGCCAAAGGAGTGGGCGCGGTCGTGGCGGAGCGCTCACGGCTGCCAGCGGGCAAGTGTGGCTGTCCCGTAATTGCCGTCGAGAGCACCCGCCAGGCGCTGGGGCGGCTGGCCGCGCGGTATCGGGAGGATTTTTCGCTGCCGGTGGTAGCCGTTGGCGGATCCAATGGAAAGACCACCACGAAAGAACTCGTGGCCGCCGTATTGCGGCAGCAGTTCCCCACACTGTGGAGCGAGGCCAGCTTTAACAATGATATTGGAGTGCCGTTAACGTTGCTGCGCCTGGACTCGTCGCACCGGGCGGCGGTGCTGGAAGTCGGGAGCAATCATCCGGGCGAACTGGCGCCGCTGGTGCAAATAATCCGGCCAAACTATGGCATAATCACCAGCATTGGCCGCGAGCACCTGGAGTTTTTCGGCGACCTGGCGGGGGTGGCTCGGGAAGAAGGCTGGCTGGCGGAATTATTGCCCGTGAACGGCCGGCTTCTGGTGAATGGAGACAGCGAGTGGGCATCGCTACTGGCAAAACGCACGCGCGCGCAGGCAGTGCGGGTGGGCCTGGGTGCGGGCAATGATTGGCGGGCGCGGGACTTGTGTTCCGATGAGCGTGGGATACGGTTTCTGGCGGAGGGACCCCGGGCGGATTTTGCGGGCGAATATCGGATTCGTTTGCTGGGCCGCCATCAAGTTGTGAACGCGTTGTTTGCCATAGCGATGGGGGCGGAATTGGGGATGGAACGTGAAGCGGTGGCCCAGGGGTTGGCAAAATGCCAACCGCTCAAAATGCGTCTGGAACTATGGGAAGCGGGTGGTTTGAGCGTCCTCGACGATTCGTATAACGCGAACGCGGATTCAATGGAGGCGGCCTTGCAAACGTTGCAAGAGTTGCCTTGTAAGGGACGTCGAGTAGCCGTGCTGGGGGATATGGCTGAGTTAGGGGCTTACAGTTCAACCGCGCACGAAGAAGCCGGCCGGCGGGTGGCGGAATTGGGAATAGGCCAATTGTTTGCCATTGGCACGATGGCCCCCATCATGGCGCGGGCCGCGCGGGAGGCCGGCCTCCATCGGGTATTCGAGTTTGCCGATGTGGAAACCGCGGCGGCGGCAGTGGGCAGCTTCGTCAAGAGCGGCGATTTGGTGTTGTTAAAAGCCTCTCGATCTGCGCGGTTGGAACGGATTGGCGATCGGTTGCGAAATCGCCCTGCCGCGAAAGGGAATTGAATGTTTTATTATCTGTACCAATACCTGCAGGACTGGACGGCAGGCACTGAGTGGGCTGAGCGGCTCTCCGCGTTTCGGCTTTTCCGTTATATTACCTTTCGCAGCGCGGGGGCGGCGCTGACCGCGCTGGTTTTGAGTTGGTGGCTGGGGCCGAAAACCATCGCCTGGCTCAAGCAGTTGAAGTTTGGACAGGAATATCAGGACAAGGCCGAAGCGGGCGGTGGAATAGCCACGCGTCAGCGGAGCAAAAAGGGCACGCCCACTATGGGTGGGATTCTGATTGTTATCGTGCTGAACCTGACCACCCTGCTCTGGGCACAATGGAATACGCAGGTGCAATTAACCCTCCTTTCCGTCGTGGTGCTGGCGGGTTTGGGGTTCTATGACGATTACGCCAAGATCAGCGAGCAGAGCAGCCGCGGCACCCGGTCGGGCGTCAAACTCGGGGTGCAAACCCTGCTGGCATTGTTTATCGGGCTGTATCTTTGGCGCCTCCCGTCCACGCAACGACTGATTACTGAGATCATGGTGCCCTTCTTCAAGTATCCGGTCCTGACGGGGGCCGGTTTGGTGGGGCTGGCGTTGACAGTTCTGACCATAGTGGGCAGCTCCAACGCGGTGAATTTGACCGACGGGCTCGATGGATTGGCGATTGGCTGCACCTTGATCGTCTCCTTTACCTTCCTCGTCCTGACCTACCTTGCGGGGCATCGAACGGCTTCCGCCTATTTGCAGATTCCGCATGTGATCGGGGCGGGTGAGTTAACGGTATTTTGCGCTGCTCTGATTGGGGCCGGTCTGGGCTTTCTGTGGTTCAATTGTCATCCGGCCCAAGTATTTATGGGCGATACCGGCTCCCTGGCGCTGGGCGGTGCGCTTGGCATCGTCGCAGTTTTGATTCATCAACCTCTGGTGTTAATCATAGCCGGAGGGGTATTTGTGCTGGAAGCCATCTCGGTGATTCTACAAATCGGTTGGTATCGGTACACGAAACGACGTTCTGGAACAGGAGCTCGCGTGTTTCTGATGGCACCGCTTCATCACCACTTTGAGAAGAAAGGGTGGTATGAATCGCAGGTCGTCATGCGATTTTATATCCTTGGTGTGCTTTGCGCGTTGTTGGCTTTGAGCACCTTGAAGATTCGCTAACATGCGTGGATCAAAGAATAGAAAAAGCAGGGTTAATCTTGGACGCGCCGGGCAGGCGATTCGTGCGCCTTCTTCCGGCATGGGCAGGGCATGGCCGCTGGGCGCATCCTGGTGTTTGAGAAGGAAGCTTTCCGGTTCCTCCGTAACGGAGAATGAGGCCGCAAAGTATTCTTATTGTTTGCGCGCAATCCCGCGGGCGCCTCAAGCGACAGGACTCAGCCCAAGCTGCCTGCCTGGTTGCCGCCTCATTCCCTCTTCGCTTCTATACCGCTGCGCCTCTGATGCTGGATCAAATATGATACGGCATGAGGACGGTAAGAGGAGGAAGGGCAGAGGGTGGAAATTGGAGGAAAGAAGCGGTTGGAAATGCCATGCGTACAGGCAGTTACCTCTGAGCAAAGCAAAAAAGCTTAGGCATTTTCCGATTAAGAACTCGCCAGCCTGTCCGGAGAGAGAAGCCCGGGAGGCAGAAGTTAATTCCGCGGCCCGCTTTCGTGACGGCGGAACCCGTTGCCGCAGGCCTTCCATCTTTGGAACGTTATCGAAAACTGAAGCCTGTTCGCAAATAACGCGGAATGTTTTTACCCCTTGCACGACGAGTGATTCGCTGCTAGAAGCATTAATGGAAGTGGCAAAGAGTGCGGCTTCCGACGACGTTATTTTGTTTTTGCCGACTCATCCGAGCTTGGCTGAGTATAGAAACCATCAACGCCACGGGACAGCCCTTTGCCGGGCAGTTAAATCAATATGTAGCGGTGTCCCGTGTGGCACCCACAAGATAGACGGTAGAAAAGTGATAACAGTAGAAAAACAAAGGGTAATCAAGGCGGCTTTCTCTTCGATTTTTCTTCGGGGAAGGCTCCGGAGCAAAACGAATAAACAATCAACACCTCAATAAACCAGCGCAAAAGCGCTATCTGAAAATGAACAACCAAAATCCACTCATTCTACAAGGCTCCGCTATGGAGCAGAAAAACAGAGGACGGAACCGTGTAAAGATCGCGGTTTTCTTCGTCTTGGCCATTCATGGGATCGGCCTTATGGCTTTGCTCATGCAAGGTTGCGGACAATCGAAGGAGCCGGTGCCTCCACCGGAGGCAACAGAGACCAACGAGCTGCCGCCTTTCGTTGAACCCACTCCACCGCCGCCGCCAACCAATGAACCGCCAGTTGTGGAAGCCGCTCCCGTGGTGCCGGAAACGCCGCCCCCCCCGCCAGTGGTTCCAGTGGAAGTCACCGAATACACTATCGTAAAAGGGGATTACCTCGAGAGAGTTGCCCGAAATCACCATATCTCCCTAAAGGCGCTCCTGGAAGCTAATCCCGGCATCGAACCCACACGGCTAAAAATCGGGCAGAAGATCCGCCTGCCAGCAGCGACCGCCCCAGCGGCAACTGTAGCGCCGCAAACGGCATCAACCGAGGCTGCTGTTGGTTCGGGCGAGAAAATCTACACGGTGAAATCTGGAGATACCCTCACCCACATTGCCCGGCACTTTGGCACGACTCCGAAGGCGATCAGTGCCGCCAATAATCTTAAGACTACCAGCATCAAAGTCGGACAAAAGCTAAAGATTCCGACCAAGGCCGCCGCGTTGCCTGCCACAGCCCCGAGTGCACCCATAACACCAGTTGAAACGGTGCCAATGGCTCCGGCTGCACCGCCGCCGCCGACTCCGCCCGAAACATAAAAATTGCAACGAGCGTTCTGGCACTGCCCGCGGGTGCCGAACGCTACTTTCGATAAATGAAAATGGCCGTCACCACACTGGTTTCAAGCGTCGCCGCCCTGCTGGCGCTGGGAATGGTGATGCTTTACAGCTCGAGCATGGCCCAAGTGGGCGCGCGTTATTTGACCATGCAATTGGCATGGTGCGCTCTCGGGTTGGGAGCCTGCCTGGTGACGGCATTGTTGAATTATCGCCAGCTTAAAAAAATCTGGTGGCTGCCGCTGCTCATTGCATTGGTGCTGCTGGCGCTAGTGCTGGATACGCACTTCGGGACCAGGATAAACGGCGCCCGACGCTGGTTCCGACTCTGGGGCCTGAGCTTCCAACCTTCGGAGTTTGCCAAAATAGCTCTCCTTATTGCCTTAGCCTGGCACGGGGACTTCTACCGGCGCCAGGTGTCGCGCTGGAAACGAGGAATCCTTGTGCCGGGGGCGTTGATTGGGTTAACCGTAGGGTTGATCTTCCTGGAACCGGATGTTGGCAATGCAATGGTCTTGGCAGCGGTCAGCGGTATGGTGCTGTTGATTTCGGGGATACCTCTTCGCTATTTTCTTCTACCGGCACTCATAGCGGCTCTGGGAGTTGGTTTGTTTATCTACTATAATCCGATGCGTTCCGGGCGCATTTATTCCTGGCTGCACCTTGAGGAAACCCGGCGGGACACAGGCTTGCAAGCTTACCAGTCTATGGTGGCGCTCGGCAGCGGGGGACTCACGGGAAAAGGTCTGGGCGATGGCCGGCAGAAGCTGGGTTTCGTTCCGGAACACCATACGGACTTTATTTTCTCTATTATTGGCGAAGAACTTGGGCTGATGGTCACTTTGGCAGTAGTGGCGGCGTTTGTCGCGATTATCTTTAGTGGGGCTCACATTGCTCGAAATGCGGGGGACATATTCGGAATGTTGCTGGCTTCGGGAATTACTTTTCTGATTGGCCTGCAGGCTTTTATCAATATCGGGGTAGTGACTAGCGCGTTGCCCAACAAAGGGCTGCCGCTGCCGTTCATTAGCTACGGCGGATCCAGCCTTGTCATAATGTTAGGGTGCGTGGGGTTGCTGCTTAGCATCGCCCGGCAGGCAGGCGAACCGGATTCTGCCATGCGGGGAGGATTGATAACGAACGATTCGGCAAACCCCTTTGCCCGAGGCAATCAGCCTGAACCATGACGCCCGCCGCCTCCCTTTCAGTTCAGGTCGCCATCGCCTGTGGCGGAACGGGAGGACATCTTTTCCCAGGTCTGGCCGTGGCCGACGAACTGGTGCGGCACGGCTGTGCAGCAACACTGTTTATTTCCCCCAAGGAAGTGGATCAGCAGGCAGTTCGAGATGTCTCCGGCATGGAGATTATTACCTTGCCGGCGGTCGGTTGGCAACGCGGCAGAAGCGGAGCGTTCCTGCGAGGATTTATCCGGTCCTATCGAGCGACCGCAAAGTTGTTTAAAACACGCCGGCCGCAAGCAGTTTTGGCGATGGGCGGATTCACCAGCATGCCGCCAATTCTGGCCGCAAGAAGAATTGGTGCGCGCACGTTTATTCACGAATCCAATGCCATCCCCGGGCGCGCCAATCGTTGGCTATCGCGGGTTGTGCATGGCGCGTTTATCGGATTTCCGGAAACGGCTGGCCGTTTGCGCGCGCGCAATCTGAGCGTGACCGGCACTCCGGTACGTCCCGGGTTTGAGGTCCGCGACTCATCCGCCTGCCGGGTTCAATTGGGGCTGGATCCAGAACGTCCCGTCCTCCTGGTGATGGGCGGCAGCCAGGGCGCCCGGGGGGTTAATGAATTACTGATTCAAACTTTGCCGCTTTTGAAGGCAGACGGGGCTGACTGGCAATGGCTCCATCTGGCGGGCGCTGGCGACGCGCAAAAAGTGGTCCAAGCTTATGCGGGTTATCGGTTAAAGGCGATTGTTCGTCCCTTTTTAACGGAGATGGAGGTTGCTCTGGGGGCCGCAACGGCAGCGGTCTGCCGGGCTGGGGCATCCTCGTTGGCCGAACTGGCGGCGTTGCGCGTACCGGCGGTGCTCATCCCTTATCCGGCAGCTACGGACAATCACCAGTTTTTCAATGCTCGCGCGTTTGAGTCGTCTGGCGCTGCATATTTACTCGAAGAGAAAACGGCCTCCCCGGAAGCACTCCGGCAACTGCTGTTGGATCTGGTTCATAAACCTGCGGTGCGGGAAAAGATGCGGGACGCTTTGGCGCGCTGGCATACCCCCTGCGCGGCGGAACAGATTGCCAGCACCATACTCGCTGCCGTAGAAGTTGAAGCCGGTAAACGCAACTATCACGCTGGGCAGCTTCCCGCAGCCCGACCCGGCACCGACCGCGGAGATGCTGCGACTGCGCGAAATCCATCGGCCTCGGCGGAAACCCAGCCAATGCGGATAAACCATGTGGCTGATTACGATAAAACGCTTTTGCCAGCTGGGAGGGTCGCTTGACACCACAAGGAACGATTTTGGCAAAGAAGCCGCACAGCGGAAAAGAAGCATCGGCTGAACTGACCCGGCGCGTCTCGGCAGCGACCGCGATTCGTTGTGACGAACTGATGGCCAGGCATACGACCTTGCGCGTGGGCGGCCCGGCAGATCTTTACGTCGAACCCGCCTCGGAAGCAGACCTGGTGGAAGTGGTGGCCTTCTGTCGGGAGCAGGCTCTTCCGTTTTTTATTCTCGGGCGGGGCTCGAATCTTCTGGTAAAAGACGGCGGCTTTCGCGGCGTGGTGATTAGTCTGGCGCACGCACATTTCAGCTGGATAACGGTGGAGGGCGAGCGTTTAAACTGCGGTGCGGGCGCCAGGGTGAAAATGGTTGTGGCCGCCGCCCGGCAGCACAGCCTGGCCGGATTAGAGTTTCTGGAAGGCATCCCTGGCAGCATCGGCGGTGCCTTGCGCATGAACGCCGGCGCAATGGGCGGCGCAATCTTTGACCGGGTCGAAACCGTGCGCTTCATGAGCCCGGACGGACAGGTGCATGAACGGGTGGCTCAGGAGTTGGAACCCCGGTATCGCCGTTGCCCGTTTCTCCAAACGCAGATTGTCCTTTCGGCGGTGTTGCGCGGTCATGCGGGATCGAGTGAAGCAATCCGGCAGCGCTTAAATGAGTATAGCGAAAAACGAAGGCAATCGCAGCCGGCAGCCCCGAGCGCTGGCTGCATCTTCAAGAACCCGGGCACTCATTCCGCCGGCCAACTGATTGACGAATTGGGCCTGAAGGGAACGCGTGTGGGCGGGGCCGTGGTCGCCGCCAAGCATGGCAATTTCATAGTGAATAGCGGTGGCGCCACGGCACACGACATCCTGGCGTTGATCGAAATTATCAGGCGGCGGGTCCAGGCGGAACGCGCGATTGAATTGGAAATGGAAGTGGAAGTGATCGGCGAATGAATTCCTCGCTAACCAAGCTTAACATCACGGTCATGCTTGGCGGCCCCAGCGCTGAACGTGAAGTTTCCCTACGGTCCGGGGCTGGGGTGGTCAAAGCACTCCGTTCTCTGGGCCACCAGGTCAACGAGTTGGATCCTCAGAATCCGGATTGGAAACTGCCGGAGGGGACGGAGGTGGTCTTTCTGGCGCTGCATGGCACCTATGGCGAGGATGGTACAGTGCAGCAACGGCTGGAAGAGTTGGGGATGGTTTATACCGGGAGCGATCCGGAGGCGAGCCGCATCGGCTTCGACAAATATTTGACCAAACAGCGGTGTGTGGCGGCGGGGATTCCGACCGCGCGGTATTTGTTGATCGAATCGCTTACCGCAAGCTGGCCGATGGGCTGGGACCCGCCGGTGGTGCTCAAGCCGGCCCGGCAGGGTTCCAGCGTTGGGTTGCAGTTCGTTGAGCGCGTGTCCGATTGGAGCACGGCCCTGGCGGAGGCAATGCGGCATGATTCCCGGGTGTTGTTGGAGGAAAAGATTGCCGGCCGTGAATGCACGGTTGGTATTCTCGCGGACGAACCGCTGCCGGTTGTTGAAGTTCGGCCCAAGTCCCCCATCTACGACTATCAAACCAAGTATAGCGTCGGATCCACAGATTACTTTTGCCCGGCTCCCTTTGATGCGGCGATGACTGCCCGGATTCAGGCGGCGGGGCTGGGCGCCTTCAAAGCGATTGGCGGCCGGGATTATTCGCGCGTGGATATCATTGTGCAGCCAAACGGCGAATTGGTGGTTTTGGAAGTGAATACGCTGCCGGGCATGACTGAGATCAGTGTGTTGCCCAAAGCCGCCGCTGTCGCCGGGCTCTCCTACCCGCAACTCTGCCAGCGCATGGTGGAATTGGCACTTCAGCGAAAGCATGTGGTTCAAACGCAAACCTAGAAACCGGCGGCTGGGGCGCGATCAGGTGCTGGATGTCCGATTACGCTCCAGCCAGGTTCGCGCTGCCCGGACGCGTTTGGCAGCCCTCACCCTGGGAGCCGTATTCGGCACCGTCTTTGGTCTGTACCTGCTTTATCGCGGTTGGGACTGGACGCTCGACCGGCTCGTCTATAAAAACCCGGCTTTTGCCATCCAACGAACCGACATCGAGACCGACGGCAATATCGCGCTGGATCAACTGCGCCATTGGGCGGGAATAAGAACGGGAGAAAACTTGCTGGCGCTCGATCTGGCCCGGGTCAAACGAGACCTGGAAATGGTGCCGCTGATACAATTGGTTTCCGTCGAACGCATTCTGCCTCATACGGTATGCATCCGCATTACCGAGCGTAAACCTGTCGCGCAAGTCAACCTCCCGGGATCCCGTCCGGGAGAGGCCACCCCGAGGGCTGTGTATCATCTGGACGCATCAGGACATGTCATGTATCCGCTGGAGCCGCGTCAACGGGCTACCCCGGCCAACCCGGCCGATGAGGCACTGCCGGTGATTGGGGGCATTGCCCCGGGCGAACTCCAACCTGGCCGCTGTCTTAACGTGCCCCAGGCCCAGGCCGCTTTGCGGCTGATCGAGGCATTCAAAGAATCGCCGCTGGCCGGCCTGGTGACCTTAAAGCATGTGGAGGTAGCGGCTCCCGAAGTTCTGGTCGTGACAACGGGACAGGGGAGCGAGGTGACCTTCGCACTAACCGACCTGAAGCAGCAACTGCGGCGCTGGCATGCCATTTTTGAGTTGGGGCGGCAAACGGGCAACACCATCGCAACGCTCGATTTGGCCATTAGCAATAATATTCCCCTGCGCTGGTTTGAAGCGGCAGCGGACCCTTCCGCGGAGCCCAAGCCAGTCAGAGCCACTCACCCCCGGAAGAAAAATGTTTAACCGTTCCTCCATCATCGTTGGCCTGGAAATCGGCACTTCCAAAGTTTGCGCCGTAGTTGGCGATCTTGCCGCCGATGACGCCCTCAACATCGTCGGCCTCGGCCAGGCACGCTCGCGTGGTGTCCGCAAGGGCGAGATCGTTGACGTGGCGGTGGCCGAAGAAGATGTGCGCTGCGCCATTGTGGAGGCGGAGAAAATGGCGGATGTCGAAATTCGCAGCGTTTACCTGGGAGTGACGGGCAGCCATTTGCAGGGCTTCAATAATCGCGGTGTTTATCCGGTGGCTTCCGCCGATCGCGAGATTACTGCAGATGATGTGCAAGACGTGATTCGGAGTGCCAAAACAATCAACCTCCCCGCCGAGAACCACACTCTGCACGCCATCCGCCAGCATTTCTTCGTGGATGGCCAGGATGGCATCCCCGACCCGGTTGGCATGCTGGGTTCGCGCCTCGAAGTGGACGTCCACGTCGTGCACGGAAACCGCAACCGGTTGCAGAACGCCATTCGCACGGTCAAGGGACTGCAACTGGAGGTGGACGACATCGTCTTCAATGGTCTGGCCGCCTCGCTGGCATTATTGACCTCCGAACAAAAAGAACTCGGTTCCCTGGTCATTGACCTCGGCGGCGGGACGGCTGACTATGCCGTCTGCGCCAATGGCATCATCAAGCATACGGGCGTGCTGGCGGTTGGCGGCGATCATGTCTCGAACGACCTGGCGTATGGTTTGAAAGTATCGCTCAGCCGCGCCGAGCAGCTCAAGATCGAGCATGGCTCCAGTTTCGTGACTCCGGATGACAAGGGGCAGTCGCTCACTCTTCCCAACGAGCACGGTCTGCCGCATAAAACCGTTAATCTCGAGCATCTGCGCCGCATCATGTCGTTGCGCCTGGAGGAAATCTTCCGCCTTATCGGCCAGGATCTCGAGCAAGCGGACGTCCTGGATTACCTGCGCGCGGGGGTGTTTCTTTGCGGCGGCGGGGCGCACATACCCCGGATTACTCAGTTGGCCGAACAGGTCTTTCAAGTGCCCGCCTTCCTCGGCCAGACTAATTCGATCAGCGGCCTGAAATCGGCTCTCAACCAGCCGGAATTTGCCACGGCAATCGGGTTGGTCAAATTCGGATCCTTTCAACAGCGCAAGAGCGGTGATAAATCATCCTGGGCGAACAGTTTCAAAAATACCCTGAGCCAGCTTTTCCGGTGCCTATAACGCTCCCGACCTCTCCTATGATCACAAGCGCACACAACGAAGCGGTGGTGACAACACCCCACCGGACCCTGGCCGTCCAGATTATTGGCGTTGGCGGCGCGGGGATCACTCTGGTGGAATTGATGCGCCAAGGCGAACCGTCCGGGGCGGATTTTGCGGTAGTGGACACGGACGCCCGTTCGCTGGCGGTCAGTGGAGCCAGGAAAAAGGTGCACCTCGAAATCCCGCACCCACGCGGGCTCGGGGGCGGCAACGACCCGGATCGCGGCCGCGCGCTGGCCGAGGAGCAGTTTTCCAAGCTCAAAGCGCTTTTCACGGGGGCAGATATGGTTTTCGTATTGGCCGGCCTCGGCGGCGGGGCGGGCACCGGGATCGGACCGGTGGTCGCCCGCGCGGCCAAGGAAGCGGGCGCGCTGACGTTGGGCTTTGTCGCGATGCCCTTTGATTGTGAAGGCCGCCATCGGCAGCGTCTGGCATTGCAGGGGTTGACGCAGTTCAAGGCCGCCGCTGACGGCGCCATCTGCCTGCCCAACCAGAAGCTTTGCAAGCTGATCGATGAAAACACCAGCGTGCTGGAGACCTTCAAGATCATCAATGAGTTCCTGGTTACCGGCGTGTTTGGCGTCTGGCGGTTGCTCCGGCATCGGGGGGTCATTGAAATCCCCTTTGCCGAACTGACGGCACTGCTCCAGGATCGCCACACTGAATGCGCGCTCGCCATTGCCGAAGCGATCGGACCCACGCGGTCCCGCGAAGTAATGGACAAACTGCTGGCGCATCCCCTCCTCGATGGCGGCCAGGTGCTGGTCGAAGCCGAAACGGTGTGGGTGAACCTCACAGGCGGCCCGGATCTATCGATGGCCGACATCAACCGCGTGATGGGGCAGATCAATGAACAATGCGAGCGCGCCCAGGTAATCATGGGCGCTACGGTAGACGAAACCTTCAAGGATCGCCTGGCCATCACTCTGGTCGCCGCGCGAAAGCATCCGGAATGCGACGCCTGGACCAAAACGGCTCCCAACTTTGGAGAACCGGATCAACCGCGGCTCTCTCCTCTGACGGGGGAACGCTCCGGATCGCGTTTTGCGTCGGTGGCGCCCGTGCTGACACCCGAGCAAGTTGCTCAGCTCCCGGCGCGACAGGGCAGCGGCGCCTTGCGTCAGCGCAAGAGCGCTTCCCGAATGCGGCAGGCGCAGTTGCCGCTGGAGATCGTCTCCAAAGGACGATTTGATAAGAGCGAACCCACTGTCCACAAGGGCGAAGACCTCGATGTGCCCACCTACATCCGCCAGGGCGTTCCGCTTAATTAAGAACGGCCGCGGAACACCGCTCAAACGGGTTGGGAGCAGCCGAGGCATACCCTCTGCGCGCGCCTGACCGCGACGGAGGCTTACGGTAGTCGGCGGAGGCGATAATAGCGCGGAGAGGACAGGTCGCCGGTTTGCGAGCCATCGTCCCGAAATTCAAAGGTGCCGTTGACGGAGGTTAGAACCTCGGCAAAAGGAGTCCAGTCCGGAGGAGAGAGCGAAGGCGTCCACTGCACCTGAAACTGGTCCCTGACCGACGCCGTCCACTCCAAGTACACGCCATTGGCCTCGACCGCTATGCGGGAAATGGCAACCGGCGCGCCGTAGTCTTCGAGGACAAGCCCTTCGCCAATGCGGAAGAAGTGGTAGGGCGAGGGCATCTCCACGCAATACCAAGCGGCGTTCCCGCTGGCGGTCAACGTCGGAGATATCACCACCCAATTAGTGCTGTCCAGGTCAGCCTTGCCCTCGACGTAATAGTGGAGGCCGCGCATGGACGTCCAGCCGAGACAGAAATTATAGCTATCAACCAGGCATTCCGTAATGAGCAAATCAAGGCCATAAGCCGGGAATTCCGTCGCGGTGATGGCATAATCCGCCGGCTCGCCGGAAGCGTTGACGGCGGCAATAAACCAATCCCCCGGCGTCAACGAGACCGGGCTTGAGAAGTCAAAGAGCGTAATCAGTTCGTCGTTTAACCCGGGGTTGGCGCTGCGGCAATCATAGCTGCCCGCATTGGGCAGCGGCAGCCCTTTGCGCGCGAGCAGGGTCATATCGGCGGCCGGGCCGATAATCTCAAATTGGGCGCGCACCGCATTGGTCGAAACCACGAAGTGATAATAATTGGCTGTTCCTTCCCCCCCGGAGTTATAGCCGTAATAGGGTTCTCCATTGTTTAACCTGACTACGTTCGGGAAGGCATTGGTGTATTCGGTGGCCCGGATGGTATAGGCGACATTCTTCAGGTCGGCATTGAACACCCCGAGATGCCAACGCCCGGGAGCGAGCGCAACGGGTGCGGTGTTGGGGAACACGAAAATGCCCTCACTGTTAGTGCCGGGACAGAAACTTCCGTAATCGAAACCGGCCAGCGTCGGGAGCGCGTCGCCCCGGCGGACGACCAGGTTCAGGTTGCCCTCCGGATTCAAGAGCTGGAACGAAACCGCAGTCGCATTGGACGAAACATCGTAAGCGAAGTATTGAGGCAGCAGGTTGCCGGCATGAATGGCGTTGAACGGCACGCCATTGGCCAGGGGGATGAGGTCAAAATCCACCCGCAGGGCGGCGGAAACGTCATTCGACCCCGGGTTCTGCAGCCCGAGGTAATAGCGCATGCCGGGGGCCAGCGGAGGCAACCCGTCCATATTTAGCGTGTGAAATCCCTCCGTTGCCTCCGCGAGCAAAGTAATATCGCCGGCGTTGGTGCCGGTAGGCGGCCGGTTCTGGTTGAACAGCACGTTCACGGGCCCGGACGCCTGAACAAGCAGATTCGTCGCCCGCGTAGCCCAGTCGGGCGCCTGGACGGCAAAAGGAGCCACTTGCCCGGGAGGCACGGTGTTGGCGCGCGCGATCCCGGGAGGCAACTCAACCGGCACGGGCTCGGTGTTCTGAAAAACAATGCGCAACTGCCAACTGGCCAGTTCCGGCGCGGGCAAACCAGCTCCGGCGCGGGAATCCCACATTTCCAGTTGCCAGGTGCCGCCGGCGCGTTCGCCGATCAGGGCGCTCAGCGATTGCTCGGGCCGGCAGTAAAAATCCCAACTGGACTCTTCGGGTAGATACGGAGGCCGCGCAAACTTGATTGGCACCTGCGTCCGGTTCGTATCTTCGGTGAACACAACGTAGCCGGGCCCCCAACTGGCCACGGTCGCCGTGTATTGCCAGAGCGTATTGGTGTCCTCGTTGTTCCCTTCATTCATGACAATGACAAGCTCGGTAGCTAGATTCGTTTGAACGCCCGGGCCGAAGGGAATCACGACGAGGTTGGTGTCGCTGACCAAACCGCTTTCATAGATCAGCTCCTGCCCATAATAGACGTGCAGCGTGTCGGGCGCGGCGTAGAAATCATAGTCTATCGTCAGAATCCCCGGGTTATACCCCACGAACAGGTTCGTCCGGTTGGCATTGTAGTCGCCGGAATAAAAGGTGGGATAAATATTAGTCCGGAGCACAATCCCGCCCAGTTCGTCCGCCGTGTCCCCGCCGCGCCCATCGAACAGCCGCACGCGCGTACCGGCAGGGCTGATCAAGGTGAACACCATATCGGAAATCCGCGAATGATTCGTCGCCAGCAGCGCCACTTCGATTGCGGCGATGGGCCGGGTGTCGGAAAGGAACAGGCAGGCATTCGTCAGGGCATCATCCGGAAGAGAAACAGCGCCGGGGCCGGTGCTGATGACAGGTTCGCCGCCGCCCGGATCCACGCCGACGCTGCTCTCCAGGCGGAGGGTTTGCGGGAGAGCGTTGGTATTGAAAACGCCGATATAATAGCGGCCCGGAACCAGCGGCGGCAGGGTGTAAGGGGTGAAAGACCAGCAGGTGGTGGCGGCATCCGCCAGCAACCGGCGATCAAAAACCGTTTGCGACGGGACGCCCCCGGCGCGCAGGTAAACCTCCAGCGGCAAAGGTTCCGGGGTATCGTTATAGAGGCACAGGGTAAGATTCGTCGCCCCCAGGGGAATCTCCAGGAAGTCGCCGGCGAAGGCATGAGCGGGCACGGTGAATGGCGTGCCGGCCTCCGCGTTTTGCGGGTCCAGCCGGATAGCCAGGTTCTGGACTAGACCTGTCTGGCCGGGCTCATAATTGGCGAGGTTCAGCAGCCAAATCCCCCGGCCCGGCTCGCCGATGAAATCACGCAAACTGCCGGGCCCATCGGTGGGAACCGCGCCAAGGATATCGCTTTCTCCGTTGTCCTCATAGACCCAGGTGTATTCATGGGGAGGCGGTTCGCCGGGAGGCTGGGAACGATTGTGGAGCACCGCCGTTTTGCTGCCATGACGGAGCGCGCAGATGAGGTTGGTAAAGCCGGCCTGCCAAAGCTCGTTGGTAACCACAACGCGCCGGACCGCCACCGGCGCCGGAGCAACCGCAATCACGTTGGCTACGCCCGGCCGGGCCGCCGCCCCAGCCGGAATCGTCGCTGGCAGGTTAATGCCTCGCAACAGCCAACTGCCGTTCGCGTCCGGCTCGCCAAAGGGCTGTTGACTGAATACCCCCATAAACATGTATTCGGCGGCTAGCTGGCTTTCCGCTTTGACGCCGACATAATAAAGCGCGCCCGGCGCGGCATTGCCCAAAACAATCGCGTGCGTGCCGCCGCGTCCGAGGGCCTTATGAGCGGCCGCCAGGGCTGCGGAGCCCAGGTTGGTCAGCGCGGAATCCGTGGAAACGTATAGATCAATGTCCGCCTCCGCCGGGGCGGCAGGATTCAGATTGGTCTGGAAAAGGCCGGGCAGGGATGGCGAGAGATCGGCCGCCATGAACGTCAGGAAGGCGGCATGGGGATAGTTCTGCTCATTGGTCAGGACGTAAAAGCGCCATTGGTTGGTTAGGCCGACGCCAATCTCGCCGCTGGCACCGCCCGCCCAGGGAATGCTGCGGTCGTCCGCCTGCGGCCCCATAGCCCCCGCCCGTTGATTCAGCAAAAGCCCGCCGGAGATCCCCTGCCCAGGCTCGAAGCTATTTGTGACGACCATCACCCGGGGGGAATCCTCGGAGACCAGGGGCGTGTCGGTGACCGTCAGGGCGTCCGCTTCCGCTCCGTCCCCGCTGGCGATCACCAGCGCATAATCCTGAACCACGCCATTCGTCCGGGCGGAGACGGCATTGACGTTCACCGCCCGGGCCGAAACCGTGACGGAATAGCTGGCGCCCACCTGGGGCGGGAGATAGACATTCTCGACGTTGTTCACGACATCGGCGTTGGGCGGCTGAGCCGGGTTCCATGCCTGGTTGACGCTGCCGCCGGGGGGAATGTCGTTGCCCAGATAGACTTCGCCCGTATCCAGGTTGGTGACGATTAAATCCAGGTCATTCACGAGCTTGAGGCTCGCGGCGGGGTTGCCCGGGGGATCGGTCCAAACAAGTGTGATGCGCAGCGGGGCATTGGTCGCCGGGGATGAAAGCGAAAGGAACCGGGTGTGGCGCTGGCCGGTAGCCAGGGCATTGGCCGGATCCTGGTCGAACACATGCATGGGGGCCGCGACCCCGGCAAAGGCGTTGGAAAGCGCGGGGGGCAAGCTATTGGTGAGGTTGATCAAGCCCCAGCCGGACGCATTGGTCGGCATGTGCGGCGAAAAAGCGCCCGGCGTGGCGAGCGGCCGCGCGCCGTTGATCAACAGTGCCTTCATCAACGCGGGGCTGTTGGTGCGGCCCAGGCGCAGGAAGAACTCCTGCATGAGGGCCAGGCTCCCGGAAACCCGGGCGGCGGCGAGGCTGGTGCCTGATTCGTAGCGGTAGAAAGGCCCGAGGGTCTCGTTCAGATTGCTGAGCACCGCGGAATAGTTGTTGGACCCGGCGGGCGGGCCATAGTAAGCACCCGAATCCCATTGCGTCGAGCGAGCGGAAACGACAAACACGCCGGGAGCCACAATATCGGGTTTGACGCGGCCAAACGCGCCTTCCAGCCCCACGCCCACATTGCCGCGGCTGGAGAATACCGCCATGACGTTGTTGGTGAGGGTCTGTCCCAGCCAGGGTGAGTTGGTCTGGCAATGATTCGTCTCATTGACGACGCCGCACTCCCAGGCTTGCGCCGCAATCTGCCGCGCCTGCGCAACCGCGCCCACGGTGATGACGTTCTTGGCCGTCGCCGGCGATTGAAT
This sequence comes from Verrucomicrobiota bacterium, assembly GCA_012517205.1. GTDB lineage: Bacteria > Verrucomicrobiota > Verrucomicrobiia > Limisphaerales > UBA8199 > UBA8199. The sequence continues at coordinate 22,337 of JAAYVL010000011.1, forward strand.
CGCATCCGCGTCGCCGCCCGTGCCGTCCTCGCTGCCATTGCCGGCGTTGCCCGCCCCAAAAACCAGCAATAACGGCTGGGCGCCCGGCTCCTCCGGCAGCGCGTCGCGGACGGCGGCGTCATAGCGCGCCGCGGCCAGATCGTAGCTGGGATCGCCGGCATAGTGCCAGCTATGGTTCGAGATGAAAGCGCCGTGCCGCGCGGCGGTCTGTTGGAGATAGGCATCCGAAGCCGGCCCGGCTTGAGCCGTCAGGGCCAGGACTTGAGCCGCGGGAGCCTGGCCGCGAAATTGGAGATTCGTGCCGGGCATGACCGAGCCGCTGGCCTGGGTGACCGTGGGAGACTGCAGCCCACTGCCGGCAATAATCCCGGCGACATGCGTGCCGTGGCCATTCGTATCAATCCCGCTCGCCGGCGCGTCGCACAGAACCCGCCCCGCCAGGTCGGGATGGTTTGCATCCACACCAAAATCAGCGACGCCAACCAGGACATTGCTGCCGGTCAGCTCCAGATAATTGACCGGGGTGATCGCGTCGGCGGCCGCGGCCACCTCGCACCGGCCCAGGTCATTGGCCGCAACGCGGGCGCGCGCGAGCTCCACCTGCTGCACGCCCGGCAGGCGCGCCAGCGCGGGCAAGAGGTCGGATGCCCCGGTCGAAGAATCAGCGCGCCGGCCCCGCACCCAAAGCACCGGCCCAAACGGCGAAGGTCCATCGCCAACGGCCTCCACTCCGAGATCCCGCAATTGGTCGAGCACCTCCGCCGCGCTATCGGGAAAGAGCGTCAGGTGAAGCGGCTGCGCCTCCGGCAAAGCCTGCCGCTCAAGCGCCAGGGCCAGCAGCGGCGGCTTGAGTTTGAAGTACGGCTCGTAAGGCAGGACGGCCTGGACCTGGGGATCGGCTTGCAACCGCTGCGCAACGGCTGCCGGCGCGCCAACCAGGTACGCCTGGTTGGGAATGTAGGCAATCATGGCGGCCCCGGCGGCCCGCAGGCGTATGCGAAAAGCATCGTCCAGCGGCGCGCGCGACTGGACAATATAGGCGCCGGGATCACCGGACGCGCGCAAATGATCGGGAATGGACAACGCGAGCGGCTGGGCAGTATCGAGCAGGGCATTTTCCAGCAGCAAAGCCGTAGGCCGGCGAACAAGCTGGCAGAGTGGCGTGGCCGTATTTTCCAGGCGCAAAGATGAACTGCCCGCGCGGCTGGGCGTCCGGAGCACGGGCGCCGGTGCGGCGGCCGGCAACGCGGAAAGCAGCGCAGGGGCAACCGCGTCTGCTGCCGGCGATAGGTGGACTTCCGTTGCCGCCCCCCGCTCCCCGGCCGGCTCCGACGCCCGCTGCTTGTCCCGGGGGCCAATGCAGGCGGCCAAGGCAAGCAGCATCGAGCTCGACAGGAGCCAGATCAGGAACCGAGAGCGCATAGGACGGCCCAATCTACCCCACGCCCCCACCCGCTGACCAGCCAAAAGCTGGTAGTGTCCTAAAAGTTCTGCAAAAAGCAGCGGGTCATGGTAAGCCACTGGGGTGAATAAAGAACCCAGAAACGAAAGGCAAAGAACCATGACCCGAAAGGTTGGAAAGAACGTAAAGACAGTAGCATTGGAGTTGGAA
>JAAYVL010000124.1 GCA_012517205.1 Verrucomicrobiota bacterium
CACCCACCAAAACCAATCACACCTGCAAGGCTGGAGCGCGGGCATCTTGCCCGCTTACAGCCTCCCAACGGGCTAAGCGGGCCAGAGGCCCGCGCTCCGGCCTGCGGGTATTTCGCGCGGGGCGTGAAATATCCCGGTTAGCACGGCCCGCCGGGGCGTCAACGGCCGGCCCGTCCGGCGGGCCGCCCAGGCGCGGCGGCTGAATAAACGCCGGCCCGGTTTCGTCCGTCTATTGAGCGTGTTAGAGGATTCACGCGGGGGGAGGCGAGGGTTTGCGCGGGCCTGAAACTTGCGAAGTCGCGGGAGGAATCAAGGCTTGCCAAACCGCTCGCCTTCCCGAATAATTAACCTGAACCGCAGGTTGGAAAATGCTGAGTGCGTTATGAAACCATACTGGATGGCGCTGTTCTTGATCCCCTTCATGTCCCTCACCGGCGCGCTGCGCGCCGCCGATCCCGGGAAAACCACGGCCCCGGGCTCGGATGACCTGAGCCGCTACCTGGCCATCAAGACCCGACCCGGAGAAAGCGCCGTTGTGCGGGACGCGAGCGGCCGCACTTTGGCCACGGCTCGGTCGAGCGGCAACAACTCCGTCGTCTTCCGCGACGCCGCCGGCCGCACCCTGGGCACCGCGACCACCTGGGGCGGGCGGACGGTTTTTCGCGATGCCGCGGGCCGCACCGCCTGGACCGCAAACCCCTCCGCCAACGGGCAAAACATTACCTACCACGATGCCGCCGGGCGCACGCAGCGGACGGCTTCAACTTCCGGCGGCAGCGTCACGTTCCGCGATGCCGCCGGGCGCACGACCAGCACCCTGCGGCAAAACAACTCGAGCATAACCGCGCGCGATTCCAGCGGCCGGACCCAAAGCACCAGTTGGACCTCCGGAGGAAAACCGGCCGCCCCCGCAAAGCGATAGCCGTTGGGGAAATTGGAACCGCCCCATTCCGGGCCGGATCCAATAATCCCTCATTCGCGGGCATTTTCATCCCCCGGCAGCTTGGCCACAAGGCGGGGAGCACCGGCCCATTCCCAGCCATGCCCGGCTCGCGCGCGGCGCCCGGCCGGCAACGGGCGGGCTAAAAGAGTTCGTGCTGGGCGGGTTTGGGTTTCGGGGGGTTCGGGTCGCCCAGCAGGGCCAGGAAGTCTTTTTCGCTCAGGAGGGGCACTCCCAGCTTCTTTGCTTGCCCGGTTTTGGCGGCTCCGGGTTCCGCGCCGACGATCAGGAAGCTGGTGTTTTTCGTCACCGAACCGCCCACATCGCCTCCCCGGGATCGGATCTGCCGGGCTGCTTCATCCCGCGGCATCGCGGATAGCGTGCCGGTCAGGACAAACCTTTTCCCCGCCAAGGGCTGCGGCTCCGCGCCGGGCGCCGCGGGCGTCCCGGGCGCGCCGCCGGCGGGCGCGAGTTTAAGCGCGCGCATGCGCTGCAAGACCTGCCGCCCGGCCGGGCTGTTGGCCCAATCCAAAACGGCTTTGGCCGCTACCGGCCCCACCCGGCTTATGACCTGCCAGTCCTTGGCGGCCGGCCCGGCGGAGGGTTTGGCAAACCCCGCCTCCAGCAGCCGTTTTCCGATCGGGTCTGCCTGCGCCTTGGCCTCCTGCTGGGCTTGCTTCCGCGCGGTTATTTCCGCTTCGGTCAGGGCGTGCCGCTGGTTTTTGGGGATGCTGTTTTCCTGGAACTGCCGGCGCAATTCGCCAAGGCGGACAACATCCGCCAGCCGGGGCGAGGCCACCAGCGCGTCCAGGGTGGGGAAATACCCGGCCAGGTCATAAGCGGTCTCCTCGCCAATCTCGGGAATGGCCAGGGCCAGCAGCCAGCGCGCAAGCGGCAGGGTGCGCGCGCGCGCGACGGCCTCCAGGAGCTTGCCCGCGTTCTTCTCGCCAAACACGCGCGGCTCGGTCTCGGTTCCCAGGTTGAGGGCGGCCAGTTTTTCGAGGGAAAGCTCGAACAGGTCCAGCGGTTCTTTCACCAGCCCCGTTTCGATCAGTTTCTCGGCGACGATGCCCCCCAGGGCTTCGAGGTCAAGCGCCTTCCGCTGCGCGAAGTATTCGAGCCGCCGCATCTGCTGCGCCGGGCAGCCCGCCACGTTCTGGCAGCGCCAGGCGGCTTCCTTCTGGCCGCCCGCGGCCACGTTTTCCCGGGTGATGGGGCCGCCGCACGCGGGGCACCGGCCCCCGAGATGCCCGATAAAGTCAAAGGGCTTTGCCCCGGCCGGCCGCTTCGCCTTGACCACCTCCACCACCTCCGGGATGACCATGCCGGCTTTGCGGATGATGACGGTGTCCCCAATCCGAATATCCTTCCGGGCAATCTCGTCTTCGTTATGCAGGGTGGCCCGGGAAATGGTGGAGCCTTGAACGAACACCGGTTCGAGCTCCGCCACGGGGGTCAGCACGCCCGTCCGGCCGACCTGCACGGTGATGGCCCGCAGCACGGTTTCCGCCGGCGTGATCCAGGGAATGGGCTTATGCACGATGGCATAACCGGGGGCCCTGGCCTTGGCGGGCAGGCGCGGCCAATCGGCCAGGTTGTTGACCTTGAGCACCAGCCCGTCAATGTCATACGGCAGCCGGGAGCGCAGATCGCGCGTCTCGTCATAGCCGCATACGATCTGCCGCTGATAGCACTCCAGCACCGCGTCCATCCCCGGGCAGACCCACCAAAGCGCGGGCGTGGGCAGGCCAAACTCTTTCAAGGCGGTGAGGACCTCCGCGTGCGTCGCAAACGAGATGCCCTCGAGGGCGCCCACCGCATAAAAGACGGCCCGGAGCGGGCGCCGGGCGACCAGGCGCGGGTCCAGTTGCTTCAAGGTCCCCGCGGTGGCATTGCGCGCGTTGGGAAAGGTTCGCTCGCCGGCGGCGTCGAGCCGGGCGTTGAGTTGCGCGAAGTCCGGCTTTGCGATGTAGGCCTCGCCGCGCACCTCCAGGAGCGCGGGCGGGCGCGGGAGCCGCAGCCGCAGCGGCACGCCCCGGATGGTCTTGAGGTTGGCGGTGATGTCGTCGCCCGTGACGCCGTCGCCCCGGGTGGCCCCGAGCGCCAGCTCGCCGTTCCGGTAATGCACGGAGATCGAGACGCCATCCACTTTGGGCTCGACCACATACTCGATGCGCTCCCGGCCCAGTTGCTTCCGGAGGGTGGCATCAAAGCTCCTCAGCTCCGCCAGGGTATTCTGGTCCTGCTGCCGCTGGCGCTTTTCGGCCGCCGGCTCCTGCGTTTCATCCGGCTCCCGGGCGGCTTTGATTTTCTCCAGCGAAAGCATGGGCACCTCGTGCCGGACGCGGGTAAAGCCGTCGAGCGGCTGGCCGCCGACCCGCTGGCTGGGCGAGTCCGGGGTGAGCAGCGCGGGGTGCGCCTGCTCCAGCGCCACCAGCTCCTGGTAAAGCTGATCGTATTCGAAATCGCTAATGGCGGGCTGCGCCAGCACGTAGTAGGCGTAATCATGCCGGCGAATTTCCTCGACCAGCCGGGCGTGGCGGGCTTGGGCTTCGCGGAAGTTCATGGCGGGACTCAATAACCGGCCGGCGCCAGCGGCGGCGGTGCCACCACCCAGTTCGCCAGCGGCTGCAAAACGCCGCACTCGGGGCAGCGGCAGGCGCTGGCGCGCGTCCCGCAGTGCGGGCAAACGGACGGGGCCGCAAACGGGTCAAAGGGTTGCCGGCAGTTTTCACAGCGCCAGATCGGGCCGATGATGGGGGCCTGGCGGCACGACGGGCAGGCCAGCCCGGCGCGGCGCGGCAGTTGGTCCACTTTCGCCAACGCTCGCGCCCGCAGCAGCCCGTTCCAGCATTGGATGAGGATGAACACGCTCAGGATGCCGAACCACAGGCTGCGCGCCAGCAAAGCCAGCCCCAGCAGCACCGCCACCCCGGCAAAGCCAATCACCGTGACGATCATCAGGCTGCGCGCCCGCCCGAAAATAAACCAGAGCAGGGATTGGAGAATCTGCCCGCCATCCAGCGGGTAAACCGGCAACAGGTTGAAGACCAGCAACACGGTGTTGATGAGGAAGACGGTTCGGATGAAATGGTAAGCATCGGGCATGACCTGCGCTCCGCCGGCGCTCCGGACCAGCAACCAGGCCGCGCCCAGCAGCGGGAGCAGCGCGACATTCACCAGCGGCCCGGCGGCGAGGCTCCAGAGCGTCGCGCCCGGGCGTTGCGGCGGCGCCACATACGCCACCCCGCCCAGCGGCCAAAGCACGATCAGATTGGCCTGCCCGCCCACCTGCCGGCAGGCCAGCGCGTGGCCAAACTCATGCAGCAGCACAATGCCAAACAGCGCCAGGCATTCCAGCACGGGCCAGAGCAGGGAAGTGTAGGCCGGCGCATAGACCTTGATCAGATAATACGCGGCCAAAAACCACAGCCAGTGCAAATACACATCAATGCCCGCAAAGCGGAACAGGCGGATGGACCCTTGCCGTGTCGGCGTCATAAGGCAGACCTAACACACCCCAGCGGGCACGGCAATCCGCCTTTTCAGGGCCGGGAGGACGCCGCCCGCGCAACGCGCGCGCCTACCCCGCGCGGTAAATCAGCCAGGCGCCTCCCAGCAGCACCAGCACGCCACAGACACCTTTCACGATTATGACGCCCTTCGATTGCTCGTTCCAGTTCAGGAACCGCTGAACCAGCTCGGTGAACGTGCCGGCCAGGACAATAACCACGCAGTGGCCGACGCCAAAAGCGATCAGCAACGCCACGCCGTAGAGGAGATTGCTCTCAGCCAGTTTAAACGTCATTGCCAGCATCGGGGCCAGGAAGGCGAACGTGCAGGGCCCCAATGCAATGCCGAACACCAACCCGAGGACGAAGGCCGCCAGCAGTCCTTTCCGCCGCATCCCCACCCGGCCCGGCCCCGACCACGGCATCGGCACCACCCCCAGCAGGTGCAATCCCACCACGAAGAAAATCGCCGCCACAAAATAGTTCCCCCACCGCCCCACGTCTCCCATCATCCGGCCCGCCGTGGCGGTGATCACCCCGATCGCCGCGATCGTCACTAAAATGCCCACCGCGAACAGCGTCGCAATTCCGCCCGCCCGTGCCGTGCTTACCCGCCCCTGCCCGCTGATGAACCCGACAATCAGCGGCAGGCTCGCCAGGTGGCAGGGGCTTAGAATGATGCTTAAAATGCCCCAAACGGCTGAAGCCCCCAGCGCGACCGCCGGCGCGCCTTCCACCGCGCGCGACAAGCTTGCAAACAGGCTCTCCATGCGGCCCCTTACTTCTTCGCGCCCGGCTTTGCCGCGGGCGTGAACTCCACCCCCAGTTCTTTCCATTTGGCCAGGATGTCTTTCTTCGAAAAGAACCCCATGTGGCGGAACCGTTCCTTGCCGGCCGCGTCAAAGAAGATTTGGGTCGGGATCAGCTTGATCGAATGCGCCTTGGCCGCGTCCGAGTTCTTCCACACATCAATGAACTCGACATCCATCCGGCCCGCATACTCCGCTTTCAGTTCCTTTAAGATTGGCGCCATCGCCTTGCAGGAAACGCACTTGCCCGCGCCCAGCGCCATCAGTCGCGGGCGCGCCGTCGTGTTCGTCTCCGCCGTCTTCGCGGTTTCCGCCGCGAAGGCCGTCATGGGTAGAACCAGGGGGCAACCGCGCCGCGGCGCCGCGGCGCGGTTGCCGGGTGTCAGGATCAGCCCGGCGGCCAGCAACACAGCCGCGATCACCCACCGGCTTGGAAGGGAGGTTGTTTTCATAAATCGCAAGTCCAGGGATTAATCTTTGGGAACAACGCGGACCGCCACGTCCTCCGCCCAGAAAAACGTCCGCTCCGGTTGCGGCTGCTGAAGCCCCTCGTCTGGTCGCTCATCGCGGTCCTTTCCGGTTTCACTCTGCCCGCTTCACGCGCTGCGCACCGCACCCATCGGCTCAGGCCGCCGACTGCAGGATCGCCTTGATCTCGGCCAGGCGCGGCACTTTGCCGGACACCTTGATCGTGCCGTTGACCGCCAGCGCCGGCGTCATCATTACCCCTAACGCCATGATCTGCTTCAGGTCCGTCATCTTGTTAATCTCGGCGGCCACCCCGAGTTCCTTCACCGCCTGCTCCGTCAGTTGCGCCAGTGCCTGGCACTTTGCGCAGCCGGGTCCAATCACGAGTATCTTCATCGTCAGTTATCGGTGTGCTTGCGTTTTCAGCTTCTCCCATTAATCCGTTGCGTTGCCCGTTTCATGCGGCCTTCTCATTTGAGCCAGACTCCGCCGGCAAGCCCGGCCAGGGCCGCCATTACGACCACCAACGCCACATACACGATTGTCTTTCGGGTGCCCAGGATGCTCCGCAGCACCAACATGCTCGGCAGCGACAACGCCGGCCCCGCCAGCAGCAGCGCCAGCGCCGGCCCGCGGCCCATTCCGGCCCCGATCAACCCCTGCAAAATCGGCACCTCCGTCAGCGTCGCGAAATACATGAACGCGCCCACCACCGACGAGAAGAAGTTGGCTCGCAGCGAATTCCCTCCCACGGAGCGGCTCACCCACTCCGACGGCATCAACCCCTCGTGCCCGGGCCGCCCCAGCAGGATTCCCGACAGGAACACCCCGGCCAGCAGCAGCGGAAATATCTGCTTGCCCAGCGTCCACGTTGCGTCCAGCCATTCGCGCCCCTCGCCTTCGTTCCGCGCGCACAGCACCGCCAGCGCCGCGCAACCCGTGATGAATGCCGCCAGCGGTGAGTGGGGAAATACCAAACTCAGCAACCCCACCGGCATCGCCGCCAGCGTCAGTTCCCGCCACTTGAACCCGAACCACAATCCCAGCGATAATCCCAACCCCGCCGCAAAACCTCCCGTCAGCGGCCATTTCCACGCATGGATCGCCGCCCCCAGTCCCGCCGGTTCCGCCGGCGGGCTCCAGTTCGCAAAGACCAGCACCCCCACCATCGAGCCGAAAAATAAGACCGTCTGCCAAAGCGGGCGCCGGGCTGCGACCGCGGGCATCGCCGCTGCCGCGGCGGCTTTGGCCTGTTCTTCCCGCCGGAATACCCCGTGCATTACGAGTCCCACGATCACGCTAAAGCTCACCGCCCCGATGGCCCGCGCCACCCCCAATTCCAACCCGAGCACCCGTGCCGTCAGCACGACCGCCAGCACATTGATCGCCGGCCCCGAATACAGAAAAGCCGTCGCCGGCCCCAACCCCGCCCCCCGCATCCAGATGCCGCCAAACAGCGGCAGCACCGTGCACGAACATACCGCCAGAATTGCTCCCGAGACCGACGCCACCCCGTAAGCCAGCGCCGGGTTCGCTTTTGGCCCCAGGTATCGCATTACGGACGCCTGGCTTACAAACGTGCCAATGCCCCCCGCGATGAACAACGCCGGCACCAGGCACAGCAGCACATGCTCCCGGGCATACCCCTTCGTCAGCGCCAGCCCCTCCTGCAGTGCGTTGTCAAACCGCGCCACCCCCACCGGCAGGTAAAACACCAATCCGAACACGGCGAGGAACCCGCCAAACACTTTCAACTCGCGGTTCAGTATCCCCGCCCCTGCCTGGAACGTGATGCTATTCATTCACGGCAACATTTCGGCGCCGGCCACCGGGCGCTCAGCTTCGGGAGCCGCGCGTCCGCCGGCAGAGCGCGTTGATATCCATCGCCAGCACCTGCTTGAGCCGCCGGGCATCCGCGGCCACCTGCTCCTTCCCGGCCAGCGATCGCCGCGCCCACACCACCGCCCCCCGCGCCGCCGCTGGCGCTCCCTTGCCGGGCAACGAATAATACATCCAGCGCCCCTCCTTCCGCGCCTTCACCAGCCCCGCCTGGTAGAGCACGGAAAGGTGTTTGGACACCGTGGACATCGCCAGCCCCATCAGTTCGGTGAGTTGGCACACGCACACCTCGCCCCCCTGGAGCGCCATCATCAGCCGAAGCCGGTTCTCGTCCGCCAGCGCCTTCGTGATATTCAGGAAGCCTTTCATCTACTTTCTCAATTCGCCAATAAACGAAATATATGCGAACCGCCCCCCGGCGTCAAGCACCCCGGCCGGCACGAGCAGAGCCGGGACGCCGTCCGGGGTGAGCCCCCCCTTCTCCGGCAAAGAAGGGGCGTCATTGTTTCCTGCGGCTGAAAGCGGCGGGGACGCAGAACGGCACGCAAAGAGGAAAGACGTCTTTGGGCGTGCGAGGCGAAACCGTTAGAAGGAGGAGCATCTCCTTTGGGAGCCCCCCCGGTTGAAGTGCTAAACCGGAACGATTCAGCCGGGCATGGCATCCACCCGCCCTCGTTCCACCGGGGCCCCGGGACGGACCTGGCCGCCCAGGCCGCAGCCCCGACGAGCCCCTTTTTTAGCGGATTCAAGGGCATGGCTGCCGAATCCCGAGCCTTTCGCCCGTAAAATCAATGGTTTACGCAAATGGAGGGATAAAATAGAGGCAAAACCTGAGTAATACCGGCTTCGACGCACCTTGGACTTACCCTGGATTTACCCTGCCCCCAGGCCGTGTACAAGGGGTGTACAAGGGATGCTCACCGGGAGTTCATGGGATTTTAGCTGGTGCATCCGATGGGCATCCCTTGTACACCCCTTGTACACGGCTTGGGAGCAGGGCAGGGCCAAGGCATCTGGGTTATGGCAGTGGATGCCGGGAAAGGCCGAAACGATGGGAGAGGACGGGGGGATGATTATTAAGTTCCGTAAAAACAGCTAGTTATGAAGTTAGGGCTGGCAGGGAGCGGCTTTTCAAGGGCGAGTGGGTGTCCGGGTGGCTTTTGGCTTTGCGAATGGCGCACCTGAAACGTTGACGTTGCCTGGTTCAACCATGCCTCCTTGTTCCATCAGGGCCGAATCGAGCCTAACCGGCCAGCGGATAGCCTTAACGAACGGTTGGGTTAGGGATTCAACGGTTTGGCCGCGGGATTCCGAATGTCTTTAACCCTTAAAACCGGGGACTTGAGCATCTGTGGGGTCGAATTGGAGGCGAAATCTGAATCGGTCCGGCTCAGCAGTCAAAACTCCCCCTGCGGCATGGTTTCTGGCGGGTGCGGGAATCCGGTTAATCCGCCCGCTTAACCTCGCCCGGCCCGTGGTTCCGGCCGCGTAATTTGAAGTTAGCGTTCGTCCGCGCCTTTGGGGGAGCGGATGGGCGGGGCCGGGCGCGGCGGAGGCGGCGCGTTGGTTTCTTTGGAGCGGAAGGCGGAGCGGAGGAGCCAGTGGCGCTTGAGGCCCTGGAGAAAGGTGTCGGCCTCCACGATGGCGCGGGAGAGTTCGCTGAGGATGTTGGTATTGGCCTGGATTTGGTCGTTCAGGCCGTGGGTCAGGTTGGCCAGGTTGTCGAGGGAGCGGCCCAGGTTTTCGGCCAGGGCGGTGAGGTTGAAGTCGGCCCGGGCGATGGCGGCATCGGTGGTGGCGAGGGTGTCTTCGAGTTGGCGGTGGAGATTGGTGGGAAAGAGCCATTCGCCCAGTGCGCCGGGCTCATTGAGGCGCGCGGTGAGGGCGGTGAGGTTGCTGATGGCGGGCCGGGTCTGCAGGGCGGTATTGTTCAGGTTTGAGGTGAGGCTGGTGCTGTTGGCCAGCACGGCCGCGAGCGAGTTGGTCAACTGCAGGATATTGGGCAGCGCCCGTTCGACTTCTTCCATGAACTTTTCGAGCCGTTCGGTGACGGCGGCGGATTCATCGGCCAGCAGCCAGTAGGGCTTGGTTTTGCGGGTGCAGGGGTCGTAGCGGCCTTCGCGGTCGTTCCAGATGCCGGTCATGAGCTTCCGTTCTTCGGCGGTGTTCATGAGGAGCAGGTTGGTGCAGGCGTCCAGGGCCGCGGCGGGCAATTCGGCCAGCGGCGTCTTGGCTTTGGCCAGCAGGTTGGTGCCGCTTTCATCCCAGATTTCCTGCGCCAGCAGCCAGTGGGCGGGGTCGGGCAGGGCGCGCGCTTCGGCGGGCTGGACTTCGCGCAGCGGATAAAAGATGTAGGTGGGGTAGCCGCCGGTGCCTTTGGTGACTTCCAGGATGCGTTTGCCGAGCAGGTCGGCGGTGGTGACTTTGGCCCGCGACCCCTGGGTCCAGAGGTAGCCGTAGTAGGGGTCCTTAATTTCGAATTCGACGTAGATGTTGTGGTAGAACTCCTCGGGCGGCATCGGCTCCATGCGGGTAATCTGGCCGACGGCCAGGCCCATCAGCATCACGGGGTCGCCGACTTTGAGGCCGGTGGCGCGGTCGGTGTAGGTATAATAGGAAGCCTTGGTGAGGAACCATCCTTTGCGCTCGACGGTATGATAAACGTAATAGGCGAAGCCAAAGGTCAGCAACGCCATCGCCAGGGTCACGAACCCGCCCACGAGCCGTTCCATGCGGCTGAGGCGGGTGCGCAATTGCGGTGTCAGATCCTGGAGCGCCATTCCGTGGGGGATTATCCGGTTTGTGTTTCTTTCGTCAATAACTCCCGCACGGCGTCCTCGCGGGCGGCCGCCACTTCGCCCCAGCCGCCCAGCACCCGGAGGCGGCGGTCGCGCAGGAGCGCAAATTGCCGGGCGTGGCCTTGCCAGCGCGGGAAATCGGCGGCGGTGACGACCAGTGTCACTGGCCGGCCCCGCAGGAGGGGGTGCCCCCGGGACAGTTGATCCAGGAAGGCAAGCCACCAGTGCACCTGCCGCGGGTCCACCCCGCCAAGCGGGTTATCCACCAGCAGCACTTCCGGCTGCAGCGCCAGGGCGCGGGCCAGGCCGGCGCGTTTCCGCCAACCGTAGCCCACCGCGCCCGGGAGGCGGTGGGCCCAGGGCTCCAGCTCCAGGCCCGCCAGCAATTCGGCCGCCGCCGCGGCGGCCTCGGCATGGCCCAGGTTGCGGTGGTAGCGCAGCGGGAGCGCGACATTCTCCGCGAGGGTGAGGTGGTTGAACAACTGGCCGCCGTCGAACACGAGGCCCAGGCGCAGGCGGGTTGGCAGGCGGGCGTCCTCGAAGATGGGCATGGGTTCTCCGAAGAAGCGGTATTGGCCCTGTTGCGGCGGCATCACGCCCCCGGCCAGCCGGAGGAAATCGCTCTTGCCCGCGCCGTGCAATCCCGCGATGACCCAGTAATCGCCGGGGCGCACGGTCCAGTTGATGTTCTCGGCGACCCGGATCGCGGGGTCATGCAGCGCGCCGACGGCCACGTTGATCATCTCGAGAGCCGGCACTTCATCCGGGGCGGGGAGCGGAGGCGTCATGTCGCGAGGTAAAGGATGATAAACAGGGCGTCGAGCAGGACGCAGGCGACGACGCTCTGGGCCACCGCGGCGACGGTGGCGCGGGAGATTTCTTCCAGGCGCAAGGGTTGCGCCAGGCCGTGGTAGCAAGTGACCAGGGCGATGATGGCGCCGAAGGCGAAGGTTTTGACGGCCAGCAGGACGAAATCCAACCCGCTGAGGGCGCCGGCCAGTTGGCGGAGGTAATCGCCGGGAAGCAGCGGCACATCCTGCACGAAGGCCCAGAGATAGCCGCTGGCCAGGGCGCCGAGGATCAAATACACCGTCAACGCATAGACGCCCAGCGCCATGCCCAGCACGCGCGGCACCACGAGGTAATGCACCGGGTCTATGCCCAGCGCCTCCAGCGCCTCGACTTCCCCCGTCGCCCGGGCGGTGCCCAGCTCGATCACGTTGGCCGTGCCAACGCGCGCCACCACCAGCAGCGCCGTCACCAGCGGGCCTAATTCGCGCACCACCACCACCACCATGACCGTGCCCAGGAAGTTGATGGCGCCGACGCGCGTGAGCCAGGAAACCGTCTGGCCAATGACCACCAGCCCCAGCGCCACCGCCATAAAGAGGAACAGGGGCAGCAGCCGCAGCCCGGCGCGGGAAATTTCCGCGAAGACCAGCGGGCGGATCACCGCCCGCGCGGCGCGGAAGCGGGTGATCATCACGCCCAGCGTGATTAACGCGAACGCGCCGAGGCCCTGGAGCGTCAGCAGAAAGCGGAGCAGCATCCCGCCCCAATACCGGGTCGGCGATCCCGGCCACGGCCGGCGCCGCAGCCACCGGCGCGCGCACGGGGAAGTTGGCGCACTGGCATTTCCGTTTTCCACGCCGACAGCGTAGGGTTGAGAGCGGCTGAGGGTCAAAGCCCATTTTGGGGATTGGAAACCTTTGCCCAAAGCGGTAGAGAATACCCGGCCGCCGGCCTGCAAAGCCCGGCGGCGCCCGAGACCAACGAACATGATTGCGCGCGTCACCCTGGAAATCGCCCTCCGCAAGGAGTTCGATTACACCATCCCGCCCGAGCTGGCCGGCCAGGTGGAGGTCGGGAGCCGGGTGCAGGTGCCGTTTGGGGCGCGCAAGGTGATGGGGTGCGTGACCGGGCTGGCCGAAGAGTCGGCGCAACCCCGCCTCCGGCCCCTCCTGAAGGTGGTCGGGACGCAATCACTGGTGACGCCCGGGATCCTGAAGCTGGCGCGGTGGATCGGCGAGTATTATTGCTGCGCGGCGGAGACCGCGTTGAAAAGCGTGCTGCCGGTGGCGGTGCGGCGCGAGCAGGCGAACTGGCGCGCGCGGCTGCAGGTGCGCGCCACCGCCCCGGGAGAGGCGCCGAAGCTGCCGCGCCGGCAGCGGGAGGTGTGGCAGATCGTGCGGGCGCGCGGCGAATTGCCCCTGCGGGAATTGCTGGCGCTGGGCAAGACCACGGCGGGGACGGTGCGCCGGCTGGAAGACCGGGGCCTGGTCCGGATCACCGCGGAAATTGCGGAGCGCGATCCCTACGCGGGCGAGCACATTCTGCCAACGCAGCCGCTGGCGCTCAACCCGGCGCAGGCCGGGGCGCTGGCCGCCCTGCGGGAAGCGATGTCCGGCGAAGCGCGGGCGGCAACCTTTCTGTTGCACGGCGTCACGGGCAGCGGCAAGACCGAGGTGTATCTGCAAGCCATCGCCCACGCCCTCGAACAGGGCAAAGGGGCGGTGGTGCTGGTGCCGGAAATCGCGTTGACGCCGCAGACGGTGGAACGCTTCAAGGCGCGCTTCAGCGCGGGGCCGCAGCCGACGCTGGTCGCGGTGCTGCACAGCCATTTATCCGCCGGCGAGCGGCACGACGAGTGGCATAAGATCCGGCAGGGGCGGGCGCGGATCGCGATCGGCGCGCGCTCGGCCATCTTTGCGCCGGTGGCGCCCCTGGGCCTGGTCATCGTGGACGAAGAGCACGAACACACCTACAAGCAGGAAGAGGCGCCCCGCTACAATGCGCGCGACGTCGCGATTATGCGCGGCCGGATGGAGGGGGCGGTCGTGGTGCTCGGCTCGGCGACGCCCTCGCTGGAGAGCTATCATAATTGCGTCAAGGGCAAGTACCGGCTGCTGACGCTGCCGGAGCGGGCTGATGGCCGGAAGATGCCCTACGTGCGCGTGGTGGACATGCGGCAGACGGCGCGCGCGGAGAAAGGGATTCCCATCTTTTCGCCGCAGCTTAAAGAGGCGATCGCCCGGCGGCTGGAGCAGAAGGAGCAGGTCATCCTGTTTCTGAACCGCCGCGGCTACTCCAGCTCCCTGCAGTGCCCGGCGTGCGGCTTCGTCGCCGAATGCCCCAACTGCAGCGTCTCGCTGACCTACCACCGCCAGGAGCAGAAACTCTGCTGCCATATCTGCGCGCATGTCGCGCCGGTGCCGGCCGTCTGCCCGAATGCCCACTGCCGGAATCCGGCCATCCGCTATGCCGGCCTGGGGACGCAGAAAGTCGAGGCCGCGCTGGCGAAACTCTTTCCGCAGGCGCGGGCGGTGCGGATGGATTCCGACGCGCTGAAGCGCAAGGAGGATTACCGCCGCATCCTGGGCGATTTCCGCGCCGGCCAGATTGATATTCTGGTCGGCACGCAAATGATCGCCAAGGGCCTGCATTTCCCCAATGTCACCCTGGTCGGCATCATTTACGCCGACCTTACCCTGCATCAGCCGGACTTCCGCGCCGGGGAGCGGACCTTTCAACTGCTGACGCAGGTGGCCGGGCGCGCCGGCCGCGGCGACGTTGAAGGCGAGGTTTTCGTCCAGGCGTTGACGCCCTTTGTCCCCGCCATCCAATTCGCCCGCCGGCATGATTTTGTGGGGTTTTATCAACAGGAAATTGAGTTCCGCGCGCAGCTTAACTACCCGCCCCTCAGCCGCATCGCCTTGCTGACCCTCAAAGGCCGCAACGAGGAAAAGGTCAAGCTCTCGGCCACCCACCTGAAGCGCGAACTGGAAAAGGCAGCCGGTGAACTTCCGGGACTGGTGCTCAGCGGCCCGGCCCCGGCGCCGTTGTTGCGGGCCGAAACCTATTATCGCTACCAGATCATGCTGCGCGCCCGGAGCATGCCCGCGCTGAGCCGGCGGCTGGCGGGGATTACGCAGGAATTGCCGCTGCCGGACGGCGTTGCGCTGTCCGTGGACATTGATCCGCTGGATTTGGCTTGAAGCGCGCTGGCCCGCGCCGCCAGCCGCCGCGGCCCCGGGCGGCCGGAAAACAAAATCCGACCGAGGGTTCCTTGACAGGTGGCCGATCAAAATTATAGTGCGCTAATCCGACTTTAGTCGAAAAATGCGTGATTTAGCTTCATCAGAGGACGGCGAAAAGCCGCCATCGTGCAGCCCGGCAAAAGCCCTCAAGGCTTTTCGCCCGGCGGGACGTGGATTTTGGGCCAATGTGCCCGAGGCGGAATGGAACGACTGGCACTGGCAATTACGGCAGCGCATTACGACCGTCGAGCAGCTTCAGCGGTTGATGCCGACGCTCACGCCGGAGGAGTTGTCCGGCGCCAAGCTGGCCAACCGCAAGCTGGCGCTGGCCATCACGCCTTATTTCTTCACCCTGATTGACCCGGCCGACGAGAATTGCCCGATCCGCCGGCAGGTTATCCCGCGGGTCGAAGAGACGTATGTGGCGCCCTGGGAAATGCGCGATCCCTGCGGGGAGGACGCGCATTCGCCGGTGCCGGGCCTGGTGCATCGCTACCCGGACCGGGTATTGTTTCTGGCGACCGATCGGTGCGCGTCCTACTGCCGCTATTGCACCCGGTCGCGCCTGGTGAGCAATGCCAGCGGGTATGATTTTCACCCGGACTACGATCGGCAGATTGATTACATCCGCCAGCATCCCGAAGTGCGTGACGTGCTGGTGAGCGGCGGCGATCCGTTGTTGTTCAACGACGACAAGCTGGCGCACTTGCTCGGCCGGTTGCGCGCCATTCCGCATGTGGAGTTTTTGCGGATTGGCTCGCGGGTGCCGATCTTTCTGCCGCAGCGCATCACCCCGGAGCTGTGCGCGATGCTCAAGCGGCATCACCCGCTGTTTATCAGCATCCACTCCAACCATCCCCGGGAGCTGACCACCGAAGCGCGTGAGGCGCTGGGGCGGCTGGCCGATGCGGGCATTCCGCTGGGCAATCAATCGGTGCTGCTGCGGCAGGTTAACGACCGGCCCGAAATCATGACCGCGCATGTGCAAAAGCTGCTGATGTGCCGCGTGAAGCCCTACTATATCTACCAGTGCGACCTGGTGGCCGGCTCCGCGCATTTGCGCGCCAGCGTGCGCCAGGGAATGCAAATCATGGAGCAATTGCGCGGACATACCACGGGCTACGCGGTGCCGGAATATGTAATTGACGCGCCCGGCGGTGGAGGCAAGGTGCCGGTGGCGCCGGAGTACGTCCTGAGCCGCAACGCCGAGCGCGTAATCATCCGCAATCACGAGGGCCAGATTTTCGAGTATCCCGAGGCGAGCGACGGGACCCCCCTCAAAGCGCCGCCGCCGGAGAAAGAGGAGTTGGAACTGGAACCGGCGCCGGCGGCCGCGCCCTGATGCCGGTCTCGCCCTCCCCGGCCACCCCCTGTGGGGCGGCATCTGGCCCGCAATTTTAGCAGTGGCCAACCGGAATGGTTTCAGGTAGGGTTTGAGCAGGTAAGCCCAAATTGAGGCCGTGAATCGTGTCATTGTATTAACCTGATAATTAACGAATGCCTATGAATACTAATCACTCGTGGAAGTTCTTTCGCGCCGGCGGGTTTGACCAGGTCAAACTGGAAACGGGCGCCGACCTGATGGCGCTGGATCAACTCGACCAGAAGTTGTGGGTCGCCCTGGCCTGCCCGACTACCGGACTGGAGTTTGACCAGGCCACCCTGGCCTTGATTGACACCGATAAAGACGGCCGCGTGCGCGCGCCGGAGCTGATTGCGGCCGTTAAATGGGCCGGCGGCCTGCTCAAGAATCCGGATGACCTGATCAAAGGCTCTCCCACCTTGCGGCTCGCGGCAATCAACGAGGCAGCTCCGGAGGGCAAACAAATCGCTGCCTTTGCCCGGCAGGTTTTAGGCAAGACGGAAACCGCCGATATCACGATAGACGAAGCGATGGGCGCCGCCCAAACCTTTGCCGACCAGCCGTTCAACGGGGACGGGATTGTGCCGGCCGATTCCGCCAGCGACGATGCGACCAAGGCGGTCATTAACGACATTATTGATTGTCTCGGCGGCGAGAAAGGAACCTGCGGCAAGCTCGGGGTTTCCCAGGCCAAGGTGGACCAGTTCTTCGCTGAGGCCGCCGCGTATGCCGAATGGTGGAAGAAAGCGGAAGGGGACTCCAGGATTCTGCCGCTGGGACTGAACACGGAAGCCGCGGCGGCCGCCGTCAAGGGCGTGAAGGCCAAGGTGGATGATTTCTTCGCCCGCTGCCGCCTGGCGGCTTTCGATCCGCGGTCCGTGAACGCGTTGAACCGCGATGAGAAAGAGTTTGTCGCGCTGGGGACCAAAGACCTCACAACGACCCATGCCGATATTGCCAGCTTTCCGCTCGCGCAAGTAGGCGCCGACCAGGCCCTGCCGCTCACCCGCGGGGTCAATCCCGCCTGGGCCGATGCACTGGCCAAGCTATATGCGGACGCCGTCAAACCCCTGCTGGGAGACAAGACTTCCCTCACCGAGGCCGATTGGGCCGCGTTGCTCGCCAAGCTGGCCCCCTTTGACGCCTGGAGCGGCAGCAAAGCCGGCGGGGCGGTCGAAAAGATTGGGCTCGCGCGGGTGCGGCAAATTCTGGCCACCAAGGCCAGGGAAACCCTCACGGCGCTGATTGCCAAAGACAAGGAAAAGGAAGGCCATGCCCAGGCCGTTATCGGGCTTAACCGGCTGGTGCGCTACCATCGTGATCTGGGCAAACTCTGCAATAACTTCGTCAACTTCCGCGACTTCTACGGGCGCAAGGACAAGGCAATCTTTCAAGCCGGAACGCTGTACCTGGATCAACGGAGCTGCGATCTTTGCCTTACCGTCGAAGACGCCGGCAAACACGCCACCATGGCAGCCCTGGCCGGCACCTACCTGGCTTATTGCGACTGCTATCGCAAAGGCTCCGGAGAAAAACTGCAAATAGTCGCCGCCTTCACCGGGGGCGACTCGGACAATCTCATGGTGGGCCGGAACGGCATCTTCTACGATCGCAAGGGCCGGGACTGGGACGCCACCATCACCAAGATTGTGGACAATCCGATCAGCATTCGGCAGGCATTCTGGTCGCCGTATAAAAAGCTGGTGCGGATGATCGAAGAGATGGCCGCCAAACGCGCCGCGGCGGCGGAGGCGTCGGCGGATGCCAAGCTGGCTGAAACCGCCCAAAGCGTAGCCAGCGGCGAGGCGCCCAAACCCGCGGCGCCGCCCAAGACCAAGTTTGACACCGGCACCCTGGCCGCCATTGGTTTGGTGTTCAGCACCTTGCTGGCCGCCCTGGGGGGCATCTTCGGCAAGATTCTCGGTCTGTCCTGGTGGCAGATTCCCCTGCTTTTTGTCCTCATCCTGCTGGCCATTTCCGCGCCGTCCATGATCATCGCATGGTTAAAATTGCGCCGGCGCAACCTCGGCCCGATTCTGGACGCCAACGGTTGGGCGGTAAACGCCAAAGCGAAGATAAATGTGCCTTTTGGCGGCTCGCTCACGGGTGTAGCGGCACTGCCCCCCGGCTCGCAACGCGATCTCATGGACCCGTTCGCCGAGAAGAAAAGCCCGTGGCCGAAGATCATCCTGGTGCTCATAGTGCTGGCGATCGCCGGTTACTTCCTCTTCCCTAAGCAAAGGGACTGCCTCCTTGACCGGCTCGGAATCGGCACAAAGAAGCCGGCAAAGGTTGAGCCGGCCGCCCCGGCACCCGCGGCCCCCACCGACGCGACGACGCAACCGGCTGACACCGAAAAGTAGTTCTACGCGCACCCTCTATTTCGTCACCCCGGCGGCACCTTGCCGCCGGGGTTGACTGAGTTTATCCTCGCTTCCGCTATGCCTCGAAAAATCAAAGATGCTCCGGGTGTGCCACTGCGGAAGATTATGGCCAGCCTGGCCAAAGCCTACCCGAACGCGCATTGCGAGCTGAATTACTCCAACCCGCTCGAATTGCTGGTGGCAACCATCCTATCGGCCCGGTGCACCGACCAGCGGGTCAACCTCGTCACGGCCAAGCTCTTCAAAAAGTATCGCTCCGCCGCCGATTACGCCCGGGTGCCGCTCCCCGAACTGGAGCAGGATATCCGAACGACCGGGTTTTATCGCAACAAGGCTCGGAGCCTGAAAGGCTGTGGCCAGGCCCTGGTGGAGCGGCATGACGGCCAGGTGCCAAACACAATGGAAGCCCTCACCCAACTGGATGGGGTGGGCCGCAAAACAGCCAATGTCGTGCTGGGCAACGCCTTTCATCTCAACTACGGGGTGGTCGTGGATACGCACGTTGCCCGCTTGGCCCAGCGACTCGGCTTGACGCAGGAAAAGGATCCCGAAAAGATCGAGCAAGCGCTCATGGCTTTGGTGCCGCAGACGCAGTGGACCCAGTTCAGCCACTGGCTGATCTGGCATGGCCGCCGCCGCTGCACCGCGCGCAAACCCGATTGCCGCGGCTGCGAACTGCGGGCACTGTGCCCGCGGATTGGAGTGACCACCCCGATTTGATTGTTCACTGCTTATGACCCCTCCAGCGCAAGGCGGGCGGCGCAAACAAACCTCAGCGGGCTAGCCGGCCCGGCATTCCATCGTCCTCACGAATGCAGGCTCAACCCTGGCACCTGCTCCAATCCGGCCCGGCCGATCCGTCCACCAACATGGCTCTGGACGAAGCCCTGCTGCGCGCTGCGCCGCGCCTGGGCCAGCCCGTCCTGCGCTTTTATGGGTGGAACGAACCGGCTGCCTCATTTGGATATTTCCAGAAATATGCCGATGTCGAGCGCCTCACGCATTTACGCCCGCTCGTGCGGCGGCCCACCGGCGGCGGCTTGGTGCCGCATGATGCCGATTGGACTTACAGCCTGGCCATCCCGCCATCCCACTTTTGGTATGCGCTCTGTGCCCGGGAGAGCTACCGCCGCATCCACGAATGGATACAGTCCGCTTTCCAGCTTATCGGCCTCGCCACGGAATTAGCCCCGCTGCCCAACCCGACCGCTCCCGGCCAATGTTTCCAAGGGCACGAAGCGGCGGATTTGCTTTGGCAAGGCCGGAAAATCGCCGGGGCCGCCCAACGCCGCACCCGCAGCGGCCTGCTCATTCAAGGATCGGTCCAACCGCGGGACCTCTCGCTCGCCCGCGCGGATTGGGAGCAGGCGATGCGTGCGGCGGGAGCTGCCGGGCAAGGTCTGGCCTGGGCGGAGTTCAAGCCTGACGCGCAACTGCTCGAAGAAACGCGCGCGCTGACCGCGCAGAAATACTCCCGGGCGGACTACCACCAAAAACGGTAGCTGCCGGCCGGAGCGCCCGACAATCAAGCTCAAGGCGAATTACGCTGGAGTTCCTCCAAGCGCGCGCGGACCTGCCCGGCCTCTTGCGTATCCGGAGGCGCATTGGTCAGGTAACGCTGATAATTCGTAATCGCCGCGGGGAAATCCTTTCGCCGATACGCGATTTCAGCCAGCCCGAACCAGGCCTGGTAGGACCGGGGAAGGGCCTGGGCCACTTGCTCGTAGTCCCGGCGGGCGGCATCGAGCCGGCCTAACTGGAGATACGCAATCGCCCGGTTTAGCTGCGCGGCGTAATTACTGGGGTAATGGTTAATCAAGTAGGTAAAGGGGACGAGGGATTCCTCATAGGCTTTGGACTGAAGCAGTGCAACCGCTTTGAGGAACAAGGCGTTGTCATCGTCGGGATGGGCTTGCAGAATCTGATTAACCGCCGCCAGCGCATTCGAGTAATGCCCGGTATGGATAAACAGCCGGGCCATCCAGAAACGGGCATCCGTCAGGTCGGGAGCCAGAGTTTGCACCCGCCTAAACTGCTGGAGGGCCTGGTGATAAAGCCCGTTCCGGGCGAGCGCGCTGCCGACCTGGTAACAATAGTTGGGCTCAGCGAACGGCCCGTCTTCCAGAATCACCTGTTCCCATTTGCGCCGGTAGCCAGCCTCTTCCTCGATGGCCGTGGCGGGCGCAAGGACGGGAGGGCGCCCGGCCTGCAATTCTGCGTTGAAATCCTGGTTGACCCGCGCGGCGACGTTGTCCGGATTCAGCTCCCTGGCCTGGCGGAAGTATTGCGCGGCTTCCGAATACGCCCGCCCCTCCTGCAATTCCGCGCCCCAGTAATTAAGAGTGCGCGCGTAACGGGCGCCAACAATCTGGGCGCTGCGGTTCGGCTCGTTCTGCAGATGAATGCGCGCCAGCAGGCGCTGAATCCAATTCGGGATGGCTGGCGGGCTGCCTTGCTGCAGCGCCCGGGCAAGAGCTGCAAACTGGTTCGTTTCAGCTTCCTGCCAAAACTGCCGGTTCCGGGCAATTAACTCCGGGCTCGGGAGCGGTGCGATTGCCACATTGGAGCCGTACGGCTTCAGTTGGTAAACCAGGCCCTGCGCCTGCGGATAGAAAGCTTCAAAATAGTAGCCCAAACTGGGGTGGAGATAATAAAGGCCGTGCCGCTTGGCCAGGGCTTCCAGCAAGCGCACCCGGCCAACCGGGCTGGCGCATTCCGCGAAGAGATTGCTCTGCGTGCCGGCCAGCCCGAACCGCGGATACGCCCGGCCGAGAAACGCCTGGTAAGCGGGCTTGTCCAGGGCCGTGGCATCGAGCGGCAAATACGGGAATGGCTTGCTGTCGCGAACCAACGCGGCCTGGAAAAAGAGCAACGGCAGGGAACTGTCGGACAGGATTACGCTCCCTTGCGCGGGCAGGGATTTCTCCACCAGCGTAAAATATCCCAGCCAGGGATCGCGGTGGATTGCCCGGATTTGCGGCAGGTTGCGGTAAAGCAGCAGGCTTGGAACAATCAGCAACAGGAGCCCGATGCCGGCGGTTGCCGCCGCCGCCAGTTTTTCGAGAGACCGTCGCGGCAGGCCATTGGGGTTGCGCGCGCCAAAGACCAGCAGAAAATACCCGCTGAAATAGCCAATGCTCAATGCCCCCAGATAATACAGCGGAAGAAAGGCAAATCCCAAACCACGGTGCCGCGGGCTGACCGGGCAATCCAGCGCCACCCAAATACAGGCCAGCAACCATGCTGCGTGAATGAGGTAAAATACGCCTCGAACCGCCAGGGACTTGGGGCTGCGACTGTCCGATTGAAAGCGCAGCGACCAGCGGCCTATGCCCATGAAAAGGGCCGGCAATATCGAAGTCAGGCTTAACAGAAGAATCACGCCTTTGGGAAAGCGAAACAGCATGTGCTTGTAGGCGCCCAGTTCCGAGAGCAGTGCCGGCCAAAAATCGAAATGCCGGGTGGTCGAAAAGTGCGCCAGCAAAGGCAGCAGCAGCAGCAACGACAATCCCGCCAGCCCGCACAGCGCCAGGCGCAGGCAAAGGCGAAAATCCGCCGTGAGCTCCGGCGCAACGGCCTTCCATCCCAGACGCAAAGCCCGCGCGGCAAAGCGAAAATCCAGCAGGTGTAGCGGCCGGGTCCAAAGAAATGCCACCAGAAACAGCGGTAGGAACCCGGCCATCGCCCAATTATTCGCCAGGGCCAGCCCGTACCCAACCGCAAACCAGGTGAGCCAGGACGGCTGGCGCGTGACCCGAAACTCCAGCACGCACCACGCCGCGGCGGCAAAGAGCAGGAGATCCAGGATTTCCCCAGCCGCCTGGATGGCGTTTTCCCAAAAGGTCAACTGCAGGCCGCAGGCGAAGACCGCCAGGGCCGGCGGCAGCCAAGCCATGCGGGGGCTCAGAAGCGAAATCCGCCTTTGCCCGGGCAGCAACGCCACCGACCGCGCCAGCAGCGCCAGGGTCAAAGCCGCGCAAAGAGCGCTGCACAAGTTTGCGGCCGGGGCAATACCGCGGGCCGGCAGCCAACGCAGGGGGTACGTGAGCAGGAACGTCACCGGAGCGGCGACCTCCGGCTGCCAGTTCCAGCCGCTTAATTCGACCACTGAGCGCAGGTTGCCCGCCGTAACACCGCAGCTCAGGGTCGCCAGGTAAACCGCCAACATACCGCCGGCCAGCAGCCAGGGCCGACCCGTGGTCAAAAAGTTCCAGGGCCGCGTGGGCTCTCTTTCCATCGTCATTAACCGGCCAAAGCTCAGGTCAAACTCTTGCCAACCCGGCTACGCTACCAATTATCTGCGGCGATTCGCAATCACAAATCCGGCCTCACCGCGAACAACAGCCTCCCAGCGCACGCCATCTGCAGGCGGGGTGGAAGAAAAGATGTCCTGTTTAAGGACAGCGTCTCGTTCGACCAAGGCACCTTGCGCGCGCGCCCCACGCGGGCACGAAACCGGAGCAAGCACGCCGGCATCTCCGGCCTCACGGTTTGCCCGCTATTTCGCAGGCGAAAGGGGATGTTTGCGCTCCGCCCGGCGTTCGCCTAAACCGCGGGATGAGGAGATGGCGGCACATTGCTGTTTGGCTTAAAAAGTGCTATGTAATTACCCTGAACGATTTGAGTCAGAGGCAGCCTTGTTGGCCAGGACTCCTCGAGCAAGTCCGAAGAATAACAGTAAACGTAGTTGCCACATATGTTAAGTCAGGCTGTCTCAGTGAAAATCAACCCTCTTTCCCCGTCCGCGCCACTATTCCCGGCGGCTTCGCACCCGAAGCCGCGTCAGGGGTTTTGCCGCCAAACCATGCGCACGCTCCGGTGGTTCTTCCTGCTCGGCATTCTGAGTTTCTGCGCAGTGCCCAAGCCGGCGGTGGCCCAGACAGGCGTCGGCATGCACCTTTACGCCGGAATTACCATTACCGGGGTGGTCAACTGCGTGTACGCCATTCAAACCACCACCGACCTGTCGAATCCAAACTCCTGGCAGGACCTGGCCATTATTACGCTGCCCAGCAGCCCGTACCTGTACTTCGATACGCAAAACCCCGCCTGTGGCAACCGGTTTTATCGCGCCGTGCTCCAATTGGTGATGACCAACATGATTTACATTTCGCCGGGCACCTTCACGATGGGAAGCCCAACCAATGAAGTTGGTCGGTATGCGGACGAAGACCAGCACACGGTCGTGCTGACTCGGGGCTTTTACATCGGCAAATACCCAGTGCGGCAAGCCGAATATCTGGCGATTATGGGAAACAATCCCAGCTACTTCACGCCGGCCAATGGTTATCCCGAATGCACGCTAAATTGCCCGGTGGAAACCGTAAGCTGGCATGACGCCACCAACTATTGCGGCAAATTCACCCGGCAGGAACTGGCAGCGGGCCGACTGGCGCCCGGATGGCAATACCGTTTGCCCACCGAAGCGGAGTGGGAATATGCCTGCCGCGCCGGCACGACAACGCGATTCAGCTACGGAGACGACCCCGACTATTCAAACCTGGCCGCCTATGCCTGGTATAAAAGCAACAGTTCGGTCGTGACGCACACTGTGGGCTATTTGAAAGCCAATCCCTGGGGATTATACGATATGCACGGCAATGTGTGCGAATGGTGCCAGGATTGGTATGGAGAATACCCCACGGGGACGGTCACCGATCCGCAGGGTCCCACCTCCGGCGTGGCGCATCGCGTAATTCGGGGTGGAAACTACTTCAGTTATCCCGGCAGTTACTGCCGCTCGGCTCAACGCGCTAACCTGGCCGCAACCAACACCAGAAAGGATACCGGGTTCCGGATTGTGCTGGCCCCGCTATAAGCTGGAGCGCCGGCGTTAAAACCCGTTCCTGTACGGCCTCGAACGCCATCTACGCCAGCTAACCTCCAGCCCTTCGGCAAACACAAACCCGCCGCTCGCAGCCGTAGCTATCACCTGCGCGGCGGTTTTGCTTTCAATCCATCAGGACAACTCCGGTAACTATCCGCCGCATCGGAGAACGCCGCCCTTGTGCGCCGTTCGTTAGTCGAGTGGCAGAGTGAATCAAAGGGCGTCGCCTTTCAGAACCAGGCCCCCAAGCTTCCTGATCTCCGCAATGTCCTCAGTCTTTATCCACGCCGCCAATGAGACGGCTAAAGCCCCTGGATAAATTAAAAGGCCGTCCGTTCAACGGGACGGCCTTTAATGAAAAGCTTGACTTTGGCAGTCGCTCAGTGCGCTTCTACTTGCGCCGGCGCAGCAACAGCGCCGCCCCGCCCAACGCCAACAGCGCGAGCGAGCCCGGTTCCGGGATGTAGTAGTAGGTAACGCTCACCGTCGCCCCGGCAATCGTATTCATGGCCGCAACAATATTTCCGCCGCCACCCGTGATTCTTTCATCGGTCAACGTGTAGGCCGGGAACTTCACCATTTGGCCAGTATAGGATGTCCATCCAGAAAGCGGGGCGAAATACATATTATCAACGCTTTCCGAGGCAGAAGCGGGACCATACGGAGCTGTTGCGCCGGGGGCAAGATCCGTGTAGGTCTGCGTCAACGCCAGCGGGTTGGGTTGCAAAAAGCCCAACGCACCGGGCAGCGTCACGGTAAGCACAGAGCCTGACCTGAAGAAGAAGCTCTGCTTTTGGGCGGAGGTGTTCTGCACAAACCCGCTGACATCAACATTCTCTGTCACTTCGACATAAACAGCCACCAAACTCCCCAAGTGCGCATCGAAAGCCTGCACTTGAAAAACATGGTTCCACTCGGTCGTGGTGGGCGCCAACGTATCCGTAAAAGGCCCAACGCTATTGGTGATATAGATTTCCGCTCTGGCCGTCCCCACCAACAAACTCGCGCCGACCAAGCCCAACACAACGCTCTTCATTAATCGTTTCATAAGCAGCTTCTCTAACTCAACTATTCCTGATCAGGTCTAATCGTCTACCGCGCTCTCGCAAGTTGCCGCATCGGAAAATCCTACCCACCGCCCAACAGGGGCACCCGGCTCTCACCGCAGCTTCCAAAGATCACTTTGCGACAGCGCCTATAAAAAACACCAAAACGACTTTTCTGTCAACCACTTTCTTTCTTTTCTTTTGCCGCCACCTTCCCGCAAAAAACCGAAATCGCACGCTGGCTACAAGTATTTGGAAAAACAACACTTAACTTAAGCTGCCACCGCCGGAAACTCTCTGCCGACAGGACGGCTGTGAAAAAGTTTTTTTCCGTTGTGTATGTGGCGCGCCCGGCAAAAATAAAAAAACCAATCACCCGGCTCGGGAACACGGCCCCCATAATTGCACCACTCGCCTCCGCCCCAGGCAAGATGGCTACGATGTTTTCTTGCCAAACTGCGGATCAATCCTGCGGTAGAGCAACATCGCCAGGGTGAAGCCGGGAATGGCTGAGCAGATAACCCACACGAAGAAATGCTTGTAGCCGACCAGGTCCGCCACCCAACCGCTCCACATGCCCGGGATCATCATCCCCAAGGCCATGAAGCCCGTGCAGATGGCGAAGTGAGCCGTCTTGTGCGGACCATCGGCAAAGAACAGCATATAAAGCATGAACGCGGTGAACCCAAAGCCATAGCCGAATTGCTCGACCGCCACCGCGGCGCAGGTAATGAGAAAGTTGGTGGGCTGGGCCCAGGACAGAAAGACGAAGGCGAACTTGGGCAAATACATCGAAGCGACCATGATGGGAAGCATCCTCCGCAGACCATGCTTGGCGGCCATGAACCCACCCAGCAAACCCCCGAAGGTCAGCGCCAGGATGCCGAACGTGCCATAGACCACGCCGACCTGGCTGGTCGTCAACCCCAACCCGCCCGCCTCACGGCTGTCGAGCAGGAAAGGCGAAATCACCTTCACCAACTGGGCTTCATCAAAGCGATAAAGCAGAATAAACGCCATGGACAGCACAACGCCCGGCTTCTTGAAGAACGACCCCAGCGTGCCAAAGAACTCGCCCAACAGGCTGTGATGCGTGACCACCGGCCCATCGCTGGCCGGCCGGGGCAGCATCACGGTATGCCAGAAACTGAAAGCCAGGAACAGCGCCGCCACAAAAAACAGCGTGATAGACCAGGCCAGCGGAATATTGCCCGAACTGGTGGCGAAGGTCACGGCCGTGTCAGCTTTGAGCTTGGGATCCAACTGAATGACGGCCATCGCCGGCTGATTCCAGTTGGCGGCGTTGAACACAAAACGCTCGCCTTCCTTAAGGCTGAAACCCTTGTCGCTCTTACCCAGGCCGATGTATTCCAGCCCCCCCGGCTGGCGGCCGAAGTTGACGGCAATCTCCTGGCCCGCGGGCGGTTCCTGGGACAGGGAAAGATAAAGCACGCCGACATTGCCCGCGACTGGCGCCTGCGATGAAACACTCCGGGGCGGACGGGGGAAGTAATTCGTCAGCAACCCGCCCAACGGGCCGGAGACATTCGCCGTCCACCAGGACGGCGCATCCGACTCGGCCTTGGCAGGCGCGGGATTCTCCTCCGCGATGAACCCATGCTGGCGGTTCCAGGCCCGGGCCTGGGCGATAACCGCCCTGGCCTCCTCGGCGCTCCGCTCCGTCAGGGCAATCGGCAGCGGATTCGGCTGCGCCAGCACTCGCAATTCGCCGTCCGGAGCCGTAAACCGAACCGCCGCCGGATCCCACGCCTCAACCACCGGCGCTTGCGTGCTGGCCTGCACGGGAATCTCGACGGGGGGCAACCCATTCTTGCTTTCCAACACCCCCGCCAGCACCACCAGCAACCCGCTGCCGACAATCATCGCCGTCCGATAAAACGTGCTGCGCAGCCCCACCCACCACGCCTGCTCATGCTTGGTAAGCCCCAACATGTAAAAACCATCCGCCGCAATATCGTGCGTGGAAGACGCAAACGCCATGATCCAGAAAAGGAATAACGACCACTTGAAAAAGGCCGGGCCCTGGATCGAAAACGCCACCAGCGCCAGCCCGAGCGACACCAGATACTGCATGGCAATAATCCAGAACCGCTTGGTGCGCGTGATATCCACAAACGGGCTCCACAGCGGCTTGATGACCCACGGCAGATACAGCCAACTAGTGTACAGCGCGATATCGGTATTGGAGATGCCCAATCGCTTATACATGACCACCGACATGGTCATGACAATCACATACGGAATGCCCTCGGAAAAATAGAGGCTCGGAACCCAAAGCCACGGGTTGCGGGAGGTATGCCTGGGCGCGGCGGGTTTGCGTTCGGTTGAAGCGGTAGTAGCTGGCGTCATGTTGTTGCGGGCTCCCTTTTAGCAATAAACCCTCCGGCGCAGCAAGCAGAGATTCCTCGCAACGACCGAAAAGCGCCTCCGCCCCGCCCTCGCAGCCCAACCGCGCCCACCCGCCAACCGGTCAGCCGCAGCTCAGCCGAGACGATTCAGTTGGGTAGCTCAACCACTCTCCCTCGTTTTATTGGAGCTTGGGCAATCCTGACCATCCAAACCGTAGCCCCGGCGAACACTTTATTTAGTGAATTCAAGGGCATGGCTGCTGAATCCCGATCCTTTCGTCAGTAAAATCAATAGTTTAGATATAGAGAGGGGTAAAATAGAAGCAGAATCATGCCGACTTCGGCATACCCCGGAACCACCTTGGCTTTACCCTGCCTCCAGGCCGTGTACAAGAGGTGTACAAGGGATGCTCAACGGGTGTACCCGCTAAAAGCCTATGGACTCCCGATGGGCATCCCTTGTACACCCCTTGTACACGGCCTGAAGGTAGGGTATTTTCAAGGGATCTGGATAATAGATATAGGCGCCTGGAAAGGACGAAATGAGGAGGGGGGATGGGAGGATTATTGCTAAGTTCCGTAAAAACAGTTGGTTATGGAACCAAGGCTGATAAAAAGTGGGTTTTCACGGGCGGACGGGCGTTCGGATGGGTTTTGGCTTCGCGAATGTTTTATCTGAAACGTTGACGTTGCACAGTTCAAGCCTGTGCCTCCGCTCTACTGGGATCAAAACGGGCCTGACAGGCCAGCGGAGGGGCTCAGGGAACTGTTGGGTTGGTGGATTCAACGGGTTGGCCGCCGGATTCCGAATGCCTTCCGCTCTTAAAACCGGGGGCTTACACGTTCTGTGGAGGCGAATTGAGATTGAAATCTGAATTGTTCCGGTTTGGGCGACCCGCCAGCGCCCGTAAAACCGTCAGCCAATCGCCAGGCAATCCCGCCCGCAAAGCGTTGGCCGCGCCCAATGGCCCCTCCCTCGGTCGTGTTTCCACCGCAACTTGAGAGCCGCCGCCGGGCCGCGTCTGCCGGGTTCCCCCCTTGACAACCTGGGGCCGTGCAATAAAGTTAAGGCTCCTACGGCTTCCCCTTCAGCCTTTGGTTGAAGGTTTCCCGCGAAGCCAGAAAGGGGGCCTGGAGGCCCCCTTCCTTTGTACCCCGGGCCGTCGTTGCGGCGGGACGCCAAAGCGCGGGCCACCTTTTTTAATTGGGCCCGGGCGCAATTCAGGCTTCAATGGGCGGACGACATGAAGCCCACGACTTATTGCCTTATCGGATCGCCCATTAAAGCGGCTGCCCGCGCGGCGGCCTGGATGCTGCCGTTGCTCGGCCTGCTGCTGGCGGGCGCGAACCTTGCCGCCGCGACGCCGTCCTTTGTGGCCGCCAAACCGCTCTGGCCCAAAGGGCGCGAGACCGAGAAGAACATCACCGTCGGATTCCGCGCCAGCTTCAACGCGCCCGCGCGGGACAAGGTTCTGCTGCGCGCCACGGGCAGCTCGATCTACCGGGTTTTTCTTAACGGCCAGTTCCTGGCGCACGGCCCCGCCCGCGGCCCGCATGGCTTTTTCCGGGTGGACGAGTGGGACCTCACCGACAAGCTCAAGCCGGGCGCAAACGTCGTCGCCTTCGAGGTGGCCGGCTACAACGCCAACAGCTATTACCTGCTGGACCAGCCCTCCTTCCTGCAGGCCGAAGTCATCGCGGGCGGCCGGGTTCTGGCCGCCACGGGCGGCAAAGGCGAGCCGTTCACCGCCCTGCTGCTGCCGGAGCGGGTGCAAAAGGTGCAGCGCTACAGTTTTCAGCGCCCCTTCTCGGAGGCCTACCAGCTCGCGCCTGGCTACAGCCGCTGGCGCACCGAGCCAATTCCCAAGTCCGCCGCGGCCAAAGTCGCGGTCCTGCCCGACCGGGCGCTGCTGCCCCGCCGCGTGGATTATCCCGACTACGCCGTTCGCCAGCCTTCCTGGCTCGTATCCCAGGGGCAGGTCAAAACCGGTCTCAAGGTGGAGCACCCCTGGAAGGATCGTTCCCTCACGGCCATCGGCCCGAAGCTCGGCGGCTACCCGGAAAAGGAGCTGGCGATCATTCCCTCGCTGGAATTGCAAACCCTCACCAACGCCACCCGCCAGCCCGTCAACCGGCCCTGGACGCCCGCCGACTCCCAGGTGCTCCCCACCCACGGTTACCAGATCGTGGACTTCGGCTGCAATCTCACCGGCTTTCTCGGCGCGCGGATTAACTGCCGCCGCCCCACCCGCCTGTTTTTCACCTTTGATGAAATTCTCGTCCGCGACGACGTGGACTTCAAGCGCCTCGGCTGCGTGAACATCGTGAGCTATGAGTTGCAGCCGGGCAGCTACGAGCTGGAATCCATCGAGCCGTACACCTGCCGCTACCTCAAGCTCATCGTGCTCGAGGGCGAGTGCGAGGTCCGGAGCCTGTATCTCCGCGAATACGCCGGCGCCGGCCTGGCGCGGGCCCAGTTCGCCGCCAGCGACGAACGGCTCAACCGCCTCTTCGCCGCCGGCGTCGAGACCTTCCGCCAGAACGCCCTCGACCTCTTCATGGACTGCCCCTCGCGCGAGCGCGCCGGCTGGCTCTGCGACAGCTTCTTCACCGCCCGCGTCGCCAAAGATCTTTGCGGCGACACCCGCATCGAGCAAACCTTCCTCGAAAACTACTCCCTGCCGCCGCGCTTCCAGCATCTGCCCGACGGCATGCTGCCCATGTGCTACCCCGCCGACCATAACGACGGCGTGTTCATCCCCAACTGGGCGCTCTGGTTCGTCGTCGAGCTGGAGGAATACCTGGCCCGCAGCGGCGACCGCGTTCTGGTGGACGCCCTCCGCCCCCGCGTGCTGCGCCTGCTGGATTATTTTAAGAAGTTCCGCAACGACGACGGCCTGCTGGAGAAGCTCGAGAGCTGGGTTTTCGTCGAGTGGTCCGCCGCCAACTCGTTCGTGCAGGATGTCAATTACCCCTCCAACATGCTCTACGCCCGGGCCCTCGAGGCGGCGGGCCGAATCTACGGCCTCACCGATCTCGTGGACGACGCCGAACGCATCCGCGAAACCATCCGCCACCAGTCTTTCCAGGGCGGTTTCTTCGTGGACAACGCCCGCCGCGTGAACGGCCGGTTGCAGATTACCACCAATCGCACCGAGGTCGCCCAATACTTCGCCTTCTTCTTCGAGATCGCCAAACCCGAGACGCACTCCGAGCTGTGGCAGCGCCTGGTCCGGGACTTCGGCCCCCAGCGCAAGCAGACCAGGGCCTTCCCCGAAGTCCACCCCGCCAACGCCTTCATCGGCAACGTCTTGCGCCTCGAACTGCTGTCCCGCTACGGCCTGTGCCAGCAGTTGCTCGATGAATCCCTCGCCTACCAGCTCTACATGGCCGACCGCACCGGCACCCTGTGGGAAAACGACGGCGCCTACGCCAGTTGCAACCACGGCTTCGCCGCCCACGGCGCCGTCCGCGTCCTTTACCGCGACGTGCTGGGCCTGCGCGAAGTGGATACCGTCAACCGCGCCGTCCAGCTCCGCTTCACCGACTCGCGCCTCGACTGGTGCGAAGGCCGCTACCCGACCGCGGACGGCCCCGTCACGCTGCGCTGGCGCAAGGACGGCGGCCGGCTCCTCTACCAGGTCAGCGCCCCCGCCGGCTACGTCATCAAGGCGGAAAACCGCAGCCAACTGGAAGCTGTGCGCCAGCCTTGAGCCGGTGCGGAAACTTTCCTCCGCCAGGCGCGGGCGCGGCCCGGGCGGGCAGCCGGCTCCGGAAGCCGGGGCGCGGCGGCGCGGGCAAATGCCGGATTGCCCCGGTCGCTTTTGGCCTTTCACCCCGCCCCGGCGCGCGATAGGCTGCCCTCCGCATGGCAACCCCGTTGAATACACGGACATGAAGACGGTCCTGGCAACACTCGGCGCCGCCCTGCTGCTGGCGGGCGGGACGCTGCCGCCGGCCCGGGCAGCCGAGGCCGCGTCCGGCGCGTCCGGGAAACCCCTCTTCAACGGCAAAGACCTGTCCGGCTGGGTGCCGATGCACGGCGGGTCTTTCACCGTCACCAACGGCCTCCTCCGCCTCGTCGGCGGCATGGGATGGCTGCGCACAGAGAAGCCCTATGCCGACTTCATTTTGGAAGTTGAATGGCGGGCCCGGGAGCCGGGATACGACAGCGGCATTTTCCTGCGCGCCGGACTCGAGGGCAAACCCTGGCCCCAGGACGGCTGGCAGGTGAACCTGGCGCGCAACGCGCTGGGCGGGCTGGTGAAAGGCAATAAAACCATCGTGCCGGCGGAGACGCCTCCCCTGCCGGTGAATCAGTGGGTCAAGTTCCGCCTTGAAGCGCGGGGCCGGAAAATCACGCTGGAGGTGGATGGCGAACGGGCCTGGGAGTTCCACGAACTGGATGTCCCGCGCGGCTACCTTGGCCTCCAGGCCGAGAATAAAGCTTTCGACTTCCGCAACCTGCGCCTTCAGGAACTGCCGCCGGAACCCCAGCCCGCCGGGCAATAACCGGCGGCGGCGGCGTCGGGGGCCGGCCCGCCCGCCCCGGGTCAGCGCCGGGCAACGCCCCGCGCCGCGCGGGGAGCGCGGTTATTCCAAGAGGGTCAGGACGTTGGTCAGCCCGCCGCCCACCAACGTAGCGCTTTCCTGGTCTATCCTGGCCACCCGGAAATCGCGAACCTTGTCGCCCAGGAAAACCAGTTTGCCGTTAATCATGGCCGAGGGACGCCGGGGATCGAAGATAATGGCCTGCAGCCGCAGGGGCGGCGGTTTGGGCAAAGCGGGGGCCACGGCCGGCTCGGCCTCGGCAGGTTGCGCTTCCGGGGCCGCCGCAACCGCCAACGCCGCCGGCGCGGGCGCGGGTTCGGCCGCCGCGGGGAGAGCCGGCGCGGTTTCCGGGGCCGCTTGGACGGGCGGCGGCGGCGCCTCCGGCAGCGGCGCCGCTTCGGGCTGCGGGATAGCGGCGGAAGCCGGGAGCGGCGCGGCGGCGGCTTCCGGGATCGGCGCGGTGCGGGCGGTGGCTTCGAGGGTATCCCCGGCATTGCGGAGTTGCGCCCATTGCCAGAGCAGGAGCAGCGCCAGGCAGGCGACGATCGTCAGCGTGACGGGCATTGCCAGGCCCAGGCCGCGCCGGACGTACACCGGGGCGGGTTCAACCGGGCGAAAAGGGAGATTGACCGGCGGCGGGGGGGTCTGTTGTTGCGCCGCTTTGGCCCGCTTCAGGGCGTCATTGATTAAGCTCATGCGTTGATATTTCCTTCCAGTTCCCGCACCGCGCGGCCGACCATGCGGTAATCAATCCGGTCGCTCTGCTGGACAAAGCCCGCCAGCAGGGCCTTGTCGCAGACCGCGTTGACCAGCCGGGGAATGCCCTGGCTGTAATGATGCACCCGCCAGAGCGCCGGGCGCGTAAAATGAGGCGTGCCGTTTCCGCCCGAGACATGAATCCGGTGCTGCACGTAGTGGCTGACTTCGTAGCGGGTCAGCGGCCGCAGATGGTAGCGCACCGTGATGCGCTGGCGGAGCTGGCGGAGCCGCGGGTTGTTCAGCCGGTCGCGCAGCTCCGGCTGCCCAAAGAGGATAATCTGCAGCAGCTTGCGGTCGTCGGTCTCCAGGTTCGAGAGCAGCCGCACCTGCTCGAGCAAATCGTCCGTCAGGTCCTGGGCCTCGTCAATGATCAGCAGCGTTTCCTTGCCGCGCTCGACCTGGCGCAGCAGGAAGTCGTTGATCGCCGCCAGGGTTTCCAGCCGGTCCAGCCCCTTGACGGACAGGCCATATTCCTGCGCGATCGCCTTGACCAGTTCCTCGGCGCTCATGATCGGATTGAGAATCAGGGCGGTGGAGTAATGGTCGTCCAAGTGCTCCAGCATCGCGCGGCAGAGGGTGGTCTTGCCCGCGCCGACCTCGCCGGTCAACTGCACGAACCCCTTGCGCTCGCGAATGCCATAAAGCAGGTGGTTGAACGCTTCCCGGTGCTTGGCGCTGTAAAACAGGAAGCGCGGATTCGGCGTAATGTCGAACGGTGGCGTGGTCAGGCCATAGTATTCCAAGTACACGCTTGCCCGTGTAGCAGAAAGGATGCCTGCGGCCGGACGGCGGCGGTTAAGGCCGGTCCGGACGCCTGCTTTGCGCCGCCAACGCCCCCGCCCGCCCGCCGCGTGCCTCAAAAGCGGGCGGTTCTGTCCATTCCTCAGCCAGCCCGCCCCTCCCCCCGGCCCGGCGGCCGTTCGCCGCCCGGGATTTTCTCATTGCTTTTTGAGCGGCGCAATTCAATATCACCCGTCATGAATATGACCGAATCATGGGCGCGGCGGGTGCTGGTTCTGCTCTGTTTATTGGGTGCCTGCCGGGCGCTGGCCGATCTGCCGCCCGCGCCGGCGGCCGCCGCCGGTTCCGAGGCCATCCCGGTGACGCCGCCGGAGCCCGTCATTTTCCCGCTGCCGCCGCCGGTGATCTGGCTCGCTCCCCATGCGAACACCAGCCTGGACTTCAACGTTGCGGTGGGCAGCCAGTTTACCTGCCGGTGGCTGCATAACGGCCGGCCGCTCGCCGGCGCCGCGGGAACCCGCCTGGACATCACGGACTTCAAGGCAGCCCAGGCGGGCGTCTATACCCTGGAGGTCTCCAACCCCTATGGAAGCACGAAGGCCACCACCGTGCTCCGGCTCCTGAACAGCCCGGTCGTCCAGGTGGACGGCGCCATCCCGGCCCAAGCCACGGTGACCCGCACCAACACGGCGGAAATCACGCTGAGCAGCGGGTTTGGCTCCGACGCGGCAATCTACTACACCCTCGACGGCAGTGATCCGGATTTCACCGCCACGCTGTATGCGGGGGCGTTCCCCCTCTACAACAGCGCCACGGTGCGCGCCATGGCCTATAACTTCGCGCATTCCCAATGGGCGGAAGCCGCGCCCGTCCGCGTCGAAATCTGGCCGGCCTACCCGCTCCACGTCACCACCGCGGGCCCCGGCAGCGTTCATCTCTCCCCGGCGTCGGTCATCGCCACGAACTACTACCCCAGCAATGCGGTCGTCCAACTCACCGCCACGGCCACCAACGGCTGGGGATTCATCGCCTGGAGCGGCGACATCACCGCCGACGCCGCCACCACGACGGTGCTGATGGATCGCCCCCGCGAGGTGCAGGCGGTATTCGGGCAGTTCCCCCTGCTGGCCACCACCCGGGGCGGCGGCACCATCCACGTTTCCCCCGCCGCCCACAGCAGCAGCAATATCTACGCGGGCCGGACGCTCGTCACGCTCACCGCCACCCCGCTCAAGGGCTGGTCGTTCATTCACTGGACCGGGGACAGCACCGCCACCAGCGCGGTGACGCAAGTGCTGCTGGATCAACCCCGATCCGTGCAGGCGGTTTTTGGCGCTCCCTTGAACCTCTTTACCAACGGCAACGGGCAGGTGCTGGTGGACCCGCCGACCGGCCCCTACTTGTTTGGCTCGACCATCCAACTCACGCCGGTGCCGGGCGAGGGCTATGAGTTCTTTGGCTGGGCCAACGCCGCCAGCGGCAAATCCAACCCGCTGAGCTTCCCGGTCGTCACCTTGCCGGACATTACCGCCCTCTTCGCGGTACCCAAGACCAGCCCGCCCAAAGTCGAGGTCAACCTCGGCCCGTAACCCGCCGGCGCGGGGAACCCGCCCGCACGCCTGGCCAAAGCGCCCGGACGGCTTTTACCAGGGCCGCCGCCTGCGACGGCGTACCGATGGTGACGCGCAGATAATCGCTGACCGCCGGATCGCTAAACCACCGCACCAGAACCTTGCGCGCGCGCAGCTTCGCCAGCCAGTCCCGGGCCGCCCACCCCGGCGGGCGAACGAGGATGAAGTTCGTCTGGCTGGGGAAGACCTGGAATCCCAGGGCCGCCAGTTCCCGGCTCAGCCACTGGCGCGTGGCGATAATCTCGCGGAAATGGGCGCGGTAGTAAGGCAGATGGTCCAGCGTCGCGGCGGCGGCGACCTGGCCCAGGCCGTTGACGTTGTAGCTGTCCCGAATCTTATGCAGGGCGGCGATGAGCTCCGGGTGCCCCACCAGATAGCCCACCCGTTGGAAGCAGAGCGAATACGCCTTCGAAAACGTCCGCGCCACCAGCACCTGCCGATGCCGCAGCGCCAGCGCCAGCGCCTGCTCGCGGGCGAAATCCACATACGCCTCGTCCAGCACGATCACCCCGCGCTGCGCGCGGCAAAGCGCCGCCAGTTGCGCCGTGCGGTAGCCCCGGCCGCTCGGCGCGTGGGGCGTGGTCACGAACGTCAGCGCCGCGTGGAAGTCCCAGCGGCCCGCGCGCCGCAGACGGGCCGGCGTGGGCAGCGCGAAATCGGCGTCGAGCGGCACCGGGTTGGCCGTCGCGCCGTGAATCGCGGCCAGCACCGGGTAGAGGGAATAGCTGGGA
Organism: Verrucomicrobiota bacterium; assembly: GCA_012517205.1. Classification (GTDB taxonomy): domain Bacteria; phylum Verrucomicrobiota; class Verrucomicrobiia; order Limisphaerales; family UBA8199; genus UBA8199. The sequence continues at coordinate 35,806 of JAAYVL010000124.1, forward strand.
TGAAAAAACTGAACGCGGGACGGGGAGGCGCGCCGCCGTCCCGCCGCCGGCTCCACGAACGCCCGCACCGCCAGCGCCAGCAGTTCGTCCGAACCGTTGCCGACCAGGATATTCTCGACGCGGCAGCGGTGCAGCCGCGCCAGCTTCCGGCGCAGTTCCTCGGCGGTCGGGTCGGGATACAGCCGCAGCCGCCCGTCCACCGCCGCCCGCGTCGCCGCCAGCACCCCGGGCGCGGGCGGGTAAGGGTTTTCGTTGGTGTTGAGCTTGATCAGGCCCGGGGTGCGGGGCTGCTCGCCGGGAACGTAGGCCCGCAGCGCGCGCACCCGGGGAGGAATCAGCGCGGGCGGACGGCGGGAGGAGGTTGAACGCATAGCGCGGCGCGGCGGCTCAGGCGCCCAGCCGGATTTCCGCGCTGCGGCCGTGCGCGCTCAGGCCCTCCAGTTCGGCAAACTTCCGCACCGCCGGGAGCGCCCGGCGCAGCGCCGTCCGCGGGTATTCCACAAGGCTGGTGCGCCGCTGGAACTGGTCCACCGTCAGGCCGGCAAAGGACGCGCCCGCGCCGCCGGTGGGCAGGGTGTGGTTCGGGCCCGCCACGTAATCGCCCAGCACCGTGGGCGTCCAGGGCCCCAGAAAGACCGCGCCGGCGGTGGTGAGGCGCTCCGCGACCCGCCGCGGGTTGCGCAGCATGACTTCACAATGCTCCGGGGCCAGGTGATTCGCCAGCGCCACCGCCTCGTCCAGCGTCCGGACCTGGATGAGCCAGCCGTTGCGCGCCAGCACCTGGCGGGTTAAATCCCGGCGCGGCAGCCGGGCGCACTGTTGCTTGATTTCCCGCTCCACCGCCTTGAGCAGCCGCGGGGAGGTCGTCGCCAGCCAGACCCGCTCGTGGCCGGTGCCGTGCTCGGCCTGCGCCAGCATGTCCGCCGCGACCCATTTCGGGTTGGCCGTGTCGTCCGCCAGGACCAGCAACTCGCTCGGCCCGGGCAACAGGTCAATGGCCACCCGCCCGAACACCAGCCGCTTGGCCGCCACCACGTAGGCGTTGCCCGGGCCGAATATCTTTTGCACGCGCCGGATGGTGGCCGTGCCGCAGGCCAGCGCCGCGATGGCCTGCGCGCCGCCCACCCGGTAAATCTCCGTCGCGCCCGCCGCCCGCGCCGCAAACAGCACCGCCGGGTTCAGGCTCCCGTCCCGGCCGCAGGGGGTGCAGACGACGATCTCCGGGCAGCCCGCCACCCGGGCCAGCGTCACCGTCATCAGCGCCGTCGAAACCAGCGGCGCCGTGCCCCCCGGAATATAAACGCCCACCCGCTGGAAGGGATCAAACTTCTCGCCCACCCGCGCCCCGTGGGAGTTGCGCATCTCCCAGTTCCGGCGCCGCGACCGCCGCGCGAACGCCGCGATGTTTTTATCCGCCTCGGCCACCGCCGCGCGCAGCGCCGCGTCCGCCTTGAGCGCGGCGGCCATCAACTCCGCCCGCGTCACCGGGAGTTGATCCGCGCGCAGCCGGGCGCCGTCGAAGCGCTCGGTCAGCTCCAGCAACGCCGCGTCCCCGCGCGCCCGCACATCGTCCAGGATGGCGCGCGTCCGCTGCTCGATGGCCGGATCGAACAGGCTGGAAGCGGCGGCCAGCGCGCGCAGCCGCCGGCGGAAGCTGGCGTCGGTGTGACGAATAACTTTCATGGGCCGCAGGCTAAAGCAAGCCCGGGCGGAAGTCAAAAAGGCAGTCCCGCCTTGTTGCGCCGGCGCCGTTCTGGTTGAATGCGCCCATGCGCAATCCCATCCTCGCGGCGCTGGATGTGCCCACCGCGGACGAAGCCCTGCGGCTGGTGCGGCAGCTCGCCCCGGTCTGCGGCGGCTTCAAAGTCGGCAGCGAGCTGTTTACCGCCGCCGGCCCCGGCATCGTCCGGCAAATCCGCGGCCAGAACGCCGCGGTCTTCCTCGACCTCAAGTTCCACGACATCCCTCATACCGTCGCGCGCGCGGTGGCCGCCGCCACGCGGCTGGGGGTGCAAATGCTCACGGTGCATGCCGGCGGCGGAAGGTCCATGCTCCAGGCCGCCGAACAGGCCGCCCGGGAAACCGCCGCCCAAATGGGCCAGCCCCCTCCGCTGGTGCTGGGCGTCACGGTGCTGACCAGCCTTGATGACGAAGCCCTCGGCCAAATCGGCTGCGAACCCCACGCCGGCCGCCAGGTCCTGCGCCTGGCGCAACTGGCCGCCCAGGCCGGCTTGCGCGGCCTGGTCTGCTCCCCGCACGAAATCACCGAACTCCGCCAATCCCTCCCCTCCGCCCTGCAACTGGTCATCCCCGGCATCCGGCCCGGCACCGTGGCCGGGGACGATCAAAAACGCACCCTCACCCCGCGCGCGGCGCTCGCCCGGGGCGCCAACTGGCTGGTGATTGGCCGGCCGATCTGCGCCGCCCCTAACCCGCGCGCCGCCGCCGAGCAGATTCTCAACGACCTCGCCAGCCCTTAACCCCCGCTGCCGCCCGCAACCCCCATCCCCATGACCGCCCCCACGAAAACCGCGCTCCCCGCGCTCTCCCGGCGGGCCATGATGCGCTGCTCGGTGCAGGCCACCGCCAGCCTGGCCCTGGCAACCCACTGCGCGCCGCTCCTGGCCGCGCCGCGCCGGCGGCGCTTCAAGATCGGCGCGTGCGACTGGTCCCTCGGCAAACAGGCCGACCCGGGCGCCTTCGCGCTCGCCCGGCAGATCGGCCTGGACGGCGTGCAGGTCAGCCTGGGCACCGCCAGCGACGATATGCGGCTCCGCCAGCCCGGCGCGCAGCGGCAATACCGGGACGCCGCCCGCCAGGCCGGCCTGGAAATCGCCTCGCTGGCCATCGGCGAGTTGAATCACGTGCCCTACAAAAGCGATCCCCGCGCCGTCCCCTGGGTGCGCGGCAGCATTGACGCCGCCCGGGCCCTGGGCGTGCGCGTCATCCTCCTGGCCTTCTTCCACCGGGGCGACTTGCGCGACGACCCGGCGGGCGTGGAGGAAGTCGTCCGCCGCCTCAAAGCCGTCGCGCCCCGGGCGGAAAAGGCCGGCGTCACGCTGGGCATCGAAAGCTGGCTCAGCGCCGGGCAGCACCTCGACCTCCTGCAGCGCGTGGGCTCCCCGGCCGTGCGGGTCTATTACGATGTCTGCAACGCCAACGACCGGGGCTACGACCTCTACGAGGAAATCCGCACGCTGGGCCCGCGCATCTGCGAGCTGCACGCCAAGGAAAACGGCGCGCTGCTGGGCCAGGGCAAGGTGGACTTCCACAAAGTCCGCGCCGCCCTGGACGACATCGGCTACCGCGGCTGGATTCAAATCGAGGGCGCCCTCCCGCCCGGCCAGCCGCTGCTGGAAAGCTACCAGGCCAACTGCCGGTTCCTCCGCGGCGTCCTGGCCTGAGCGCGCGGGCGCTACGGCGCCGGCTCGACCGTCTCCACGATCAGCGGCGGCGCGGCCACCGGCTGCGCGGCCACCTCGAAGGCGGCCTTCAACCGGGCGCATGCGGCATCCGCCTGCGCCGCGTCGGCGGCGTGAACCCGCGCCAGCACCCCCCCGGCGGGAACGGCCTCGCCGATTTTGGCCAGCGCGTCAACCCCCACGTCGTAGTTGATGCCCGCCTCCTTCGTAAAGCGCCCCCCGCCCAGGTCGCGCACCACTTCGCCGATGATGCGGGCATCGCAGCGCGCGACAAAACCCGCCGCCGGCGCTTTCAACGCCGCCACCACCGGCGCGGTGTGATCCCGGGCCAGCTTCCCGGCAAAGGCCGCGAGATCCGCTCCCTGCGCGGCGATCATCTCATCCCACTTCCGCCGCGGCTGGCCGGAGTCCAGGCACGCAGCGGCCTGCGCGTGCGCGGCGGCCAGGGTCGCCGCCTTGCCGGTCTGGACGAGCAGGTGGGCGGCGCACGCGAGCACCAGCTCGCGCAAATCCCCGGGCCCCCGGCCGTCCAGGCAGAGCACGGATTCCTTGACTTCGAGCCAGTTGCCGGCGGCGCGGCCCAGCGGCGTCTCCATGTTCGTGAGCAGCGCCCGGGTGTTGACGCCGCACTCGGCGCTCAGCGTCACCAGCGCGCGGGCCAGCGCGCGCGCCTTTTCCCGCGTGGGCATGAACGCCGCCGCGCCAAACTTCACGTCCAGCACCAGCGCGCCGAGCCCCTCGGCCAGTTTCTTGGACAGGATGGACGCCACGATCAGCGGGATGGACGGCACCGTGGCCGTGGCGTCGCGCAGCGCATACAGCTCCTTGTCCGCCGGCACCATGCGCTCGGTCTGGCCCCCGATGACGCACCCCACGCGCTGCACCAGCTCCACGATGCGCCCGGCGGGGGGCAGGCTCTGAAAACCCGGAATCGAATCCAGCTTGTCCAGCGTGCCGCCGGTGATGCCAAGGCCGCGCCCCGAAATCATCGGCACCCGGAACCCCAGGCACGCCAGCAGCGGCGCCAGCGGCAGCGATACCTTGTCCCCGATCCCCCCGGTCGAATGTTTATCCACCAGCGGCCGCGGGTCCGGCGGAAATTGCAGCACCTCCCCCGAGTCGCGCATGGCCAGCGTCAGCGCCCGGGTCTCCGCGGTCGTCAAGCCGCGGAAATACACCGCCATGAGAAAGGCGGCCACCTGGTAGCTCGGGATTTGCCCGGCGGTATAGGCCCGGATGAACTCCTGGATTTGCTCCGCGGCCAGCTCCTGGCCCTCGCGCTTGGCTTCGATTAATGGCAGAAAGTGCACCGGTGCAAAGTCGCAAACCCGCGCCCGAAGGCAATGCCAAACTGCGCCGCCGCCAACGCGCAAACTGGAGTTGGCAACGGCGCTGGAAAGCTTTAACTTATTTGAGCCGCGCCGATTTGGCCGCGGCCTGATGATGAAAACCGCCTTCGCGCTTGCGTTTGTGCTGCTGGCATGGCCCGCCGCCGCCGCCGAGGCCCAGCCCGGCCCGTCCATCTACGAGGCCCCGCCGCCCCCGGCGCCCGACAACCCGATTGACCAGCAGGTCCGGGAGCGGTTGTCCACCCTGGGCATCCCGCCGACGCTCTGCTCCGACGCCGTGTTCATCCGGCGCGTCAGCCTGGACCTCCTCGGCAAACTGCCCACCGCCGCCGAAGCCCGCGCCTTCATCACCGACCCCGACACCGCAAACAAACGCCGCCGCCTCATTGACCGCTGGCTCCAGCGCGAGGAGTTCGCCGATTACTGGGCGATGAAGTGGGGCGACCTCCTCCGCATCAAGGCCGAGTTCCCGGTCAACCTCTGGCCCAACGCCGCCCAGGCCTACCATCGCTGGGTCCGCGCCGCCCTCGCCCGCAACCAGCCCTACGACCAGTTCGCCCGCGAACTGCTCACCGCCAGCGGCAGCAACTTCCGCGTCGGCCCGGTCAACTTCTACCGCGCCCTCCCCAACCGCACCCCGGAAGGCATCGCCGCCGGCGCCGCCCTCATCTTCATGGGCACGCGCACCGACGCCTGGCCGGAATCCCAGCTCGCCGGGCTGGCGGCCTGCTTCTCCCAGGTCGGCTACAAGCCCACGCGCGAGTGGAAGGAGGAAATCGTCTTCTGGGACCCGCTGAAAGACATCCCCGAAGCCACCAACGGCCTCGCCGTCCTCCCGCCGCCGCCCCGCTCCAACGCCCCGCCCCGCACCGCCGTCTTTCCCGACGGCACGCGCGCCCCGCTCTCCGCCGAGCGCGACCCCCGCGAGGTCTTTGCCGACTGGCTCACCGCTCCCGGCAACCCCTGGTTCGCCCGCAATATCGCCAACCGCGTCTGGGCCTGGCTCCTGGGCCGCGGCCTCATCCACGAGCCGGACGACCTCCGCCCGGACAACCCGCCCAGCAACCCCGCGCTCCTGGCCTATCTCGAAAAGGAGCTGGTCGCCAGCCACTACGACCTCAAGCATCTTTTCCGGATCATCCTCAACTCCCAAACCTACCAGTCCTCCTCCCTGCCCCGGGGCGACGTCGCGCTGGCCGAAGCCAACCAGGGCTGCTACGTCCTGCGCCGCCTCGAGGCCGAGGTGCTGATTGACGCCATCAACCAAATCACCGGCACGTCCGACCTCTACACCAGCGCCATCCCGGAGCCGTTCACTTACATCCCCTCCGACCAGCCCGCCGTGGCCCTGGCCGACGGCAGCATCACCAGCCCGTTCCTCGCCCTGTTCGGCCGCTCCGCCCGCGCCACCGGCATGGAAAACGAGCGCATCAACAAGATGCTCCCGCCGCAGTGGCTCCACCTGCTCAACTCCAGCCACATCCAGCGCAAGCTCGAACAAGGCCCCGGCCTCCGCGCCCTGGGCGCCCCGCCCCGCCAGCCCCGGGTCATCGCCACCAACCTCTACCTCGCCATCCTCTCCCGCTTCCCCTCCCCCGACGAACTTAAAGTCCTCGAAAATTATATCCGCTCCGCCCGCCTCAAATCCGAGCCGCGGCGCGAGCATTTGGTGGACATCGCCTGGGCGTTGATCAACAGCCCCGAATTCATCTACCGCCATTAAGCATGCTGACCCTCCTCTCCCATACCCATTCCTCCGTCAAATTATGAGCCGCCAACCCTCTCCCCCCCGACCGCCCGCGCCCGCCGCGCCCCTGGGCCTGTCGCTCCACCTGCCGCTCTCCCGCCGCCAGGCCTTGCGCCTCAGCCTCTTCAGCACCGCCGGCTTGCTCGTGAGCCCCCGCCACCTGTTCGGCGCCGCCGCGCCCGCGCCCGCCGCCGCGTCCGCCGCCGCCGGCCCCGCCGTCCGCAAAGCCAAATCCATCATCCAGATTTTCCTCTGGGGCGGCATGTCCCACAACGACACCTGGGATCCCAAGCCCGACGCCGGCTACGACTACAACGGGCCGATGAAAACCTTTCTGCCCACCAACGTCCCGGGCATCACCCTCAGCGAATGGTTCCCGCGGCTGGCCAAACAGGCCGACAAGTTCGCCCTCATCCGCAGCATGACCCACCGCAACAACGGGCATGAAACCGCCGCCTACCTCATGCAAACCGCCCACGCCCCCGGCGGCCGCCTCGCCTACCCCAGCGTCGGCGCGGTCTTCGCCTATCTCCGCAGCGAAGATTACCAGGGCCTGATCCCGCCCTACGTCGTGCTCACCCAGCCCCAGGGCCGGTTCTCCGAAGAGGGATTCCTCGGCCCGCGCTTCAAGCCGTTCGCCACCGGCGGCGATCCCAACGCCAGCCGCTTCGAGGTGGAAGGGGTGGTCGCCCGCGGCATCAGCGACGACCGCCAGAAAAACCGGCGCGACCTGCTCGAGCAACTTAACACCCTGGGCCGGGCCGCCGCCGCCAACCCGCTCATGGCCGCGTCCGAGGAAGCCAAACAAAACGCCTACGGCCTCATCCTCGGCGAAGGCCGCGCCGTGTTCGACCTGGGACGCGAAAAACCCGAGCTGCGCGACCTCTACGGCCGCCACACCTTCGGCCAGGATTGCCTCGCCGCCCGCCGCCTGGTCGAGGCCGGCGTCCCGTACATCGTCATCAATTACCCCGGCGGCTGGGACACCCACAAAGACCACTTCCAAACCATGAACCGGCAATGCCCCCAGCTCGACCAGGGCCTGGCCGCGCTGCTCCAGGACCTCCACCAGCGCGGCTTGCTCGACTCGACCCTCGTCTGGTGCTCCGGCGAGTTCGGCCGCACGCCCAAAATTGACTGGCAGCCGCCCTGGAACGGCGGCCGCAACCACTACGGCAATGTCTTCACCGTCCTGGTCGCCGGCGGCGGCTTCAAAGGCGGCCAGGTCGTCGGCGCGTCCACCGCCAAAGCCGAGGAAGTCCAGGACCGCCCCGTCTATCCCGCCGACCTGCTCGGCAGCATCTACCACCTCGGCGGCCTGGACCCCAACGCCAAACTGCCGCATCCCATGGGCCTCGACGCTTTTGTGCTGCCCTCCGCCGCGGAGGGCGTCAAGTCCGCCGGCCTGCTCACCGAAATCATGTAGCCCCCGCCCCGCGCCTGCCATGCCGCTCTCCGCTCTCTCTCGCGCCGCCGCCCTCCTGGCCGCCGCGCTCCTGGCCGCCGCGCTCCCCGCCCGGGCCCAGCCCCGCCCCTACGTCGGCTTCGTCTATCCTGCCGGCGGTCAGCAAGGCACTACCTTTGCCGTCAAACTGGGCGGCCAGAACCTGAACGACGCCCGCGAGGCGCGCGTCACCGGCACGGGCGTCTCCGCCCGCGTCGTCGAATGTTATCGGCGGCTCAACAACCAGGAAATGAACCTCCTCAACGAGCAGCTCCGGCAGCTCAAACGAACCACCTCCGCCTCCGACGCCGCCGTGATGAACGCGGACACCCCCATGATGGCGGCCCCCCTGACGCCCGCGCCCGCGTCCGCTTCGCCGCCCGGCGCCGCCCCCGGGGCCGCCCCCGCCGCCGCCGACCGCCAGCTCATGGCGCGCATCGAAAAGCGCGCCGCCGAATACTGCAACCGCCCCGCCAGCGCCGCCCTGGCCTGCCTGGTCTTCCTCGAAGTCACGATCGCCCCCGACGCGCAACCCGGCGCGCGCGAACTCCGCATCCGCACCCCCCTGGGCCTGTCCAACCCGATGGTCTTCCACGTTGGCCAACTGCCCGAGCATACCCGCCCCCCCATGCTCACCAGCAGCCAGCAGGTGCTGGGCAAGGAAGCCCTCTCCCTGCGCCATCGCCCGCCCGAAGAAGCCCTGGTGCGCGTCTCCCTCCCCTGCGTCCTCAACGGCCAGGTCGCCTCCGGCGAAATCAACCAATACCGCTTCACCGCCCGCAAGGGCCAGCGCCTCGTCATCACCACCCAGGCCCGCCAGCTCGTCCCCTTCATCGCCGACGCCGTCCCCGGCTGGTTCCAGCCGGTCCTGCTCCTGCGCGACGCCGCCGGCCGGGAAATCGCCTACCAGGACGACTACCGCTTCAACCCCGACCCCACCCTTCTTTGCCAGGTGCCCCGCGACGGAGATTACATCCTCAGCATCTACGACAGCCTCTACCGCGGGCGCGAGGATTTCGTCTATCGCCTCAGCCTGGGCGAGCTGCCGTTCATCACCAGCATCTTCCCCCTCGGCGCCTCAACCAACGCGGCGCCTCCCATCCGCGCCCAGGGCTGGAACCTCGACAGCCACCGGCTGGCGCCCCCGCCCGCCGGCGCCGGCCCCGGCATCCATTTCCTGACCGCGCGCAAGCAAGACCTCCTGTCCCCCCCCGTCCCCTTCGCGCTGGACGCCCTGCCCGACCGCGCCGAACAGGAACCCAACCAGCCCCAGGAGCGCGCCCAGCCGGTCTCCCTGCCCATCATGATTAACGGGCACATCAACCAGCCCGGCGACGAGGACCTGTTCCGCTTCACTGGCCGCGCCGGCCAGACCATCGCCGCCGAAGTCTTCGCCCGCCGCCTCGCCTCCCCGCTCGATTCCATCCTCAAACTGACCGACAGCGCCGGCCGCCTCCTGGCCTGGAACGACGACTGCGAAGACTTCGCCGCGGGCATCAACACCCACCATGCCGATTCCTTTCTCCTGGCCACCCTGCCCGCCGACGGCGACTACTGCATTCATCTCGGCGACATCGCCCGCCACGCCGGCCCCGAATACGCCTACCGCCTCTGCCTCCGCCCGGCCCGGCCCGATTTCGACCTCCGCGTGGTCCCCTCCAGCGTCAATCTCCGCCCCCGATCCTCCGCCGCGCTCAGCGTCCACGTCCTCCGGCGCGAGGGCTTCACCGGCCCCATCAAAATCTCCCTCGCCGACCCGCCCCCCGGATTCTTCGCCAACCCGGTCTTCCTGTCCGGCACCCAAACCGTCGCCCGCCTGAGCTTGAAAACCTCGCTGCTTGAAACCCCCGAACCCGTCCGCCTCACCCTCGCCGGCACCGCCAAAATCGGCAACCGCCAGGTCTCCCGCATCGCCGTCCCCGCCGAAGACCGCATGCAGGCGTTCCTCTGGCGGCATCTCGTTCCCGCTTCGGAACTCCTCGCCACCGTTTACAATCCCGCCGCGCCGCCCCCGCCCGGACGCCCCCTGCCCACTCTCCCGCCCGCGCCGCTCGCCGGAACCACCACCAACTCGTCCGGCGACAAACCCAAATTCACCCGGCAACAAATCGCCAGACGCCTCCGCGAGTTGAATTCCCTCTTCCAGGAAAACCTCCTCACCGAAGACTTCTACCTCCGCAAAGTCGCCGAGTGCGAACCCGCCCTCTGATCCCGGCGCCTCCCGTTCCGGGCACCTGCCCATCGGCAGACGCAACTCCCGCCCCCGCATAGGAACCCAAAGGCCGCAAACCATCCCGCCCCTGTTCTTCATCGCGCCGCGGGAGAACGCGCAGCCGGCAAAGGGCGCGGAGCACTGCGCAGGCGCGCGCGGACGGCAAGGGGACGCACTGTGCCGCGCGGAAACACGCAGCGCGCCGAAGCGCCCTCCCGTTCCTTGCCAGCCGCGTGCCCGCACGCGGCGTTCGGGCCAACCAAGAGTCGGATTAGAGTCTCATAAGGCACCCGCTCCCGCCGCCAGCCGCCCCAGCCTCCCCACCCAACCTATGGCTCCCAATAGGCCGTGTACAAGGGGTGTACCAAGGATGCTCAAAGGGGATTCATGCTTATTTTCCATGCGCTCCTGCCGGGCCTCCGGTGTACTCCCCTTGTACATAGCCTGAGACGACGAAGAAGAAACGGTCGTGCGGGCGGTGGAAGAGGGCGAGGTAGAGGCGGGCTTCGCTTTTTTAACTGGTGCCTTTTCAGTGGCTTGTTGAGATTTGGCTGTGGTCGGGGGCGGGACGATGGCGCTGTGGACCCAGTTCGGCCCCTTCCAGCCGTTCCGCGTCTGGCTGGTGACGATAAACACCTTCTGCCCCGGCGACGGTTGCCCAAACCGGGCGGTGTAAAGCTCCGTGATGTCGCTCTGCCCGTTCTGGCTCGGGCTCAACAGACCCAGATAGTAGACCCGACGGTGCTTCATCCGGCCCGGGCTGCATGGGGCCTGTCCAAAGACCATGATGTCTTCCGTGGCCACCCCGACGTTCAACCGCAGCCGCAGCCCGGCTTCCGGGTCTTGCACGATCTCCAG
>JAAYVL010000099.1 GCA_012517205.1 Verrucomicrobiota bacterium
GAAGGGGGACTGGTAGTAGGTTTCCGCGCCCAGACTGCCCGTGCGCGGAGCAGATAGTATTTTCATAATGTCTGTCCTCTCTAATGGTTGTTTTAATTGCCGTTCTATCACGGCCCGGAGGCGGTTCGGCTTCCCGCCACTCCTTGGGCTGGAAGTCTGCCCCGAGGTAATACGGGAAGGCTGGCGGGCGGGGAGGCTTCGCGCAAGGGCAATTTTGGGGGGGTGGTGGTGGCAGGCGGGTGCAAAGCGCCGCGTGTGGGCACGCGGCCTACAGGGGGCGGGAGGGTGCGGGGGGGGCTGTGGGTTGTCGGGAGTGCGGTGCTGCGAGAGGGCATGGGGTTTGCCGCAGCGTGCTTCCTTTTCCTGTAGGCCGCGTGCCCTCACGCGGCGCTCGGGGGTCTTTCGTCCGGCGACTGAGAAAAACATCTGCGCGTCCGCCTGGATTGCCTGCAGGAAAACCCGCTCGCCTTGGAGGGCGATCTCACCTCCCCTGTTCCCAATGGCTCAAGCCCCGGGCAGCGCGGCCAGACATCCGCTCCGAAGCGCATAACCGCCGCCCAAACCGCAGCTTCAGCCTCCCCGGCTCATGATCTATAAAACCAAAGCCCCTGGAAATGGCTCGTTGCCCGAGGCATTGTTATTTCATTTGGGGCTGTTTCGGTTTAAACTGGCTATGATTCGGTGAATGCCAAAGACTTGATTCGGCTCGGAGTGCCGCCAGGGGAAGCAACCCGGCGGGCGACGGATTTTATCAGCCGGTTTATCCTCGGCGGCGGGGATCGGGCCCGGCTGACGGAGGAAGTGGCGGCGATTGTGGCCAATCCGGGCAGTTTCACGGCGGACCCGCTGCGCGGGGCGTTTGCCCGGGCCCTGCAGTCGGCGCCGCCGCCGCGCGCGGCGCCGGCCCGGTATCGCCAGTGGGGCGAAGGGCTGGAGGCGGAGGCGGTCCGGCAGATGGAACGGGCGTGCCAGTTGCCGGTGGCGGTGGCGGGGGCGCTGATGCCGGATGCGCATGTGGGTTACGGGCTGCCGATTGGCGGGGTGCTGGCGACGGAGAACGCAGTCATTCCGTACGCGGTGGGAGTGGATATTGCCTGCCGGATGAAGTTGACGGTGCTGGACCTTCCGCTGCGCGAGCTGGATCGGCCCCTGGAGCGGCTGGCGCGCGCCCTCGCGGCGGAAACGCGGTTTGGCGTGGGGTCGAACTTCAAGCCGCGCCGGTGGCATGAGGTGATGGACGCCGACTGGTCGGTCAGCCCCGTCACCCGGGAGAACAAGGACCGGGCCTGGGCGCAGTTGGGCACCAGCGGCAGCGGGAACCACTTTGTCGAGTTCGGGCGGTTCACCGCGCACGAAAAGATTCAGTCGCTTGAGCCGGGCACGTATGTGGCCCTGCTCAGCCACAGCGGCAGCCGCGGCACGGGCGCGGCGGTGTGTGATTATTACAGCCGGCTCGCGGCCCGCCAGCTACCGCGCCTGCCGGGCGAATTAAAGCGGCTGGCCTGGCTGCCGCTGGACACGGCGGCGGGGCAGGAGTATTGGGCGGCGATGGAGTTGATGGGGCGCTACGCGGCGGCCAACCACGCGTTGATTCACCGGCATATCGCCGCCCACCTGGGCGCGCAGGTGCGGCTGGACTTGGAGAACCACCACAATTTTGCCTGGAAAGAGCGGCACCGGGTGGACGGCGTCGAGCGCGAGGTGGTGGTGCATCGCAAGGGCGCGACGCCCGCGGGGCGGGGCGTGCTGGGCATCATTCCCGGCTCGATGGCCACGCCGGGCTTTGTGGTGAGCGGCAAGGGCAACGCCGAATCCCTCAACTCGGCGGCGCACGGCGCGGGCCGCGTCATGAGCCGCACGCAGGCCCACCGGACTTTCGACTGGAAAACGGTGAAGCATTACCTGCGCGCGCGGGGGGTGACCCTGCTTTCGGCGGGGCTGGATGAAGTGCCGATGGTGTATAAGAACATCCACAACGTCATGGCCGCCCAGAGCGACCTGGTATCCGTCCTGGGCCAGTTTGATCCGAAGCTTGTGAAGATGTCCCCTCCGGGCGAGCGCGCCGAGGATTAGCCCGGAGCCGGACGCGGGAGCAGGGAGGGTGGAGATTATTCCGGGCGCGGCGTTTCGCCGCCGGCCGCTGTTTCCCGCGCGCCGGCGGACCATTCCTCCACCAGGCGATATCCCACGGCCAGCAGCGTGGGGCCCAGGAAGACGCCGATGAACCCAAAGGCCAGGGCGCCGCCCAGCACGCCGAAGAAGATCAGGATGAACGGCAGGTTGCTGCCCTGGCTGATGAGCCAGGGCTTGATGAAGTTGTCGAGGCTGGCAACGCCAAGGCCCCAGATGATCATGAAGATGGCCCAGCCGGTGGAGCCCTGGTTGAACAGCCAGAACGCCGCCGGCCCCCAGACCAGGGACGTGCCCAGCACCGGCACGACGGAGAGGAAGAACGTCAGCAGGGCCAGCAGGCCCGGGCCGGGCAAGCCCGCCAGGAGGTACCCGAGGCCCGCCATAATCGCCTGGGCCAGCGCGGTGCCCAGGATGCCATAGACAACCCCGCGCACTGTCTGGCCGGCCACTCCCAGCAGGTAATAACCGCGCTCGCCCCCGATGCGCCCGATGGCCGCCGCCAGCCGCCGGGCCAGGGAGACGCCGTCCCGGAACAGAAAGAAGGCGATGAAGATGCTCAGGGCCAATTCCAGCAGGCCGCCCCCGAGGGCCAGGCCGGCCCGGATCAGCCAGGCGCTGACCGGCTCAATGAACCGCTGCGCCTGCGCCCATAGCCGGGCCGTGTCCTGGGCCAGGCTTTGCCAGTAGTCCACCGCCGTTGCGCCGACGCCGGGCACCCGGGCGAGCCACGCCGGCGGATGAGGCGGCCCGTCCTGGATCCAGTTGCGGGTGGCCAGGGTCAGGTCTTTGATGCTGTTGCCCAGCGTGGTGCCGATGAGGACAAACGGCAGCAACAACACCAGCACCATGACCAGGGTCATCAGGGTGGCGGCCAGGGTCGCCCGGTGGCCCAGCAGGCGGAGCAGGCGCTGATACAGGGGCCAACTCGAAAAGCAGAGCACCACCGCCCACAGCAAGGCGGAAACAAACGGCCGCAAGACAACCAGGCAGCCGATTCCCAGGACTAAAAGCGCCACCCCGCCCAGGTTCTGCTCCAGGTTCGAACGCAGTTTATTCATCAGGCGCGCGCGGCGGCTCTTCGATTCTTTGCGGAGGCGGGTTCCGGAAAATAAAATGGAGCGAGCGAAGGGATTCGAACCCTCGACATTCACGTTGGCAACGTGACGCTCTACCAGACTGAGCTACGCTCGCTTCCTGTTCTATGCGGGTAAATCTACGAATGCCCGCCGGGAATGCAAGCTCCTTTTCCACAAATTAAACGGGCGCCCGGAGATTCGCATTGCGCCGGGCGGGCCGCCGCCGTAGGATTCACCGCATCAGAAAGATTCCAACCCCGACGCCTGGGGTAGTGCCTGGTATGAAGAAGAAGAAACCGCGCCTTGCAACCGCCGCCCCGGCGGCCCGGCGAACCGTGCGCCGCGCGGCCCGGCCGAAGAAGTCGCCGCTTCGCCGCCCGGCCCGCCCGGCCAGGGGAAAGCCCGCCCGTGCTCGCCGTCCAAAGAAGCCGGCCCCGGTGGCCCGGCGCAAGGCCGCCCCGGCCGCCAGCCCGGCGGAGAAAGTGAAGAAGACGGTGCGCCGCCGCCCGCGCACGCCCGCGCCGCGCCGCGCGCGCGCTCCGCGAA
>JAAYVL010000085.1 GCA_012517205.1 Verrucomicrobiota bacterium
AGCTGCTGTCCGTGGCCCCGGCAATATCCGCCCCGTTGAAGCGCCACTGGTAAGACAGCGGAATGCCACCCGTAGCCACGACATTAAACGCGGCCGTCTCTCCCAACACCACCGTCTGGCCTTGCGGCTGGGTCGTGATGGCGGGCGGAACCGGCGGAACGACCACGGTCAGGACCGCTTTGGCGCTGGTGTCGCTGCCGGCAGAATTGGCCACGACCACCGAATAATCGCCGGCATCCGACAGTTGAACATTGCTGCGCGTGTAGCTGCTGGCGGTCGCGCCGCCAATCGGCGCGCCATTAAACCGCCATTGATACGTGAACGGAGCCGTGCCTGAGGCGGCCACCGTGAACGTGGCGTTCTGCCCCTGGGTGACGGTCTGGCTCAGCGGCTGCGTGGTGATGGTCGGCGGCACCACTACCGTCAGCAGCGCGCCCGAACTGGTGGCCATTCCGTAAGCATTGGTCACCACCACCGAATACGTCCCGGCATCCGCGGGTTGCACATTGGCGCGCGTGTAGCTGCTGGCGGTCGCGCCCGAAATGTCCGCCCCATTCAGCCGCCATTGATACGCAAACGGCGCGGTGCCGCTGACGCCGACCGTGAATGTGGCGTTGGTTCCCTGCTTGACGCTTTGGCTGATCGGCTGCGTGGTGATCGTCGGCGGGACGTTTCCGCCGAGAACCAGGTCCAGCTCATACATATTGCCGGTAACCTGCCCCACCGCGATGGTCGTGCTCCCGGTTGCCGTCGGATGCCCCGCCAGACTGGCGGTGACGGTATAGGTCCCCACCGGCAAATCTATAAAGGCATAAAATCCCGTCCCATCGTTCGTCTGCACCCGGCTGACCGGGCCCGACAGGCTCACCCGGGCGCCGTCGGCCCAGGCCCCCGAACCATGAATCGTCACAGTCCCCATTATATGAGCCTTGGTGGGCGAGGTCTTCCAGGGCATCTCCGGAATGTCAGCCCAAGTCGGCGTGACCGACGACACCAACGATGGGGCAAAGCCGGCCCAGGTGCCGCCGCTATACGGCGTCCGGTAGGAATAGCCGCTGAAGCCGTGGGCGTAATTCCCCGCCGGCGAGGCATCCCGGGTCATTTGAAGCTCGTAAATGGCATTGGCCAGCGAGTTCAAGTAAATGCCCGGCCCGATAATCATGTGGCGGTTGAACTTGCGGTCCTTCTCGAAGTTCATCCACTTCGTATAGTCAGACGGCAGGCTGGCCCAGTTGTAGTAGGTCATCGGCACCGCCATATCCATGATCCCTTCCTGTTGCCAGCTATCCCAGTCCGAATACACGTCATAGTACGGCCGGGTGGCCTGAAACGCGGCGCGGGTGGACGACGCCGGCGAGGGATTCCAGGTGACAAACGAACCCGACTGCCGGATCTGGGGGCTGGTCTTCTGAATGCGCGCATACATCTGCCGCGCGAAGGCGGTGACCTGATCGCGCCGCCACTGCTTGAACTGCTCGCTGGCGGCGGACGGGTTGCCGCTCAACCCGTAACGGGCGTTATAGCGCGCGACGCTGGTGGGGTTGAACCCCTCGGTGGCCGCCTCGAACCGGATATAGTCGTAATGAATGCCGTCAATCCGCCCATCCGCGCCGCCGGGCCCGGCGGTCGTCTGAAAGTTCACCAGGTCCATGTGGGCATTGATTAAATACTCCAGGCACTTGGGATGGCCGGGATCGAAGGCCCCATCGCTGTTTTCCGCGCCGGTGGTCGAACTCAGGCGCGTGGGCCAGTAATTGTCAAACGTCGTCAGACTGCCGGTCGGCGGATCGCTATGCTGCGAATAAACCTGCCCCTTGGCGGTCTTGAAAACCACCGACCAGCAATGAACCTCGACGCGCTTCTTGCCGCCGGTGGTGTCGTGCGCCGCCTTAATCATGGCGGCCAGGGAATTGAAGTTGGCCGGCGACAGCCCGGACATGTAGGGCTCGCCGACGCCCGAAGGATAGCAAACGTCGGCACGGCGGCGCACCTGCACGATCACCATATTGCAGTTGGCTTCGCGGATGACCCCTTTGCTGTTGGCATTGCCCGGCACGCCGAGCAGCGTATCCACCTGGCTCTGACTCAGCAGCCCGGCATTCCAGGCGTCCACCCAGAACGCCCGATACTCCGGCGCCGCGGCCGGACAGGCCGTGCCCAGAACCAGCAACAGCGCGGCGAAAATCGCCGTCCGGAGACAACGGGTTTGCGGAGATTCCATACCAAAACCGGCCATAGTGTGTGGGATAAATGACATAACAAACTCTGATTCTTTCAACGATTAACTGAGATTCGTTGCCCGATTGCCCGGCGACGCGGCGGGAAAAACCCCTGCCACCGGCATCCGCAGCCGAAAACGAGTATTGGGCACATGTAATCGTTACAATGCCGGTTTTCCGAACCGAAATCAATAAAAATCTTCACCCATTTTCCCCCGAATTAGCCGCGCTCCGGCAAGGGTTGGCGGCTCGCTGGAGTCCCGCAATCCCCGCTCGACGGCGGCAAAGAATCCAGCCCCCGGCAACAGAACCCGCGGAGGCAATTTTCAAAGTCCGGGCCGCCCCCATTTTTATCCTAGACACCGGGCGGAAAAGGGCGGATACCTCTTGTCAACGAAGTGGCCGTCGCGTCTGCCGCGTAGCGGCCCGGATTATTATAAATATGCAAAACAACATGGTAGCAACTGCCCTGCAAACAAACTCCTTCACCCGCCGTCAATTTCTCCGGCGCACCGCCCTGGCCGCCGGCGCGATGACGCTGGCCTTCCCCTCGGTGAGCCGGGTGCTCGGCGCCAACAGCCGCATCAATATCGCCTGCATTGGCGTGGGCGGCAAAGGCGACAGCGACGTCAGCGACGCCATAAATTGCGGCGGCCAGATCGTGGCGCTCTGCGATGTGGACCAGAAGACTTTGGATGGCAAAGCCAAAAAGGTCGCCGAAAAGTTCCCCCAGCTCAAACGGTACCGGGACTACCGCAAGTTGCTGGACGAACTGGGCAAGGACATTGACGCGGTGACGATTTCCACCCCGGATCACCAGCACGGCGTTGCGGCGATTCGGGCGATGAAGATGGGCAAACACTGTTTCTGCCAGAAACCCCTCGTCCAGACCGTCAGCGAGGCGCGCCAGGTGCGGCAACTGGCCAAAGACAAGAACCTGGCCACCCAGATGGGCAACCAGGGCAGCGCCGAAAGCGGCCTGCGCCGGGCGGTGGAAATCGTGCAGGCGGGCGTGATTGGCAAACCGCTGGAGCTTCACGTCTGGTCGAATCGCCCCATCTGGCCCCAGGGCCTGGACCGGCCCGCGGGGCAGGACCCCGTCCCGCCGGAGCTGGATTGGGATTTGTGGCTGGGCCCGGCGCGCAAGCGGCCGTACAAGAAAGGGGCGTATCACCCGTTCGCGTGGCGCGGCTGGTACGACTTCGGCACCGGGGCGCTCGGGGATATGGCCTGCCACACCGTCAACATGCCGTTCCGGGCGCTCAACCTCGGCTACCCCAACGTGGTCGAATGCGAACTGGCCTCCCGCCTGTATCCCGAGGCTTTCCCCAAGACCTCCCGCATCCGCTTCGAGTTCCCGCAGCGGGGCGACCTGCCGCCGCTCAAGTTCTGGTGGTATGACGGCAAACCCGCGGACCCGCTCAAGCCGCTGCGCCCGCAGGGCGACGCGATCCATGAAATCATTGCGACATACGACAAGCTCCCGGCCAGCGGCGCGCTGATTATTGGGGAAAAGGGCAAGGTGTTTTCACCGGACGATTACGGCGCGCGATTCTTCGTGGCCATGAAGGGATCGTCCGAATATGTGGCGAGCGACCAGCACGAAGCCTGCAAGGCCGTGCCGCAGTCCATCCCCCGCTCGCCGGGCCACATGGAGGAATGGTTCCGCATGATGAAGGACGGCGTGCCCGCCTACTCGAACTTCGACATCGCGGCCTACCTCACGGAAATCATTTTGCTGGGGTGCGTGGCCTTGCGCGTCGGCGAAGGCTACCGCATGGAATGGGACGGCCCGAATATGCGGTCGCCCAACCTTCCCGCCGCCGCCCAGTTTGTGAAGCGCGACAACCGCCGCGGCTGGAATGCCTGAGGCCCGCGAGGGCTGAACCGCGGCCCCCGGA
Source organism: Verrucomicrobiota bacterium (assembly GCA_012517205.1). GTDB lineage: Bacteria > Verrucomicrobiota > Verrucomicrobiia > Limisphaerales > UBA8199 > UBA8199. The sequence goes on from JAAYVL010000085.1 coordinate 4,121, forward strand.
CAGCCGCCCCCAGGGCGCGGCCGGGCGGCCTTCGCCCGGCGCCGGCCCCGCGGCCGGCATCACGCCGGATACACAAATTCAATCGGCAACTGGACTTCCGGGTGCAGGCTCTGCTTGACCGGGCAGGCCCGCGCGGCGGCTTCCAGCTTCGCGCGATCGGCGGCGGACAACGCGGCGGCGCGAGGAAAGACCAGCCGGGTCTTGAGCGCGCGGATGCGGCGCACCGGGTCCGTGGCCATCTCCTTGAGGACGCGGATCTGGAGGCCGTCCAGGTTCAGGTTATTCTGATCGGCCACCCGCCCCATGATCGTCGCCATGCAGGTGCCGAGGGCCGTGGCCACCAGGTCGGTGGGGGAAAAGGCCTCGCCCTTGCCGCCGTTATCCAGCGGCGCATCGGTGCTCAACGTCTGCCCCGAGGGTTCATGCGTGGCCGCGCAGCGCAGCCCGCCGTGGTAGGTAATGTTGATTTCAACAGCCATAATATGCGCGCTAATTCATTCGGTGGCATAACCTACCGCAAGCCGTCCCGGTTTCAAAGCGCCCTTTCGCCGCGAAAATCAAGCCGCCCAACCCGGCGCGCCGCCCGGCCGCCACGCCCCGCCGCGCGCCCGCCATTCCTGGGCTTGGCTTGCCACGGCCGCAGATTAAACTATGCGCATGAAAACACCATTCTGCCTTCTGCTGGCCGTCAGCGGACTCCTCGCGGGTTGCGGCGAAAAGGCCGGCGCGCCCGCCCCGCCCGCCAATTCCGCCACCCCGGGCAGCAGCCCGTTGAGCGCGCCGGCGGATTACCTGGGCGCGCTGGACAAGGCGCACAAAACGGCGGACAAGGTGGTGGATACCGCCGTGCTCAACCAGGCCATCCAACTGTTCAACGTGGAACATGGGCGCAATCCCAGGGACCTCAATGAACTGGTCGAGGAAAAATTCATTCCGAAGCTGCCCACCGCGCCCTACGGCATGAAGCTGGACTACGACGCCGCCACCGGGAAGGTCCGGGTCGTCAAACAATAACCGGCCCGGGCGCCGGGTGCGGGCGCGCCCGCGCGCCAAATCCATCCCCCGGCCAACGCCCGACGCGCGGGCCGAAAAAAGCCCCCAGGGCGGCGGCGCGGCCACCCCGGGAAGCGCCGGAAATCCCGCCGCGGCGCCGGCTTACGCCTGCCAGATCATATCGGCCACCGTTCGCCCCGACGGGATAAACGGCAGCACATGCTCGGTGTAGGGCACGATGACGTCCAGCACGTAGGGCTCGTTGGCGTCCAACATGCGCTGGAGCGCCGGCCGGAGGTCTTTTAGATACATGACCCGCTCGCATTTCACGCCGAAGCTCTGGCACATGGCGGTGTAGTCGGGATAGATCTGCTTCCGCCGTTCCGGGTCGCCCAGGTAGGTGTTGCCGCGGTTGCCGGCGTAGAAGCGGTCTTCCCACTGCATCACCATTCCCAGGTGCTGATTGTTCAGCACGATCACCTTGGCGGCAATCTTCTCGATATGCGCCGTGGCCAGCTCCTGAATGTTCATCAGGAAGGAGCCATCGCCGTCAATGTCCACAACCTGCCGGTTGGGGAACGCCACTTTGGCGCCCAGCGCGGCCGGGTAGCCAAAGCCCATCGCGCCCAGCCCGGCGCTGGTCACGAACTGGCGCGGGTATTTGAACTGGTAGAACTGCGCCGCCCACATCTGGTGCTGGCCCACCCCGGTGGTGATGATCGCCTCGCCTCGGGTCAGCTCGTACAGCATCTCGATGGCCATTTGCGGCAGGATGACCTCGCGCTCCCGGCCCTTGAGATGATCGCGCATGTGCTGCGATTTCATGACCTCTTCGGTCACGCTATAGCCGAAGGGCGCCCGGGCTTTCCACCGCGCGATCTGCTTATGCCAGGCGGTGAACTTCTTCTGCAGGGGCCGCGCCTTGACCATCGCCGCCAGGCGGCCCAGGGCGAACTTCACATCGCTGATAATCGGCAGGCTCACCGGCTTGTTCTTGTTAATCTCGGACGGATCAATATCCAGGTGAACGATCGTGCCCTTCTCGCAGAACTTATCCACCCGGCCCGTCACGCGATCGTCAAACCGCACGCCAAACGCCAGCAGCAGGTCCGCGCCCGCAGCTTTCAGCTTCGCCGGCTCCGTGGGGCGGGCGGCCGGATGGTATTCGCCGTTCACCGCCCAGTTTGCAAACGCCGCGCCGTGCATGCCCAGCCAGCGCAGCGACAGGGGATGCGTTTCCGGAAAAGCGCCGCAGCCCATCAGGGTGGTGGTGACCGGAATCTGCGTCGCTTCCGCAAACTGCCGCAACTCCTTGCTGGCGTTGCCGGAGATGATGCCGCCCCCGACGTAGAGAACCGGGCGCTCGGATTTTTCGATCAGCCCGATGATTTCGTTGAGCGCCAGCTCGCTGGCCCGCGGGTCGGCCCGGTAGCTGCGCAGGCTGGTTTCCTTCGGGAAAACCGGCTGCGTGCGCGCCTGCTGCACGTTCTTGGGCAGGTCAATCAGCACCGGCCCGGGCCGGCCGCTCTGCGCGAGATAAAAGGCCTCTTTAACGATGCGCGGAATATCATTGATGTCGGTGATCAGGTAGCTGTGCTTCACCACCGGCAGCGTCATGCCGAAAATATCCGTCTCCTGGAAGGCGCCCTTGCCGATCATCGCCTGCACCACCTGGCCGGTAATGGCAACGAGCGGCACGGAGTCCATGTAGGCATCCGCGATCCCCGTGACCAGGTTGGTCGCGCCCGGCCCGCTGGTGGCCATGCAAACGCCCGCCCGCCCGGTCACGCGCCCGTAACCGCCGGCGGCAAAGGCCCCGCCCTGCTCATGCCGCGGCAGCACCGTGCGAATCGTCTTGCACCGGGTCAGGGCCTGGTGGATTTCCATGCTGGCTCCGCCCGGATAGGCGAAGATGGTGTCCACGCCCTCGCGTTCGAGGCAGGCCACCAGGATTTCACTGCCGGACATGGCGGGACCGCGTTCCGCACGCTTGCTGCCCGGCTTTTTCTTAGTCTGTTCCGTTGTCTTGCTCATTTGGTTTTTTGTGGTTGAGGCTGGCTGCCGCAGGTGCATAAAAAAACCCACGACCGTCTGCCAGCCGTGGGTTCTTGTCGAAACCTGGATTACCTTCGACAAGCACCTACGGCGTCGCCTACGACGACGACGACCACCCCGGCAACCTGTCGAATATTCACTAACATCGCGGCTAATTTACTGAGCCCCGCGCCATTCGTCAAGTCCGATTGCTTAAAAAAATTAAACCGCCTCCCCGAGCCTCAAATCCGGCCCCCCTCGAAGGACACCCTGCCCAAACCCGGTAAAAACCGCCTCCGCCTCCGGGTCATGGCCTTCAATGGCAAAAATCACCCGCAGGGCCACCCAATCAGCAAATACGCTGAAGGTGTGGCCATCGCAGACCACTCGCCCGCCATCCTGGGGGCCACAAGCCGATCCCCAAAATGCCAGCCGCTCCCGGAACTTCAGAAACGCCATGCCGCTTGCAGCTTCAAATCAGCTCACATCCACCCCCCAATTCAATCCCAATCCCAACAACTCGTGAAACAAGGCTCCCGGCGCCATACCCCAAGCCCGCCCATCCTCCTGCCCTGTTTTATCGAATCCGTGGAGACCCCCCCGTTTTTCACGTAACCCCCGTCTTTCCAGCCTCATCCATACCTACCCTCAAGCCGTGTACAAGGGGTGTACAAGGGATGCTCGCCGGAGGTACATGAATTTTTCTGTCGTACCTCCGATGAGCACCCCTTGTACACCCCTTGTACACGGCTTGAGGGTAGCGTGAAAGTAGCGTGATTGCAGTAGGTTGAGGTTTTTTAATGAGATTGGGAGTCCGAGGGACTTTGGGGGCGGTTTTTAGGGTGGCTTTTGTAGTTGAAACTGCGGAATTGAGGAGGAAAGAAAGTCCTGCACCCCTGCGCCCTTGAGCCTCTGCAAACCGGCTTCCCTTTTGCCCGCACCCTGATCGTGCGGCGCAATCACCGCACAGTCAAAAAGAGCGGCCCAACGCCCCCTGAATCGCACGGCTGCCTTTCCCGTGTCCCGCCGGGGCACTATTGGCTGTTTCCGTGGCTCCAACTCTTTCATGGCCATTAACCGCCGCCCAATCCGCAGCCTCAACTTCCTCCGTTCCTGATCTGCAAAATCCAAGATACTGGCGGGCCCGGGCGGGCCTGGGATATTGGGCTTTTCAAACCGTCGTCCCGTGGCCAGACTGGGGCAGGTATGGGTTACGATCTGTTCCTCTCGTATTCGCGGGGTGACAATGCCCAAGGCCGCATCACGGAGCTGTTGCGGCACATCCAGGTGGATTTCCAGAAGCACGCGCAGCGCGCGCTGCGGGTGTTTTTCGACCAGGAGGAGATTCGGGGGATGGAGGACTGGCGGCTGCGGATTTTGCAGGGGCTGCGCGACTCGCATTTGCTGCTGGCCTGTCTTTCCCCGGGGTATTTGGCGAGTCAGAATTGCAAGTGGGAATTCAACGAATACCTCAAGCACGAGATTGGCCGCGCGGGTGGTTCACATGGTGTTGTGCCTGTTTACCTGGTAGAAGTGCCGAGCTGGGAGCAGAAGGGTGATAAGCAGCAAAACGAGGCGTGGGCGGACGAGTTGCGGCGGCGCCAGTACTTCGACCTGCGCCTGTGGTATGACCAGGGCGCAGCGGCGCTGCTCGAAGCGGCCGTGCAGGAGCGCATGGCCGCGCTCAGCCGCCGGATTGGGGAGAGCATCCGGCGGGGCGAGCAGGCGGCGCGCAGTCCCGGCAACGTGGAGGCGCACAATCCGCATTTTGTGGGTCGCAGGGGGCCGTTGCGGCAGTTGCGGCAGAACTTTGTGGAGCCGGGCCGGATTAGCGTGCTGACGGCCGTCCACGGCATGGGGGGCCTGGGCAAGACCGCGCTGGCCACCGAATATGCGCACGCCTACGCCGAGGAATACGGCGGGGGGCGCTGGCTGGTGCGCTGCGCGGGCCGGGAGGATTTGCGCCTGGCGCTGGCCGAACTGGCTCCGGCGGTGGGATTTGAGTTCACCGAGGACGAAAAGAAGAGCGCCGACCGGCTGTTTGAGCGGGTTCGCCGCGAGTTGCAGCAACTTGCCGCGGGCGGGAATCCGCCGCGCTGCCTGCTGATTTTGGACAACGTGGATCAGCCCGGGCTGCTGGATCCGGCGATGGTGGCGCGGCTCAATGGGGGCGATTGGCTGCACGTGCTGGCCACCACGCGGCTGGGGGAGAACGAACTGGGGGGCACGCACCGCGACCGGGCGTTTCTGCCCCTCGACGAACTGCCGGGGGACGAGGCGCTGGCGCTCATGGAAAGCTACCAGCCGGGGGGGCGATTTCGCCACGAGACGGAGCGGGCGGCTGCCGCAGAGATAGTGCGGCGGCTGGGGAACTTCACCCTGGCGGTGGAAGCGGCGGCGGTGTATCTGGGGCAGTATGGGGGGGAGGTCAGTTGCGCGGCGTTTCTGGCGCGGCTGGAGCGGGAGGGGCTGTTGGGGCTGGATCAAGCGGTGAGGCAGGGGGAGGTTCGGGTGCGGCATGGGGAGGGGTGTTTAAGCGCGACGCTGGCGCCGACGCTGGAGCGGCTGGGGGAGGAGGAACGGCTGGTGTTGCGCCTGGCGGCGTTGCTGCCGCCCGACCAGGTGGCGTTGCCGTGGCTGCGGGGGCTGGCGGCCCGGACGTTTCCGGGGTTGGGGCGGGATGCGGAGCCGGGCTATCCCGATCCGTGGAACCGGGTGGTGCGGCGGCTGCTGAGCCTGCGATTGCTGCAGGCGACGCCTGCGGTGGACGGCGCCGGGTGGCCGCGCGTGGTGCGCGTTCACCGGTTGGTGCAGGAACTGATGCTGCGTGACGGTACTGTCGCGAAGCGCAAAGCGCTGCAGCGGGCCGTGGACAAGTGGATGGAGCAACGGGCGGCGGCGTTAGCCGAGACGACCCGGTGGGAGGAAGCGCGGTGGGAGCTTGAACCGTTTGCGGCGATGGCGGTGCAGTGGGCGGAACAGAACCATCCCGAAGCGGCTTGGCTATTAAGCGCAGCCGGACGGCACCGCCACGATCTCGCGGAATGGGCTCAGGCCGAACCCTTGCTGCGGCGGGCGCTGGCGATCGCTGAAGCCAGTTACGGACCGAAGCATCCCAACGTCGCCGCCGCCCTCAACAATCTGGCGATGTTGCTGTATGCCACTAACCGACTGAAGGAAGCCGAACCCTTGCTGCGGCGGGCGCTGGCGATCGATGAAGCCAGTTACGGACCGAAGCATCCCAACGTCGCCAGAGACCTCAACAATCTGGCGACGTTGCTGCAAGACACCAACCGACTGAAGGAAGCCGAACCCTTGCTGCGGCGGGCGCTGGCGATTTATGAAGCCAGTTACG
>JAAYVL010000158.1 GCA_012517205.1 Verrucomicrobiota bacterium
CGGGGAACGGTGCGCCGCCGGGCGCACACGCCGAAGGGGGATTGGTAATAAGTTTCCGCGCCCAGACTGCCCGTGCGCGGAGCAGATAGTATTTTCATAATGTAGGTCCTCTCTATTGTTGTTCTAATTGTCTGTCTATTACGGGCCGGAGAGCGACTCCGCTTCCTGCCATTCCTTGGGCTGGAAGTTCCAGCCGCCCCCACCCCAAGGGTCTGGAGGAAGGCTGGCGGGCGGGGTGCCTTCGCGCAAGGGCAATTTTTGGAGGTTCGCGATAGCGGGCGGGTGCAAAGCGCCGCGTGGGGGCACGCGGCCTACAGGGGGCGGGAGGGTGCGCGGGAGCCTGTGGGTTGCCGGGGGCGCGGTGCTGCGAGAGGGCATGGGGGCTGCCGCGGCGTGCTTCCATTTCCCGTAGGCCGCGTGCCCTCACGCGGCGCTCGGGGGTCTTTCGTCCGGCGGTTGAGAAAAACATCTGCGCGTCCGCCCGGGTTGCCTGCGGCCATAGGGGCTTTTGTTCTCGGCGGCTGAGTTTCTGCAATGGCAAGCTCATCACTGCCGATCCTTTGCACGGCCAGCGCAAACTGGCCCGAAGGATCGGGCAAAAGGGCGGCGACGATCTTCTTCTGAGCAAAGCTAACCAGTCCTATCTGAGCCCAGCAGCCCAAGCCTTGGGCGCACGGCCAGACAATCGCTCCGAAGCACTTAATCCCGTCCCACCCGCAGCCTTAACCGCCCCGGCTTATGAGCGCCAAAACCAAAGACCCGGGCAAACGTGGTTGAGGCGGAAATTTGCGATGGCTTTTGCCGGCAAACAGGCTTATCTTACGGGGCGGAGCCGGTGAGAAATGGCGGAGCAGGCCGCTTTTTTTCCCCGGAAGGACGCCGCAGACGGGACAAAACAGACCGTGCGCGGAACAAAAGCTTCCGCCGCAAGTGGCGTTCACGGGGCTGAAGTGGCTGAGAATGCTTGATTTCCGTGTGGGAAAACGGGCTGGCACGAAGTCCGCTTAGACCGGCAGGTAACGGCGCGGAAAAAATAAGCCGCGCCCAACGCAAAGGCATTACTTATGAAGACCAATGTGAGCAGGTTGCAGCCACGCCGCGTCCGGGCGGCCAGCAGGATACCGGTCAGTCCCTGGCAGGAGGACTCGCAGAACATTCTCATCCGGGCGGATGGCGTGGAGCTGACCGACCAGTTGCGCGCCGCGGTCAGCCGGAAGATCGGCCGGGCCCGGCGGTACGCGCCGCGGGCCATGCGCGCGCGCGTGCAGTTGCACAAGGTGTGCGGCAATCCGTCTCCCGCGCAGTTTCGGGTGCGGGTGCATTACGAACTGCCGGGAAACGACTTGGTGGCCGAGCACACCGCCCATGACCCCCTCGCGGCGCTGGATATTGTGGCGGATAAGATGGAGCGGCAGTTGCGGCGGCGAAAGACGGCGCGACTGGTTCGGCGGGTGCGGAGCCAGCGCCGGAAGGCGCACACAGGGATGCCGGGCCGCCGGGGGTAAACGGAATGCGAAAGGGCGGCGGGATGCGCGTGTTCATCCTGGGAACGGGAGCGACCGGGGGATTGCTGGCGCAATTGCTGCGGCGGCGGGGGCACACGGTCTGGTGCGGCGACCGCGACCCCGAGCGGGCGCGCCGGTTTGCGGGACACGCTTTTGAATGCCGCCAGGCCAATGGGCGGAGCCTGCGCTCGGTGGTGCGGGCCGCGCGCGGATGCCAGCTCCTGATCAACGCGGCGCCGGCGGTCTTTAACGAAACCATCATGCGGGCGGCGCTGCGGCTGCGGGTTCACTACCTGGACCTGGCATCGCATCTGTCGCGCAATCCGTTCAAGGCCGAGCAGCTTCGTTTCGAGGACGATTTTGCCCGCCGCGGGCGGCTGGGGTTGATCAACGCGGGCGTGGCTCCGGGCCTGACCAACCTGCTGGTGGCGGCCTGCGCGGATACGCTGGACGAGGTGGACCATGTCCGCATCCGGCTGTTTGAGGATCTCGAGAGCGACGCGCCCGTGTCCACCTGGTCGGCGGAGGTGGCGCATGACGAGGCGACTTCGCGGCCGCGGATTTATCGCGACGGGCGGTTTCAGCTGGCCCGGCGTTTCAGTGAGGCGGAGTGGTTTCGATTTCCGCGGCCCATTGGCAAGTCGCGGGTGGTGCTGGCGGCGCAGGATGAGGCGGCCACGCTGCCGCGCTTTATCGAGATGAACAACCTGGATGTAAAAATCGGGGGCAACGAGGTGGATCGGCTGCGGCGCTGGTATCGGCAGGGGAAACTGCGGGCGTCAGGGGAACGGGTGAACGAGCGGTTTCCCGACACGGCAACGCCGGAGGAGGTATCCGAACTGATGCGGCAAGGCAAGCTGCAGAACGCGCGGTTCGCGGTCTGCGTGGTGGTGAGCGGACGGAAAGGAGCCCGGCAGGTGGAACGGCAGCGTTGCTGTGTGTTTCCAAGCCTTGCCTGCCTCCGGCGAGCCCGGATAGCGGGAACTCCGATTGCCTTTGCCACGGCTCAATGCGCGGCGGTGTTTGTAGAACACTTCCCGGGGCACCTGGCGGGGGTCTATCCGCCGGAAGCCCTGTCGGCCCGGGTGCGAGCCAAAATCCTGCGCGGCATGAGCCAGCGAGGGTTTCGCTTTCAGCGGAGCACGACGCGGCTGGCAACGGCGTCGGCGGGAGGGTGCCGGGACCGGGGGTCCGGTGCGGTTGAAACAAATTAAACCGGCGCCGAAACCAAATGAACCGCCCGGGCGGGCGGAATGGCAGGTGGGGAGGCGCGGGAGGAGCGGAAAATGGCGGAAAACAGCCCCGGCGCCGGGTGGCACGGCATCCGCTAAAGAAAAGGCAACAACCACCGTAATGTTGCGGCCATGAAAAAGAACCTTCTCGTTATTAGTGACGATCCGGCCCGGCAGGACGCGCTCACGGCCCTGCTGGAGCGGGAAGGATACGGCGTGACGCGCGGCAAGACGGGCCGCCCGGCGGCGGCGCTGCTGGCCGCCCGTCCGGTGAACCTGGTCGTGGTGGATTTCACCACCGCGCCCAACGCATCCGGGCGCGCCGGGCACGCCAGCCGAACCCTGCAGGCTTTGACGGATGTTGACCCGTTCTTGCCGTTGCTGCTGTTGTGCAAAAGGGAAGACGAATTGGACGATCCCACGCAATTCATGGCCGATATGGTGTTGACGGATAAGGCCGCGACGCCGGTGCTGCTGGACGCAATCGAGACGTTATTGTCAGAGAGTCTGCGGGAGCGGGCGCAACGCAAAGCCGGGCATGTGGCATTATTCCGATGAACCAAACTCTGAATGCGTATGAAACGAAGATTATTGGTAGTGGATGATGATCTCTCGGTGCGGGAGGCCATGACGGAATTGCTGGCGGCCGAGGGGTATGAAGTGCTGGTGGCGCGCAACCGCGCCGAGGCGTTGGGCCATTTCCAACCCGGCCGGGTTGACCTCGTGGTGCTGGATGTGAACCTGGGGGCGGACGACGGGTGGGAGGTGTTTCAGAAGATGAGCGAGGTGGACCCGCTGGTGCCGACCGTGATCGTCACGGCGGAACACGGCCAGCAAGAGCGGGCGCGGGCGGCCGGAGTGGAAGCGCTCATCGAAAAACCGATTGATGTCCCGATCTTCCTGGAGATTGTCCGGGACTTGCTGACCGAGCCCGGCGCGCCCCCGCGGGAGCGCGTCTGCGGCAGCGAGGTTTATTGCCGTTACGTAGCCCAGCGCTACGAGACATTCCTTCGGCTGCTGCAGGAACGGGAAGGCGCCCCGATGAAGTTTTCCTCGGAACTGCAATTCCTGAACGGGATATTTTCATTGGCGGACGAGCGCCCGGACGACGAGGGGCCGTTGCGCGTGATCGGCGGGGCGTTCTGGGGCTGCGAACGCAAAAAAGGCTCGGACATCGGTTGTGGAGCCTGACGAACGGCCGATAGCGGCAGACGCCCTGCCCCGCGGTCCGCGCGCGAGGGGAACCGGGCGGGCGGCCCAGGCGGAGGCCTGGAAAGGTTGAAATGGCGTGATTGGCTTCGATTTTATTCAGGACCTGGCGTTGGTGATGCTCATAGCGGCCGCCGCCGCCTGGGTTTGCCAGCGGATGGGCGTGCCGGGGGTGGTGGGATATATCACCGCGGGGATTCTGATTGGGCCGCTTGCGGGCCCCCACGCGCTGGTGTCGGATTCAGGGAGGATTCAATCACTGGCGCAGATCGGGCTGGTATTTTTGATCTTTAGCATCGGGCAAAGGGTGCGGCTGCAGCGGTTGAAGCGGGTCGGGTTGCCGCTGATACTGGCAACGGCAGGAATGGCCGCGCTGGTGCTGGTGGGCTGCCGGGCGCTGGGGGCGACCCTGGGATGGCCGGCCATGCACAGCCTGGTGCTGGCGGGAATGCTGATGGTTTCGAGCACCGCCGTGCTGAGCAAGAGCCTGCGGCAGGCAAACGCAGTTCATAGCGGGTTCGGACAGACGGCGCTAACGGTGACGACGCTGGACGATCTCGTTGCGGTGGGGATGCTGACGGTGCTGGCGTCGGTCGCGCAAGCGGGCCAAACCGGGGCGCTGCTGGTGTTCGGAAGCATTATTCAGCTCAAGGCGGTGATGGTGACGATGGCGATTGGAGCCTTGCTGCTGGTGCCGTCAGTGCTGAAGCGCCTGGGGCGGGGGATCGCGTCCGAGGTTCGTTCGCTGGTGGCCGTGGGGCTGCTGCTGGCGATGGCGCTGTTGTCGGCCCGGGCCGGATTTTCGGCGGCGCTGGGAGCGTTCTTGCTGGGCTCGATCATGTCGAGCACGGATCGGATCGGGCCGGTGGAGCGGGTGTTGGAGGGGATGTGCGAAGTATTGGCGCCGGTGTTTTTTGTAGCGATGGGGATGTTGTTCGAATTCAAGGCGCTGGCAACCACATGGCCGCTGCTGCTGGGCGTGTTCGGATTGGCGGTGGTTTGGCGCGCGGTGGCGGCGACGGCCGCGCTGTTGCTGGCGGGGCAACCGATAAAGGAAGCTTCCCGGGCGGCGATGTGCCTGACCCCCATCGGCGAGTTTTCCCTGATCATCGCGCTGACCGGCGTGCAGGGCGGCCTCGTGCCGGCGTCGTTTTATGGGCTGGCGATCGGGGTTAGCCTGCTGACCGCGCTGACCACACCGATGCTGATCCGGAAATCGGAGGCGTTGAGTGAATATCTTGAGCAAAAGCAACCGGAGTTTTTGCGGCAGGGAATCGGGTTCTACCATGAATGGATCGAGCGGTTGAAGCACCGGCGGCAATCCAGCCTGTTGTGGAAGCTGGCGGCGCCGCAGTTGGTCCAGATGACCTGTTTAATCCTCTTTGTGTCCGGCCTGGTGATTTTCGCCAAACCGCTGTACCGGCTGGCGGAGAAATGGCTGGGAACGGACTGGCCGGCCGCCGGCGGTTTGCCGGGAGTTTGCTGGTTTGGATTTGGGCTGCTGTTGCTTGGGCCGCTGCTGGCGCTCTGGCGGAACGTGGAAACCGTGGCCCTGCTCTGCGCGGAGGCGGCGGCCGCGGGCCGGTCGAAGCGCGCGGAAGCGCAGTTCTTTTTTGAACGCCTGGTCAAGGGCGCGGCCCTGGTGGCGATCCTGGTTTGGCTGGCGGCGCTGTTTCCTTACGGCACGCTGCCGGCGTGGGAGGTGGCGGGATTGATGGCGGCGTTCCTGTTGGTGGGGGCGGTGTTCTGGCGCAAACTGATTCGTTTGCACAACCGCTTTGAAATGGAGTTGCGGACGCAGTTGGTGGATTCCCCCTTTGCGGAAGCGAACGGGTCCTGGGCGGGCTGGCCGAAGGGAAACGGCGAGGGAAAGCTCAACCTGGCCGAAAGCGTCATCGGCGAACATACGCGGGCGGTGGCGCGGGCGATTTCGGAATTGCCGCTGCGCCCCTTGTTTTCCTGCACCATTGCCAGCATCGAACGCCAGGGGATCGTGATTCCCAACCCCGGCGCCGCCACCATCCTGTATCCGAATGACAAAGTGCTGCTGCTGGGCCGGAATGAGGATTTGCGGCGGGCGGACCGCTGGCTAAGCCAGGAAGCCGAGGGAGCCGAAGCCGCCCACCGGGAGCCGCAACTGTCTGATTTAAGCCTCCAGCGGTTGACGGTGCCGGCGGTCTCGAGGCACATCGGCAAGGCGCTGGGCGAACTGCCGCTCAAGGCGCTGTTCGGCATTCAAATTGTGGGCATCGAACGCGACCAGCAACTGGTGGTGAGCCCGGGACGATCGGAAGCGCTGCACGCGGGGGACCAACTGCTGATACTGGGCGCCCCGGAGCAGGTCAACGAGCTGGCGTTCTGGCTGTCCACCTGAGGAAAGGCAGGCGCCGGCGCCGCCGGCCCGCGCCCGCAATTCGGCCGGCGGGGCGGACGAGCGGCCAACCCGCAAGCGCGGGTCAGTAAACCTTGCGCAGATTGGAAGGCAGAATGTTCAGCTCGGTGCGGTACTTGGCCACGGTGCGGCGCGCAATCACAATGCCTTTTTCCTTGAGCATCCGAACCACCTCCTGATCTGAAAGGGGCTTGGCGGAATCCTCGGCTTTGAAGATGTCCGCGATCATGTCCTTCACGCTGGTGTTGGACATGCCATCACCGCTGGCGGTCTGGATGCCGGCGGTGAAAAAGTATTTCATCTCGAAGATCCCCTGCGGCGTCTCCATGTATTTGCCGGAGACCGCCCGGCTGACGGTGGTTTCGTGGACGCCGACCACCTGCGCCACCTGCACCATCGTGAGCGGTTTGAGCCCGATCACGCCTTTGGCCATGAAATCGCGCTGCCGATTCACTATCTCGCGCGCGATGTTGAGAATGGTCTGCTGCCGTTGCTGCAGGCTCTTGATCAGAAACTTTCCGGCGCGGATTTTCTCGCGGATGTAATTCCGCACTTCGGCGGGATTTCCCCGCTGCGCCATTAAATCCTTGTAGGTATTGCTGATGCGCAGGTGCGGGACATGCTCATTATTGGTCGTGACCTGATAATCGTCGCCCGATTTGCGCACGAATACTTCCGGCAGAATGTAGTGGTCGTCATCCGGCAAATAAGCCCGCCCCGGGCGCGGCTCAAGCTTGGCAATGCGCGCCAGCGCCGCCTGCACCTCGTCCACCGATTGCCCGGTGCCGCGGGCAATCTCGGGGATGCGGCGTTTGCCGAGGGCCTCCATGAATTCGTTGATGATGCGATATTCCAGGGTGTTCTGCCGGCCCTGGCGCTCCAATTGCAGCCGCAGGCATTCCTGCAGATCGCGCGCGCCCACCCCCGGCGGCTCGAAGGTTTGAATCACTTTCAGCACCTCGACGATCTGGTCCACCATCAACCCGGTGGCCCCGGCCAGTTCTTCCAGGGAGGCTTTCAGATAGCCATAGTCATCAATGTTGCCGATGAGCATTTCCGCAATCGGCAACTGCTCCGGCGACAGCGCGGAATCACGCACCTGCTCCTGCAGAACCTCCTGCAGCGAGGTCTCTGCCACCAGCGAATCAAACATGAACTGCCGCTTCTCTTCGGCCTCGGCGGAGGTGCGAAGGGGGAGATTGGTCTGGGCAAAATGGTCGCGCCATTCCTGATCGAGTTGCGCCAACCGCTCGAATTCCGCTTCGAACGCATCCACCGGCCCCTCTGTGTCCTCGCCGGGGCCGGCATCGAAATCCGAGTCCGCCGACAACTCACCGGGTTCGCCGGCTTCGCCGGAGGCTTCAAGCTCCCGATCGTCCGCCTCCGCGGATTCAGCTTCGGCCGGCGAAACCTCTTCCAAGACCGGGTTTTGCTGCAATTCCTGCTCGACCAGCGCCTTGAGATCCAGCACGGGCGCCTGCAAGAGGGCAAGCGACTGCTGCAATTGCGGCGCCAACACCTGCGATTGCACCAAACGCTGCGATAAATGAATGCCTTGTGGCATGGTGAGATTCTATTCCCCCCGGCCGCCGACACAAGCAAGAACTTGGCACGACTTTGGCTGTGGGAGGCGCCCTAATTCACCGCATCCAGGCAATCCCGCACGGCCCGGGCAAGTTTATGCGGCGGATACGGTTTTTGCAGATAATTCAAACCGCGCCGCAGGACAAAATCCTTGCCGACAACTTCCTGGCTGTAGCCGCTGGTGAAAAGCACCTTGAGCCGGGGGCGTTCAACCCAAAGTTTTTCAACCAGTTCGCGCCCGTTCATCTGGTCGGGCATGACCAGGTCGGTCAGCACCAAATCAATCCGGTCCTTGCTGCCCTGCCAAACCTGGAGCGCCTGGGCGCTGGATTCCGCCGGCAGAACGTGGTAGCCGTGCCGCCGCAGCAGATCGCAAACCAACTCGCGCACGGGCGTCTCATCCTCGACCACCAGGATGGTCTCCTGGCCTCCGCGAACGATTGCGGGCGCCGACGGTTCATCCGGCGCCTTTGCCGGTTGCGTGCTTCGCGGCAGAAACACCCGAAAAACCGTGCCGCGCTTCAGTTCGCTTTCCACTTCCACCCAGCCCCGGTGCTGGTTGACAATGCCATAGACGGTGGCCAACCCCAGCCCCGTGCCTTTCCCCACGCTCTTGGTGGTAAAGAACGGATCAAAGATGCGCCACAAATTCTCCGAAGGGATGCCGCAGCCATTATCCGTGATGCTCAGGCACACAAACCGGCCGGCTCGCGCCTCCGAGTGCGCCCGCCCCGGCGGCGCCTCCACTTCGAGTTCCGCGACTTTAATGGCCAGCAAGCCGCCTTTGGGCATGGCGTCGCGCGCGTTCACCGCCAGGTTCAAAAGCACCTGCTCCATCATGCCATTGTCAGCCTGCACCAGCGCCGGCTGCGGCCAATAATTCAGTTGCAGGGTGATGTCTTCCCCGAGGATGCGCCCCAGCATCTTGGTCATGTTGCTGACCACTTCATTCATATCCAACTGCCGCGGCTGCATCACCTGCCGGCGGCTGAACGCCAGCAGTTGGCGGGTCAGGGAGGCGGCCCGCTCCGCAGCCTGGCCGATCTGTTGCGCCGACCGCGCGTGAACGGGGGCCAGCCCGCCGTTCGCCATCAGCAGCGAGGCATGGCCGTGAATGACCGTAAGGATATTGTTGAAATCGTGGGCCACGCCGCCGGCAAGCTGGCCGATGGCTTCCATCTTTTGCGACTGCCGCAACTGTTCCTCCAGCCGTTTCTGCGCCATCACATCCCGGAATATGCCCAACTGCAAAGGCGGCCGTCCGCGCAATTCCACCCGTGAGTTGATTTCCTCCAGGATCACCTCCTGCCCGTTGCGCAGGGTCAGTTGCCGTTCCTTTTGCTTTTCCGTGGCCCCCTCGCGGAAGCGCTGGCAGTATTCCATCAGCCGCTGCTCCGGCGGCTCGGGACCGGCTTCCGTGACGGTTAGTGGTTTACCCTCCAGCTCTTCCCGGCGCAGGCCCACCAACTTGCAAAAGGCCTCATTGACCGCAACGATGTTGCCATGCTCGTCGGTCAGGCGCATCCCGTCCGCCGAGTTTTCCCATACCGAATGAAACAGCATCTCCGAACTGCGCAGCGCCGCCTCGGCGCGCTTCCGGTCTGCAATATCGCGCACGTGCAACAGCACGGCGGGCTGATTGGCGTAAGTGATGCGGCTGGCGCGAATCTCCACCGGCACGATTCGGCCATCGCGGGTGTAGCTGGCGCCTTCGATCTGCGCCAACCGGCCCTCCACCAGCTCCTGAAACTTCTGCGCCGCCGCCGCCTGCTCTCCGGGCGGCACCAGTTCGGATATGTTCCGGCCCATCAAATCCTCCCGCGTCATGCCATGCAGCCGGCATGCCGCCGGGTTGACATCCAGCACGCCCCCATGCACGTCCTCTACAAACACGGCGTCCGGCGAGCCTTCGAAAAGCTCGCGGAAGCGTTGTTCGCTGTCCCGCAGCGCCTGCTCCGCCCGAATCCGTTCCAGGGCCCCGCCGCAATGATCCGCCAGCGCCTGCAATGTGGCGAGGTCCGCCGGTTGGTAGGCTTTGGGCGTATAACTCTGAATCGAGAGCAGGCCAATCACCTGGGTTCGATTGCGGATGGGCACCAGCATTAACGAAGCCGAAGGCCGCGCGGGGTCGCCGATCGGCGACACATCCTCGGGGATGACGAACGGCTCCTCCCGCAAGATCAATTCCGCGCCTTTCGTCACCACGCGCCGCGCCATTCCGCTCAGTTCCTTGGGCTGGCCGGCTCCCGGGTCTTCAAACCGCTGGCCGCGGGCGTTGGTATCCACGTTCAGGAGGGGGTATATCCTGCCCTCTTCCGCACTATACAAGTCCAGCGTAAACGCGTCCCACCGAAACAGGTCGTCCGCGGCCGACCGGATGATCCGGGCCGCCTCGGCCGGCGAGGATGCCGAACTCAGGTTTTGGCCCAGCTTGGCAAACGCCGCGTTGCGCAACTCCACGCGCTTCCGTTCGGTGATATCGGTGATCATGGCCAGCGAAACCATCCGGTCGCCAAACGCGATCGGGCACCACTTGATTTCCACGTCCATGATCTCCCCGTTCTTCCGCCGGTGCCGCCATATCCCGGCGTAGCGCACCTGGTTATTCGGTTCGGCCTTCGCGATCCGGTGCATATACTCGATCATGGCCGGCACATCTTCGGGCGGACGAATGTCCCGCAGCGTCAGCTTTTTAAATTCCTCGGCGGAATAGCCGTAGTGTTGGACGGCGGCTTTGTTGGCCTCCAAAATCGCCAGGGTGAGATGGTCATACACCATCGTCGGCTTCGGGTTGCTGTCGAAGATCAGGCGGTAGCGCTCTTCGCTGCGGCGCAGGGCCTCTTCGGCTTGCTTGCGGTCGGTAATATCCCGTGCGTTAACCACGACCCCGGCGATTGCGGAATCCTGCAGCCGGTTCTGGCCGACGCCTTCCAGAAAGCGCCACGACCCATCCTGGTGCCGAAACCGGTACTCGGCCTGGAACGGGCGCTCCCGGGTTTTCAGGATGGCCTCGAAGGCCTGCAATACCCGCGGCAAATCCTCGGGATGAATAAGCGCAAATGCGCTCTTTCCTATCAATGCCCGGGGCTCATATCCCAGCACGCGCTTGATGGACGGGCTGTTGTGAATGAAATGACCCTCCTGATCCAAAACGGTGAGAATGTCCAGCGAGTTCTCGGTGATCGCGCGAAAGTGTCGCTCCCGACGAACCAGTTCGGCTTCGGCGCGCCGTCGCTGACGCCGCTCTTCCGCCTCCTGAATGGCGCGCCGCACAGCCGGAACCAAATGCTCCGGCCAGTTCTTAAGCACATAGTCCGTCGCGCCGGCCTTGAGGCTCTCGATGGCCGCGTATTCACCAATGGTCCCGGAAACCAGCAAAAACGGGGTTTCGGGACATTTCTTTTGCGCCGCCCGCAGCGCCGCCAGGCCGTTGTACGACGGCAACAAATAATCCGCCAGAATGAGATCAAACCTCTCCGGGGCCAAAGCCTTTTCAAAGGCCGCACGGCCTTCGGCCAGGACTACCTCGACCTCATACCCCTCCTTGGTCAGCATAATTCGCACCAAATCGGAGTAATCCGGGTCGTCTTCCAGATGCAGGAGGCGCAGCGGACGCTTCATATCTTAGAATATTGTGACTGAACTTCCCCTCGAAAACAGCAGGACCAATGCCATGAAGCGGCCAATCTCCCTTCCGGCGCGCGCCGCGTTTTCAGCGCGGTTTCGCGCCGTTTTATGTCTGAAAAACGAAAGGTCTCAGTCGAAAAATTCGACGGCCGGCGGCGGCAATACCCGCCGGATTTCTGCCAACCGATAACCAAACCCGGGCCCGCGCACGCTGGAAAGCTCGATTCGGCCCTGCCGGCGCCGGTAAAGCCCCGGATGCACTTCCGCCTCCGGGCGGGAGGCTTCCGGGTAAAACTGCATCGCGTTGGTTTCAATCCCCATGATCGTTCCCGTATGCGCCGCCAGCAAAGCGTGCGGTATCTGTGCCAGCATCGGGTTGGTCAGGTCCTGCACCATCAGGCCCATGCCATGCGCTTTGGCCCAGCAGGCGCTCAGCACGGCTCCGGTTTGCGTCTTGCAGGTCTTGAGCGCCACACCCGACCAGCCCAACTCCCGTCCCAATCGCACCAGCCGCCAATCATGCGCACTCTCGTCCAAAAACAACGGTTTGCGCGCCGACACGCTACGCACGTCCAGCCGATGCCGCTCCAGGTCATAGGGAAACGGCTGCTCGACGTAGAGAATCATTCCATAAATCCGCGGAGAAGTGTCCCGCAAGCGGTCCAGAATCCCGTTCACATACTCCGGCCCGGCCACCGTGCAGTTAAAATCAGCCGACAACCAGTCCACCCCCTGCCCGCAGGCTATTTCACCCACCCGGAATAAACGGTGATAGTCCCACTCCGCATCGGTGCCCCGCAGCTTTACCTTGAGGCACTTCAGCCCGTCGCGCTGAATCCAATCCTCCAGCGTTACCGGGTAACCATCGTCCGGCTCGCCGCCGGTCCGCTCGCTCGCTTGCAGTAAATCCAGCCCCCCGACCAGGTGCCAGGCGGCCAGGCTCTCCGCGCGGCGCTCGCACAGAAAGTCCGCGGGATACCGGCCCGCAAAGGAAACTCCCGCGGGTGCCGCCGCTTGCAGATAATCGCCCAAGTCGCGGTTCATAAACCCGGCATGGTACACCTCGTAGGTCGGACAGCCATGCAATCGCCCATAGGCGTCATGCACCGCCAGGTCGAACGGCGAACCGCATACCAGCGCGGCCAGCCACGGCAGCGGTTCCCCGCCCCGCCGCTGCCGCTGGTTGAACCGCTGCAGCCGCTCCGGCAGCGCCGTCTCCAGAAAATCATGCCCCAGTTCCATCGGGTGCCCACGCGCCCGCATCCCCGCCCATAACTCCGCCAGTTCCGCGCAAAACTCTTTCAACGCGCCGTGCCGCTCCGCATACGCCAACGCGCTCGGCCAGACCCACTGCACGCTCAACGGTGTTTCCCCCCATCCTTCCGCCGTCCGCCCCCGGTCGTCCGTCACCCTCACGCATGCCCGCGCGCATGTGATCTCCGTCAGCGTTTCCGCGCCGAACTTCAGCGCCACCCGGGTCCGAACCGGCAGGAAGTAAAGCGCCGCGCCCACGACGCGGATATTCGTAGCTTTGCCCATTGCCACTGATTAAGCCCCAAGCCCTCACGGGCAACAAGCGGGATTTGGCCGCCCCGGCCGGTGGAGGCGCAGATCATTTTGAGATGGCAACCCCGGCTCCGTCCGGCAGCACCCAACCCCTGAAGCGCACGGCGAAAGAAACGCCTCCATTCGCTTTCACACCTCCCCGGTCAGGAGAAAATGAAAGCCGAAAATCCTCATCCCGGCAGCATCGGCTTTTGCCACCAACGCAAGGCTCGATGGAACTATGACCGAGCCCGGGCGCAGGCAAAATCCGCGCTAGCCGCCGAAGCTCTCGGCCATGGCGACCGCTTTGAGCATGGCCTGGGATTTATTGACCGTCTCCCGGTATTCGTCCTCGGGGGTCGAGTCGTTCACCCAGCCCCCCCCAGCCTGAATATAAGCCCGGCCACCCTTGAGCAGCGCGCTGCGGATGGTGATGCAGCAATCCAGGTTGCCATTGAACGAAAAATAGCCCACGCAACCGCCGTAAGGGCCGCGCGCGGTTTGCTCCAACTCGGCGATGACCTGCATGGCGCGGATTTTGGGCGCGCCGCTGAGGGTGCCCGCCGGGAAGGTGGCGCGCATCAAATCATAAGGCGTCTTATCTGCCGCAAGCCGGCCCTCGACTTGCGAGACGATGTGCATGACGTGGCTATAGCGCTCGATAATCATCAGGTCCCGGACCTGCACGCTGCCATACTCGCACACCCGGCCCAGGTCGTTGCGCGCCAGGTCCACCAGCATCACGTGCTCCGCGCGCTCTTTCGGGTCGGCGAGCAGTTCTTTTTCCAGCGCCTGGTCCTCCTCGGGCGTCGCGCCCCGGCGGCGGGTGCCGGCGATGGGGCGAATCTCCACCTGGCGATCCTCGCAGCGCACATGCGTCTCCGGCGAAGCCCCCACCAGCGCGAACCCCTCCAGTTCGAGCAGGAACATATAGGGCGACGGATTGACGGACCGGGCGGCGCGGTACACATCAAGCGCCGTCGCCCGGGCCGGCGCGGAAAAGCGCTGGGAACCCACCACCTGGATAATATCGCCGGCGGTGATGTATTGCTTGGCCCGCCGGACATGGGCGAGGAAATCCTCGCGCGACTGGTTCGATTCAAAAGGCAGCGCAGGCACGTCCTCGCGCACGATCACCGGGTGATGCTCGCTGGGCTGTTCGAGCAGGGAAACAAGGCGTTCAATTTCGCCGACGGCATTCTCATAGGCCTCGGCGGGGCTGGCCGCATCGCTGAGCACGGCGTTGACCAAAACGGTAATGGTCTGCGCCACGCGGTCAAAGACCAGCAGTTCATCCGCGATGAGGAAATAGATCACCGGCGTCTGCAAATCATCGCGGGGCGGACGGGGCACCACCGGCTCGATATCGTGGATAAATTCGTAGCCAATGAAGCCAATCGCCCCGCCGGTGAACCGCGGCAGGCCCGGCACCGCGACGGGCCGATACCCCCGCATCACGCGCTCGACCGCCTCCAGGCCATCGCGCAGACCCTCGGCAGACGGCGCCCCGGCCGCGCCCGCCGCCGGCTGAACCGTGAAGGACTGAATGACCTTGCCATTCTCAATCACGTCCACCGTTTGGCCCACCTGGCGGATGATGGCCCGCGGGTTGCAGCCCACGAAAGAATAGCGCCCGATGTGCTCGCCGCCCTCCACCGATTCAAACAGGAACGATTCCCCCTGCCCGCGGATCTTGCGATAGGCCGAGAGCGGGGTTTCCACATCCGCCAGCAGGCGGCACGTGACGGGGATCAGGTTCCCTTGATCCGCCAGCTTCAAAAACTCATCCAGTGTGGGAGCGTACATAATAAATCAGGCCGCGAACTACTGGCCCCACGGCCGGGGCCCCAGGGGCTCGGCGGCAACCAGGACCCGCCCGTTTCTCCCGGGCGCCGCCGCGTCAACCACGAGCTTCCGCCCAGCCAATCGGGCCGTCAGGTCCGCCGTCCGGCGCAGGCGCCAGACGCCGAGCAACGAATAAAATGCCACCGCCAGCACGTAGGCGACTATCCCCAGCCCGATCGCCAGCGGCACGAGCTGTCCGCCGCTGAAATAGATGACCGCCGCGCCCACGCCGCCGATCAGCAGCACCTGCCCAAACAGGCAAACCAGGTACAGGATCATGCGGGTTTCCCGCACGCGTTCGAGGTGCCACTCGCGGTACTGGTATTCGCCCAGGGTGCGCATCAGCCAGGCGGATTGGAAATTGCGGGCCGCCACCAGCACGCTGGTGGTGCTGATGACAATCGCGGGCAGCGGCCAGAACGCGAAGCCGAAGCAAAGCCCCAGGTTCACGGGGATGCCCCACTTCCAGCCAAGCCGCCGGGCTATGGGGTTGCCTTCCAGCACCAGGTTGGGCGTGGCCACCCAGGTGCTCAGAAAATCCATGCCCCGTGCCCCGGCCAGCAAGAGAAACATCAGGCCGTAGCTGCGGCTGGCAAAGGGGACAAACTCTTCCATTACGGCTTGGCCCCGTAAATCTGCTCGGGCGTCTGCAACCGGGGTTCGGTGACCCGGCTGGTCACGCCATCGCTCTGAACCGTTCGGAAGAAGCACGATTGGTAGCCCTCGTGGCAGGCCGCGCCGATCTGCTCCACCTGGATCAACAGGGTGTCCCCGTCGCAATCAAATGAAACGCTCTTCACGGCCTGCGTATGGCCGCTGGACTCGCCCTTCATCCAGTACTTCTGCCGCGAGCGGCTCCAAAAGTGCGTCTTGCCGGTGGCCAGGGTCCGCTCCAGCGAGGCGCGGTTCATCCAGGCCATCATCAGCACCCGCCCGCTCGACTGCTCCTGGATAATCGCCGGGATCAGGCCGTGGGCGTCAAATTTGAGTTGATCGTAAAAACTCATAAGCAAAGTTTGTCCAAGCCTTAAAGATAGCAAATTCCATCCTTCCAGCCACCAAAAAAGACCGCCCGAGCGGAAACACCGGCACTTACGCGCCGATTACGGCCTCATACATCGCCACGATATTGGCGGGCGGCACATCCGCCAGGATGTTATGCACCTGCTGAAAAACGAAGCCGCCGCCGGGGCGTAAAATGCGGATCTGCCGGCGGACATGCTCGCGGATCTGCTCCGGGGTGCCCTGGATGAGAACGTCGCGCGTATCGCAGCCGCCGCCCCAGAAAGTAAGGCGCTCGCCAAAATCACGTTTTAAGGCGGACGGCTCCATGCCGCGGCAGGTGATCTGGACGGGGTTGATGGCGTCCAACCCGGCGTCAATCAGGCCGGGCAGCAGCTCGCGAACTCCCCCACAGCAATGAAGCATGATCTTGAGGTGGGGCGCCCGCTGTTTGACCATCTGCCACATGGCGCGTTCCCGGGGCTGAAAATACTCGCGATACATGGCCGGCGACACCTGCGGGCCGGATTGCATGCCCAGGTCATCCCCAAAGAGAATGATGTCAATATGCGCGCCGGCGGCCGCCAGGAAGCCCTCCAGGTTGCGAAGATGGATTTCCGTGAGCTTGTCGAGGAATCGGTGGGCGCGCTCCGGTTCCCCCGCCAGCAGCATGAAAAAGTTGTCGTTGCGGTAGAACCATTGGCCCAGCTCGAGCAGGTTCCCGCCAAACAGCCCAATAATCGCGCGATCCGTCTGCTGCCGCAGCGCTCGCGCCCCGGCGGCCAGCACCGCCATGCCGTCGGGGCCGGCGGCGATGGGGCCGGGCGGCGAGGCGATGCCCGACCACATGCACTCGCTGAACTCCGCTTCCAGCCGGTCCAGATCTTCCCGCTCCAGAAATGGAAAGGACGCCTGCTCAAAATACCAAACCCCCTCGGGCATGCGCGCGATCACCTTGCCGGTCACGGAGGAGCGCAAAACCCATTCGCCATTGAGGCGATCCGGTTTGGCCCAGGCCGGCATGCAGCAGGGCGTGCCGTCGGGCAGGGTCCAGTCCACCCAGTATTTATCTTCGAGCGCAAAGGCGCGCCCCAGCTCGAGGGTGTCAACCTGGAACCGCTGCAGCACGTCCTCGTCCACGATGGCCAGTTGCTGGACAGGGTCATAGACGCGGATTGGCCGGGGAGGCAGGCCCAGGTACCGGCGCAGCCGGGCATACGCCATGGCGGCTATGCCGGACGAGCGATGACCGGAGAGGTCAATCGGCACCCGGTCCGGCTCTTGATGATTCAATGCGGTAAGGACTCGTTCGCGCGAGGTCATAAATGCGGCATCCACTGTTGTCGTTGGTCGCCGCCCAGCCTGCCCGTCCACGGGAGCAGGGTAAAGGCAAAAGATCCGCCGGACAGCCGCCGGGGAAAAACCGTCCTCAGCCGGAAAGGCGCTTTTGAATCGCCCGCCACCAACCGCGCCAGTCGGCCTCCCCCCGGCGGCGGCAGTAGGTCTTCAGAAAAAAGGCCGCCTGCCGGGTTGAAACCGCCGGGTGAACGAGCGTTTCCCGGGCCAGCCGCTCGAGATCCGCCTCCGCCCGCGCCGTCGCGCCCCACCGCACCCGGCGCACGCCGTCCAGGTCAATCAAATGCGGCTGCAACTGCCCGTCGAACAACACGTTGGTGGCCTTGAGATCCCGATGGGAAAAACCGGCGTCATGCAAGAGCGCCAGCTCCTGCGCCAGCCGCCGCAGCGCCTCCCGCAGTTGCGGCGGCCGCCGCGCGAGCAACTCCGCCAGGGTGATGGCCCCGGGGATTTCCGTCATCAGCAGATACGCGCAAACCGGCCAGCGCAGCCGCCGCCGCTCGCCCACCGCCAGCATCCTGGCCGCGGCAACGCCCGCCTGCTCTAGCCACAGCCCCTTGCGAAAGGCCCGCCGGGCGCGCGAGGGACGAAAGCAATCGCGCAGCCGGTGCCGCAACCGGCCATAATTCAACCGCCGCAAAACCCAGCCGGGCCCCGCCGGCTGCGGTATGCGCACGAGGGTGACATTGCGCGAGTTCTTGAGGCGCAGCGCCGCGTCCCGCAAACGCGCCTCCGGATCCTGGAGCAGCGCCTGCAGGGCGTCCGCCTGAAGCACCGGGCGGACCACCCAGCGCACCGGCCCGACACGCCGCACCGTCAACGGCATCGCCAGGGAACGGCCGACCCGCCGCACCCATTCGCGCGGCTCAAGCGCGCCTTTCCGCGCCCGGCAATACTCGGCGATAAACCACAGCTTCTCCCGCCGGGTGGCGGGACCCCGCGCGTGCAGCCGCCGCAAATCCTTCACCACCCGCCAGCGCGGAAACCACGCCCGCCGCACCAGCGCATCCAGGTCTATCAGGTACAACCGGGGGCGGCGCCCGGGCGCCAGCTGAATCAGCAGATTATTGCGGTTCGCGTCCGAGTGGGAAAGCTTCGCCTCATGAAGCTGCGCAAAACAGCGGGCGAGCGCGCGAAGCATGGGAACCCGGTGCGCGCCCCGCGGAGCGGCCAGGTCGCATTCCAACCAGGTTCGCGCGTCCGGAATCTCCTCTGTGATCAGCCAGGCATCGCGCAGCCAGCCGGCAACCCGGTATTCCCCCGCCGCAACCGGCGGCGCCGTGGGGACGCCCAGCCGCTGCAACTCCAGGCCCCGGCGAAAGGAGCGAACCGCCTTGGAAAGCCGAAACCAGCTCTTGCAACTTTGCCAGGCCTCGGCGAGGTAGCGCTTGATGAAAACCCGGCCGCCTGACCCCGGCAACCTGGCGCGGAAGACCTGGGTGGTTCGCTTGGGCGGGTTCCGAACGACGCGCTCGGCCGGGGGCGCCACGAGCTGCTCCGGCGCGGCCCAGGCCGATTGCATCGCCGGGGTGGCGTGCGCCGCCCGGACTTCCCAACGCCACCGGCCCGCCGTTATCCGGCAGACCTGGCCGGCGGCGGCGTTTTGCGTCTGTTCCACATGCGGCTTCATTGTTTGTCAGCCCGCAACCTCGGAAGTTGCCGGGAAATCTTGCGCCCGTCTTACGGCGGCTCACCCGGGCGGCACCCCGCCAGCCCAACCGCAAGCGCTTCCCGGGATACTCAACCAATCACTGCCGGGCGGCAATCCATTTCCGCGGCCCGCGTGACCGTTCCCCCGCGCCTTTCCTCCTTGCGAAACCGGCGCGCCGGCCTCCGGCCCGCTTGATTCAGTCCAATGGCAGCCGCCGGCGGAAACCCCGCATATCGCTCAGCGGGCCGTTCGCGCGGCGCCGCCCCGCGCCGCCAGGCCCGCCTCCCGGCCCGCCCGTCCGTTCCGGACCCGCCCTTGGGTTTGGCTGGAAGTCTCCGCCGTTTTGGTGATACTGGGGGCGGCGTGCGCATCGGCATCATTAAAAGTAATTTCTTTCCGTCCGGCGGCGGGTCGGAGCGGTACACCCACGGCCTGGTGACCCAACTGCAGGCCCGCCACCACGCGGTGCATGTGCTGGCGGCCCGCTGGGATGAAACCGCGGCCGCGGCCGGCGTCACGCTCCAGCGCGTGCCGGCGCTTCGCTGGCCGGCTTTTGCGCGGGTCTTATCATTCGCCTTGAACAGCCGGCGCGCGCTCCCCACGGCGGGCTGCGATCTGATCCTGAGCATCGAGCGCACCCTGCGCCAGGATATCAGCCGCGCCGGCGGTGGATGCCACCGGGAATGGTTGCGGCAACGGCAACGCTACCGCCCCGGCGGCGCCCGGGCGCTGGCCGGGTTGAACCCGCTTCACCGCGCCTTGCTGTGGATCGAAAAGCGGACCTTCTCCCCCGCCAACACCCGCGTCATCATTGCCAATTCCCATCGCGGCAAGGAGGAAATCATCCGGCATTACGGCTTCCCGGCCGAGCGCATTCGGGTCATCCACAACGGCACCGACAACGCCCGCTTTCGGCCTCCCCCCGCCCCACCGGCGCGCCCGCAGACCGTGCTCCTGCTCGCCGGATCGGGCTTCGAGCGCAAGGGCCTGGAATTTGCCCTGCGGGCGCTGGCCCGGCTGCCGCAAACGGTGCGCCTGGAAGTCGCCGGCAAAGGCCGCACCGCGCCGTACCAGCGGCTCGCCGCGCGGCTGGGCGTCGCGGACCGGCTCCGCTTCCTCGGCAGCGCAAACCGCATGGAGGACGTCTATGCCGGCGCCGACATCCTGGTGCATCCGGCCATCTACGAACCCTTCAGCAACGCCTGCCTGGAGGCGATGGCCTGCGGGCTGCCGGTGGTCAGCTCGCGCGTCAACGGCGCTGCGGAAATCATCCGCCCCGGCCTCAACGGCAGCGTGGTCGAAGACCCGGCGGACAGCGCGGCGCTGGCGGCGGCCATTACGCCGTTCCTGGATCCCGCCGCCCGCGCCCGCGCCGGCGCCGCCGCGCGCCAAACGGCCGAGGCCCTGCCGATGTCGCTCAACGTGGAAAAGACGCTTGCGGTGATCGAAGAACTGCGGGCGAATCCCCTCCCGCCGGCCAGTCCTCCGTGACCCGGCGCGGCTGGGATGCGCCCCATCGCGCCGCGTGGCCGCCCGCGCCCGCCCTCCCGGCCGCCGTTCACCGCCAGGGGCGCAGCCACTTCTTGAGGCGATGCTTCCAATCGTAGTAATGAAACGCCAGCCGCATCCACCCCGCAAACCGGATGTTCGCCGCCAAAAAGTAGGCGCGCAGGAACTGTTCGCGCCCGCGCCACGCCAGCGGATGGCACAGCCGCATCAAGTCCGCCAGCCGCGGGCGAATCCCGAGGCCCTTGACGCCGATGCGCGCGCGGCCCGTATCAATCAGCGCGAACTCCAGGTTCCCGTCGGCCCCCCGCCGCAAGAGCAGGTTGCCCGCCGACAGATCACGATAAAAAACCCCGCGCCCATGCATGCGGGCCAGCAACTCCGCGATCTGCCGGAACAGGCCGGCCACGGGCTCCCCGAGGAATTCGGCGGCCCCGCCGTTCACGGCGTAGAAGGCCTGCCGCGCCGATGTCCCCCCCGCAAACGCGGCGCAAAGGTAGTAGCTCTCATGCGCATGCGGCCGCGCCGGATGCTCCAGCCAGGCGACGGGCTCGGGCGTGGGAATCCCCCGCCGCAACAGTTCCTGCGCGCCATTCCAACTGCGCCGCGCCTTGCCGGCTTTGAACCTTTGCCGCCACCCGCGCAGCCCGGTCGCGGGCCGGAAATGCTTCACCACGATCTGACGCCGGGCATCCCAGGGCGCCGCCACGGACCAGACGCGGTTGCGCTTGTTGCGCAAAACCCTGGCCGCGGCGGAATCCATCGGCGCCAGCCGGCCCGGCAGCAAGGCGGCCGGGTCAATTTTATCCCCGGCCAGCCGCGCCAACGCCAGCCCGCGCCAGTCCGGCTGCCGGATCGGAACATATTCCGCTTCCCCGCGAGCCGCGAGGCGCAGGTCCGCCATTGAGCCGGGCGCAGGCGCCAGGCGAATCGCGGCCGCCGCCTTCCAGCGCAGATAGGTGGGCCGCTGGGTAAACAAAACCGGCGCCGCCGCCAAGAGCGCCCCCGTGCGATCAAAAGCTTCCGCGGCCCCCAAAGCCTCCGCCGCATAACAATCCGCCGCGACGGCGCAATCGCCGTTCCGGCACCAGACCGCGTGCAGCGTGTGCGCGGCCGATTGAAATTCAAGGATCTCCAGCGAGCCGCGCGCGGAGATTCGCCGCGTGAAGGTCGTCCCCGCCAAAAACCGGACCACCGTCTGGAAGGCGCGGAACGCGGGGCGAATGCGGTAATCGCCAACCTTCCCGTTGGCCCGCCCG
The DNA here is from genome assembly GCA_012517205.1 of Verrucomicrobiota bacterium. GTDB lineage: Bacteria > Verrucomicrobiota > Verrucomicrobiia > Limisphaerales > UBA8199 > UBA8199. Next base: position 21,714 of record JAAYVL010000158.1, read on the forward strand.
TAGAACGTCACGTGAAACACCTCGGGGAAGAAGGTTGTCCCATCGTCAATCAAGCCCTCGCGCTGGCCAATCAGCGGCCCCCAATACACCCTTTGCAGGCCGCCGGACGCCGCCGCCAGGCAACCATACCGCGCCACATAATCCGCCTGCTGTTCTTCCACGTCCACCAGCAACCGCCGGATGCGGCGCAAACTCCACGACACATGCATGCTATAGGTCCGCGGCACTCCCGCCCACCGTCCGATGGCCCCCAGCAGCGCCGCTTTCCTGACCGTGTTAAACTTGAGGCGCGCGGCCCACCCCGGCCCCAAAATCTTGGGGTCAAACGCCTCCGGCTCGGTCGCCCGCTCGACAAACAGGTTGTTCGTGTGAATCTCGGGCCGGCAACCGCGCTGCCGCAGCGCCTGCAAAATAGCCACGTTATAGAACGGCTCAAAATCCGTCACATTCGGCCCCGCCAGCACCAGCCCGCGCTCCCGCGCCTCCGCCCAGGCAATCTCCCACGCCCGGAGAAATCGCGGCACGGTAAACCCCGACCAGCGCCGGCGATTCACCGTCGAGCCGATCTCAAACAGTTCCACGCCGCCGCCGAAGCGCGCAAACGCATCGCGCACAAATTCCCGCCAGCGGGCCGCGCCGTCCGGCGTGTCCAGGGCCTCCATATCCCGCCGCGGCGCCACCAGGTGCAGCGCCACCCGGTAGCCCTCGCTCAACAGGCGCCCAACCAGGCGATCGGCAAAACCGCCCGGCGAATCATACCCGTAATCCACCCGCACACACTTCACGCCCAACTCACGCAACCGGGCGAGAATGTAATCATCGCACGCCGGATCCTCGGAGCTGGCAACGCACACCCCAAAAAAATCCTCCGGCAGGGAAACGGGCTGCTCTGGCTGATACGGCCACGAGTTGCGCCCCTGCGGCGAGAGAAAGAACGCAAGATTGGCGCAAGCCATTCGCATGAATCCATGATCGCTCTTCAAAGCACGCCGACTCTAGCAGCCGCTCCGACCCTTGTCAGCCTCCCATAAATCCGGAAAGCTCCCTCATTCCCGCCCTCCGGCCGGCCTCAGACACGAAAACCATCCCCTGCTCCAATCTAATCTAGCGCATTTCCAAGCGTTTAGAACAAGCCCTCCACCCGCCAGTTTCCCTCCGGCACCGGCATCTCATCCCCCTCCCAACCCATCGTGTACAAGGGGGGTACAACGGGTGAACACCGGAGGTACATAGGATTTTTGCTTGTTCAACCGGCGAGCATCCCTTGTACTCCCGTTGTACACCCCTTGTACACGGCTTGAAGGGAGCGGGAAAGGAGCGGTAAGTGACGCAAATTCAGTGGGAAATCGTGGAATAGGCTTAATTGAGGTTGGTGGAGCGAAAAAGTAACGTTCGGCAGTAAAGCGCCGCCAACTGTCCAATAATTGGACAGTTTGATAAGGCTGTGGGGCATGGGGAGGATGGCATGGGAGTTGAGAAATTAAGAGGCTATCACCCCGGTTTGTCGTTAAATTATTCTCTGCTTGCGCGGACGGTGAGGCTTTGCAACTCTGCCTCACCTTACGGATGCACTCAACGAGGACTGTCAAGTTCGTGGACCTGGCCCGGTTGCACGCGCCTATCGCGGCGCAGGTGGACGCGGCTGCGCTGCGGGTGCTGCGCGAGCAACGCTATATCCAGGGGCCGGACGTGCGGGAGTTCGAGAAGGAGATGGCGGCCAGCCTGGACGGCGCGCCGGTCTGCAGTGTGTCCTGCGCCACCTCCGGTCTTCTGGTCGCGCTCCTGGGCCTGGGCATCGGGCCGGGCGATGAAGTCATCACCACGCCGCTGACGGCCATAGCCACGGCGGAGGCCATTAGCCTGGCGGGCGCGAAAGTGGTCTTCGCGGACCTGGAGCCTGAGGGCTTCTGCCTGGATCCGGAGGATGTGCGCCGCAAGATCACCCCCCGCACGCGGGCCATTATTCCGGTGCATATTTATGGGCTGCTGGCCGACCTGGACGCTTTGCAGGAAATTGCCCGCGCGCACGGGCTGAAGCTGATTGAAGACTGCGCCCAGGCGCAAGGCGCGCGTTATCGCGGCCGCCGGGCGGGAACCCTGGGGGATGCGGGAGTGTTTAGCTTCTTTCCCTCCAAGAACCTGGGCGGGTTTGGCGACGGCGGGGCGGTCACCGCGCGGGATCCGGAGGTTTTCCGCCGGATGCGAATGCTGGCCAACCACGGGCGCGAGTCCAAATATGACCACGAGCTGGTGGGCCTGAACAGCCGCCTCGATACGCTGCAGGCGGCGCTGTTGCGGGTGTGTTTGCCCTCCCTGGAGGGCTGGAATGCCGCCCGGCGGGCCGCGGCCAAAGTCTATGATCAATTGCTCGGCGGGATCCCCCAACTCCAAACGCCCCGGGCCCGGGCTCGCACGGAGCCGGTGTACCACCTTTACGTGGTGCGCGCGCCGGATCGGGAGGCGTTGGCGGACCACTTGCGCGGGCGGGGCATCGAGACCGGGCTGCATTACCCGCAACCGCTGCACGAAACCGGCGCCTATCGCCACCTCGGTTACCGGCGGGGCGACTTGCCGCGGGCCGAGGCGGCCTGTCGCTCGGTGCTTTCGCTGCCGATGCATCCCTGCCTGACCCGGGAAGAAATTGAAACCGTCTCCCGTGCCGTCGCGGATTATTTCCAGCCGTAAAGCGGCGGCGCGGCTTTATGCCCATGACTCTCCCATCGCCCAGCCTGAGTGTCGTCATTCCCGTCTTCAACGAAGAGGATAATCTCCCCGCCTTGCTGGGGGAGCTGACCGCGGTCCTGCGCTCGCTGCAGTGCCCGTTTGAAATCCTCTGCGTGGATGACGCCAGCACCGACGGCAGTTGGGCGGTGTTGCGGCAGCTCCGCGCGCGGCACCCGGAGCTGCGGATCCTGCGGCACCGCGTCAACTCCGGGGAAAGCGCGGCGCAAGCGTCCGGCTTCGCCCGCGCCCGCGGCGAGATTCTCATTACGATGGACGCCGATTTGCAGAACGATCCGCACGACATTCCGGCCATGCTCGCGGCGCTGCAACCCGGGGTGGCCGCGGTGGCCGGCGTGCGCCGGCAGCGGCTTGACGACGCCACGCGGCGCATTTCTTCGCGCATTGCCAACGGCTTCCGCAACTGGGTTACGGGCGACCGGATTGCCGACGCCGGCTGCACCTTCCGCGCGCTGCGCCGCGCGGCGGTCAGGGAGCTCCCGGTTTTCAATGGCCTGCACCGGTTCATTCCCACGCTGCTGCGCCGGCAGGGGTATCAGGTCGAGGAAATCCTGGTCAACCATCGCCCGCGCACGCGCGGCCAGTCGAAGTATGGCGTGGGCAACCGGGTGTGGCGCGGTCTGCGCGATTGCTTTGGCATCCGGTGGTACAGCGCCCGCGCGGTCCGCGGCGACCGCCTGCTGCCGGAGGAAGAGGCCCCCCCGGCGGGCTGACACATGGCCACGATGGTCCAGGAGAGGGACCCGGCGGAGACCCGCCCGCCTGAACCGGCGGCCCGGCCCGGGGCGCTTTTGGTCAAGGCGCTGCTCTTTCTGGCGATTGCAATAGCCGGGATCGTGGCTTACCGTTTCACGCCCCTTAAAGAATGGCTGCAGCCGGCCGGGGCCGCCGCCGACTGGGTTCGGCAGACCGGCTTCCGGGGCGTCGCGGCGTTCTTTCTGGTCATGGCGCTCCTCATTGTGGTGGGGGTTCCGCGCCTGCTTTTCTGCCCGCTGGCCGGGGCCCTGTTCGGCTTCTGGGGCGGGATGGCGATGAGCGTGTTGGGCACAATGGCCAGTTATTATGCGGCTTTCCTGGTCATTCGGGGGCGGCGGCACAATACGAATCAGGCCCCGCCCTTGCATCCGAAGCTGGCTTTTCTGGCGGATCAGCCGGGGCTGGCGGCGGTGATCGTTTCGCGCATGTTGCCCGTGCCGGGCATGGTGGCCACCGTAGCCCTGGCCTTGAGCAATGTCCGCACCGGGGTCTATCTGGCGGGTTCGCTGGTGGGGCTGATCCCCGAAGCGGTGCCCCTGGTTCTGCTGGGGGCCGGGATGCTCCATTCAAGTTTCGAGAAGTTCTTCAAACTGGCCTTGGCGGCCTTCGTTTGCATTCTTGCCGCCTGGGTGGCAATTCACTGCTTTTTGAAGCATTTCAAGCCTGGCCGCCCGGCGCATCAGCCGTAGCCAGCCCCATAGGAACACCCGTCAACCCACACTGCCTGATTGGCGCAAATTGAACGCGCGGATATCCCGTGCTGTCGCATCCCAGTAAACCTTTCTATGAACTCATCTGAACCGCCGGGCGGGGATACCTCTGACGCAGGTCAGCGCCAGCCCTCCTCCGGCGCCTCTCTCCCGTCCCCCGTTGTTCCGGCTTCGTTTCTCGTAACGATCTGGAAAATGCTGCGGCCGGTTTTCGGGCTCTTTGTTATCTGGCTGGTGGCCTTCCAACTGTTGCGCGGGCTTTTGATTATCACCACGTGGTCGCATCGCGGAGGGGCGCCGATGCCGCTGATTGGGCTGTCGTTCTGGCACGGCCTGCGCTTTGACGTGGCCACGGCTGTTTGGCTTACGCTTCCCTTTGCGTTGTGGCGGATCCTGCGCGCGGCGCCCGGGCGGCGCGAGCGCGGCCTGGCTTTTGCGATCTATGCCCTCCTGGCTCTGGCGGGGCTCTTTGCGCTGATCGCGGAGGTGGAGTTTTACAAAGAGTTCCAGATGCGCCTTGGCCCCCTGGCGTACGAGTATTTCAGCACCCAGGCCGAGCATAACGCGATTGTCCTGGGCATGATCTGGCATGGCTATCCCGTGGTCCGCTGGACGCTGGTATGCCTGGCTCTCTGGGCGGTGTTTCTCTGGGCCACCCGGCGTCTCTTTCAGCCGGCGCCCGGCCAGGTCGGCTGGCTCCCGCGCCTCCTGGTTGTCGCCGCGCTGGCGGGCGTGGCCGTGGTGGGCATCCGCGGCGGCCTCCAGCACACTCCCTTGCGCTGGGGCAATGCCTACTTTTCCCCCAGCACCTATGTGAACCAAATGACACTGAACGGCCTGTGGAGTTTGCTGGATTCCCTGGGCTCCCATTCCTCCGCAACTCAGAAATCCACCCGGCAGTGGCAGCGGCGGATGCCGCTGGACCAGGCCATCCAGAAAGTGCGGGAAAGCATTTTGCTGCCGGGCGAGAAACTGGTGGACGCCGGGAAATACCCGCTCCTGCGGGTGTCGCCGCCCAACGAGGCGGTCGTCCGGCGCCCGCGCAATGTGGTGGTGGTGATCATGGAGAGTTTCACCGCGCGGTTCAATGACGCCCTCGGGGCTTCCCTGGGCGCGACTCCCTGTTTTGCGGCGCTGGCGCGCGAGGGTATTTTGTTCGACCGCGCTTTTTCCATCAGCACGCACACGGCGCAGGGCGTTTTCGCCACGCTATGCTCGTTTCCCAACCTGCCCGACAATGACCGCCCGGCCAAGGGGCCGGTGGGCGAGCAACCCTTCCGCTCCCTGCCCCGGATTCTTCAGGAACGCGGCTTTGCCACGCTCTTCCTTTACAACGGCCTCTTCTCCTGGGACAACAAGGAGGGGTTTTACCGGCACCAGGGCGTGCAACGGTTCATTGGCCGGAACGACTTCAAGAATCCCACCTTTGTGGACCCGGACTGGGGGCCTTGCGACTTTGACGTATTCAACCGCGCCGTGGAGGAATTCTCCGCCCTGTCCGCCGGGAAGAAGCGATTTCTCGGCATCATTCTCACGCTGTCCAACCATGCGCCGTTTGACCTGCCTCCAGTCGCGGGGCTGGAACCGATCACGGACGGCGGCGAACAAAACAAGCGCCTCAACGGGGTGCACTACGCCGATTGGGCGCTCGGCCAGTTCATGGCGTCCGCGCGCAAACAGGAGTGGTTCGCGGACACCCTCTTTGTCTTTGTCGGCGACCACGGTTTCGGCATTCCGCCCAACCTTACGGAGACAAGCCTCCTGCATATGCACGTGCCCCTGCTCTTTTACGGCCCGGAATTATTTGGCGGCCAACACGAGGTGCGCCACCAGGTTGCCAGCCAGTTGGACATCCTGCCCACGGTGGTGGGAATCCTCGGGCTGGACACGCCGCACCAGGCCTTCGGGCGCGATTTGTTCCGCCTGCCGCCGGATGACCCCGGCCAGGCTTATGTCAAACGCGTAGGCGAACCGATCCTCGGCTGGATCCAGGGCGACGAAATCCTGACCGCCAGCCTGGATGCGCCGGCGCACTTTTACCGGCTGGGCCTCGGTTTCCCGCCCAGCGCTTCCGCCGATCTCGCCTCCGCTCAACCCGAACGCGCCACGGCGTTCTCACGGGAATTGGACGCGTTCGTCGTGGCGGGGTTGCACACCCTCAATCGCCGGCTGGCGTCCGCGCCCGCCCGATGATGCCTCCCGCGGGGGCGGCCCCGAACCGCCCGCGGCGGATGAGATCGCGCTCGGGTGAGCGCCGCAAGCCGGGCCCCATCATTGAATGCCGGCCGCCGCCACCCGCGGCGGGAATTGCGCGCTAACGGTGGAGATCGGGCCGGGGTTTCAGTTTCCCGCGCAACACGGCGACCAGCAGTGCCGCGTAGTTGGGCGCGCTGTAAAAATCCTTCTCTCCAATCAACTCCTGAACCCCCCGGTCATACAAGATCAGGTCCACGCCCGCCTCGCGTTCGGTTTGCGGGCTGGGGGCCGGGCGGGCTCCGGTCGCCAGAAAACACCACATGCGGTTGGTGAAGCGGGCGACGGAAGGAGAAAGGCTCGCCAGCAATTCGAAATGATCCGCCTCATAGCCCGTTTCCTCGGCCAGCTCCCGCCGGGCCGCCTGCTCGGGGGTTTCCCCCGGGTCAATGTGGCCCGCGGGCAACTCCAGCGTGATCGCCCCCGCCGCCCGCCGAAACTGGCGCACCAGCAACAGTTGATCCTGCCGGGTCAGGGCCACGATCACCACGAAATCGAGCCCCTGAATGACATAATGCGGCGGGCCGCCGCCCGGGGTTGATTCGGCCAAAACCTGGAACCAGGGCGAGGTGAACACCGCCTCCCGATTGCTGCCTGACTTCTTCATCATCGTCACTCTAATCGCCAAACTGCGCGCGGTTTTGCTGGACGAACGCCTCGGCCTGCCGCAGGGATTCGGGCGTGCCGATATCGAGGAACGGCGCTTCCACCACGCATACTTTGAGCGCGCAGCCTTGCGCCAGCAACCGCGGAAACACCTCCTGCTCGAAACTCAGCGGCCACTGGCCGGGTAATTGGCGCACCAGCGTGTCCCGCAAAAGGTAAATCCCGGCGTTGATGACCCCCGGCCCGGGCTGTTTCTCCGCAAACCCGCGCAACTCGGCGCCGGGCCCGAGCGTCAGCGCCCCATAGCGCGCCGCATCCGGCACGGCGCGCCCCACCACAACGCCAGCAACCGCGGGGTGGCGGCGCAACTCCCGGGCCGCCGCCGCCAGCGAGACGAGGACCAGCGAGTCGCCATTGACGACCAGCCAGGCCGGCGGCGTTTCCGCTGAAAGGCGCGCCGCATGCAGGAAGCCGCCGGCCGTCCCCAGGGGCTGGGGCTCCGCCAGGCAGCGCGTGAGCACGCCGGGAACCGGTTGCGCCTGGAAATGCGCCGCCACCACTCCGGCCAGGTGGCCGGTGGAAAGAATGACCTTCCGAATCCCCTGCTGCGCCAGCCAGCGCACCACCCATTCGAGAAATGGTTTGCCGGATACCGGGGCCATGGGTTTGGGCACCCCCGGCAGCAAGTGCGCCACGCGGGTCCCGAGGCCGCCCGCCAGCACCACGGCCACTGTCTGGCTCAGTTCCCGCGTCATGCCCGCGCCTAGACGTTGGCGTACACGCTGTTGCGCAGGATGGTGAATCCTTTGATCAGTTCCCGAATGCCCCGGTCAAGCCCCCACTCCGGCGTGAAGCCCGTCGCCGCCAGGCGCGCATTGGACACGATGTAGTCCCGCTTGTCCGGGTCTTCGCCAATCGGCGCTTCCAGAAAGACAAACTTCGGCAGGTGCTTCTGGATGACAGCGCACAGTTCGAGCTTGGAGAGATTCGCCTCGTCCAGCCCGACGTTATAGGGCTTGCCTTTCATCTCCTCGAAGCGGTTGAGCGCGTGCGCGAATACGCGCGCCACATCGCGCACGTGGATATAATTGCGCTTGAAGTGCCCCTCGAAGATAACCACCGCGCGGTCGTTGACCGCCCGGTGGACGAAATCATTCACCAGCAGATCAATCCGCATGCGCGGCGAGACGCCAAAAACGGTGGCCAAGCGAAAGCTGATGCTATTCTCGCGCTGCAGGATGACCTCCTCAGCCTGCACCTTCGTGGTTCCGTACAGGGAGATGGGCCGCAGCGGCGTTTCTTCCGTGCAGAACTTGTCTTTCTCGCCGACGCCGTAGCCGCTGTTGGTCACCGGCATGAGGATGCGCTGGGCCGCGGAAGCCAGGCGGCACAGCATGGCCACGGCCTCGAAATTCGTGGTGCGCGCGGCCACGGGATCGCGATCGCACAAAGGCGCCCCCACCAGCGCCGCCAGGGGGATGATGACATCCGCCCCGCCCACCAGTTTCTTCATGAGCGCCTCATCCCGGCAATCACCGCGCACGATCTGAAATCCCTCGTAGGGGCAGCAGTCCGCCAGGCTGTTCTGCCGGAAGAGAAAGTTGTCCACCACCGTGACGTGGTGCCCCAGTCCCAGGAGGGTTGGCGTCAGCACCGAGCCGAGGTAGCCGGCGCCGCCGGTAATCAGTATTTTCATAGTCAGAAAAGGAGCATTAAGTAGAGCAAGTCAGCTTTCGCTGGCAACCAGATTTGCGATCTCGCTGCCGATGGCCAGCGCGGCGGTTCCGGCCGGGCTGGGCGCATTCAGCACGTGCAGCGCCTGCGGCCGTTGCAGCAGGCAGAAGTCCTGGACCAGGGTGCCATCCGGCGCCATGGCCTGCGCGCGCACGCCGGCGCCGCCCGGCGCCAGGTCGGCCTCCTGTATTTCCGGCACCAGCCGCTGCAGCGAGGCGCAGAACAACCGTTTGCTGAACGAGCGGCGCAACTCGTCCCAGCTCATGCGTTTGTGCCGCGCCAAAAAACGCCACAGGCCGGAAAAGGTCAGGGCGTCCCACACGTCGGCCAGCCGCACGTCCGTTTTCCGGTAACCCTCCCGGGCGAGCGCCAGCACCGCGTTGGGGCCCGCCTCCCGGCCGCCGTGAATGAGCCGCGTGAAATGCACGCCCAAAAAGGGAAACTGCGGATCCGGCACCGGGTAAATCAGGTTGCGCACCAGGTGCTCCCGCTCCGGCTTGAGCGCGTAATACTCGCCGCGGAAAGGCACGATGCGCACCTCGCGTTTCTCACCGGCAAGCTGGCTGACACGGTCGCAATGCAGCCCGGCGCAGTTGATCACGAAGTCCGCCGCCCAATCCCCCTTTGGGCTCTCGATCCGCCACTCGCCGTTCCGCAGCCGCAGCGCCGTCACCCGCGCCCCCACCACCACGGAGCCTCCGCGGGCTTCGATTTCCCGCTGGAGGGCTTCGCAGACTTTCGGGTAGTCCACGATGCCTTCCTGGGGAACCTGCAACGCGGCGACCCCGCCCACATGCGGTTCGACCTCGCGCATCTGCTCGCGATTGAGCCAGCGCAGCCCCTCCAGGCCATTTTGGGCACCCCGCTCCTGCAGGCGGCGCAGGCGCGGCACCTCGGCGTCATCCGCGGCCACCACCAGCTTGCCGCAAACCTCATGGGGCACCGCATGATCCTGGCAAAAGGCCACCATCTCGCGAATGCCCGCCACGGCCAGCCGGGCTTTCAATGAGCCCGGCTGGTAGTACAGCCCGGAATGCAGGACGCCGCTGTTGTGGCCGCTCTGGTGGGCGCACACCCGCCCTTCCTTTTCCAGCAGCAGGATGCGCGCGGCGGGCCAACGCGCCGCCAGTTTATGCGCCGCGGCCAGCCCCACGATGCCTCCGCCGATAATGACGACCCGCCGGGATGCCATGGCTGTGCTCCGAAGCCGTTTCAGCCGAATCGCTTCCGGTAATCCTCGTAGGCCAGGCGGATGCCGGTTTCGAGATCAACCTGGGGCTTCCAGCCGAGCGCAAACAGGCGCGAGCTGTCCATCAGCTTGCGGGGCATGCCGTCGGGCTTGCTGGCATCCCACTCGATCCGGCCGGCATAGCCGATCACCCGCCCAACCGTTTCGGTCAGTTCGCGCACGGAAACTTCCGTGCCGGAACCGACGTTGATGAATTGCTCCTCGCTGTAATGTTCGAGCAAAAAAATACAAGCCCGGGCCAGGTCATCCGCATACAGGAACTCCCGGAAAGGCGAGCCGGTGCCCCAGCAGGTCACCGTGGGAGCGTTGGCCTGCCTGGCTTCGTGAAACCGGCGGATCAGGGCCGGCAGCACATGCGAGTTTTGCGGATCATAATTGTCATTGGGCCCATACATGTTGGTGGGCATGGCGCTGATGAAATCGCAGCCATATTGGCGCCGATACGCCTGGCACATCTTTATGCCGGCGATCTTCGCCACTGCGTACCACTCGTTGGTCGGCTCGAGCGGCCCGGTCAGCAGATACTCTTCCTTCATGGGCTGCACCGACAGCCGCGGATAAATGCAGGAACTGCCCAGGAACAGCAGCTTGCGCACCCCGGCCACGTAAGCGCCGTGAATGAGATGGTTCTGGATTTGCAGGTTCTGGTAAATGAACTCCGCCGGGTGCCGGTCGTTGGCCAGGATTCCGCCCACTTTGGCCGCCGCATCCACCACATATTCGGGCTTCTCCTGCGCGTAGAACCGATTGACGGCGGCCCCGTCCAGCAGATCCAATTCGGCGCGGGTGCGCCCGATCAGGTGCGTATAGCCGCGCCGTTGCAATTCGCGCCAGATCGCGCTGCCCACCAAGCCGCGGTGCCCCGCTACATAAATCCGAGCATCTCGGGCAATTTCCATCGGCTCAGCAGTAAACCAATTCGCCCCTCAAGACAAGCCCGGACCACCCCAACCACACGGCGAAGCAGTGGTTGGGGCCCGGCGCAAAGCCGGGGTTTGGGCGGTAATGGCTTTGGGTGCTCCAAAGGTCAGTCGCGATGCGGATTACGGATTCCCGACTCCTTCCCTCGACCGAAACCAGGCGAGCCTCGCGGGTTTGCTCCCGGCCATTTCGTCCCTCACGGCGGCATGCACCTGCTCGAGCCCGGCTTTCCGCCTCTACCTTTATCCGCCCCATGCTTTCGCCACTTCCTGCCCGCGCTGCCCCATCACGACAGCGCCTCTCACCCGCAACCGCGAAGCTACGGTAATGGGGCCGGAGCTAATAAGAAAAGAGGAGGATGAAGCAGCTATCCCGGCCCGTGAAATGAGGCAGGCCAGCGCTTGCCTTTATGCGGGCAATTCAATTACTCGTGGCGCAACGCCTCAATGGGATCCAAATCCGCGGCAGCTTTGGCAGGGTAAAGCCCAAAGATAACGCCGACCGCGCCGGAGATGCCAAAGGCCAGCAAAACGGACCACAGGGTGACGATCGTCTTCATCGTGGTGAGATGCGAGACCAGAACGGGAGTAATGATCCCAACCGCCACCCCGACCAGCCCTCCCCCAACCGCGAGCACGACCGTTTCAACCAGAAATTGCATGGTAATATCCGCTTTCTTGGCGCCCAGGGCGCGCCGAATCCCTATTTCGCGGGTCCGTTCGGTCACGGTTGCCAGCATGATATTCATAATACCGATCCCCCCGACCAGCAGTGAAATCGCGGCAATTGACCCCAGCACAATGTTGAAAATGCGCTTGGTCTGCTCCGCCTGCCGGAGCAACTGCAGTGGAACAATGATTTCATAATCGTTGTCCTCGTGAAAGCGGCCCAGCAGGGTCCGGATTTGCGGGTCGGCGGTTTCCACCGACGCCAGGTCGCGCATCTGGACGGTGACCTGATGGAGTTGCACCTCTTCCGCCTCAAAACTGCCCGCGGAACGGCGAAAGAGGATTTCGCCGAACCGGGTGCGGGAGGTGTTCAAGGGGATATAAACGTTATTATCAAGCGGCTGCCCTTCCATTTTGCCAGCCTGGCTGCGCTGTTCCGGCTGGCTGCGCTCCTGAACGATGCCAATAACCCGATAGTAAAAGGTGGCAATCTTTATCGCATGGTTGAGCGGGTCCTGATACGGGAAAAGCTGGCGCGCCAGCCCGGTGGTAATGACGCACACATTTTCCATGTGCTCTTCGTCGTAATATGCCAGGAATCGCCCACGCACCAACGTCGCCCCAGCCACCTCGGGATAAAAAGGAAGCGTGCCGATGACCTGGCAGGGGATTTCAGTGCGTTGAAAGCGGACATTTTCGCGGATGATGCGCATGGGCAGAACCCGGGAAACGCCGGGAATGGTGCCGAGCAGGCGTCCCGCATCGTCGTAAGTAAGGCCGTACTTTATCTGGAAACCGCGCCGGCTGCCCGCGCCCTGCTGGCGGGCCTGTTCGGGCGGCTTGAGGCTGCGAATCAGGATGTTATTGCTGCCCAACCGCTTGATGGCCTCCTGCGCTTCGTAGGACGCCCCTTCGCCGATCGCCAGCATGGCAATGACCGAGCAAACGCCAAAAATGATGCCAAGCATGGTCAGCGCCGAGCGCAGTTTATGCAGCTTGAGGCTTTTGAAGCCAAGCCGGACGGTGATGAGGAATTGGTAAGGAATCATCGCCTCAACGCGCCGGGGCCGCGGTTGCGTTCGGCGCCCGCTGCTCGTCCCGATCTATTCGCCCGTCTTTCATGCGCACAACCCGCTGAGCCCGCTCCGCCACTTTGTCGTCATGCGTAACCAGTACGATGGTCTTGCCGTCCTGATTCAGCCGGCTGATCAACCCCAGCACCTCGGTGCCGGTCTTGGAGTCGAGGTTGCCGGTGGGCTCATCGGCCAGGATCATCAGCGGATCATTCACCAGGGAACGGGCAATGGCCACGCGCTGCTGCTGGCCGCCCGACAACTGGCTGGGCCGATGCGTGAGCCGGTCGCCCAGCCCCACCAGTTTCGCCAACTCAACGCACCGGTCTCGGGAAGTCTTGATATCCTGCCCGCGGTAAAAGAGCGGCACCTGGATGTTCTCCAGCACGGTCAGTTGCGCGATCAGGTTGTAGGATTGAAAGATGAACCCGATGCGGCGGCCTCGAACTTCCGACAGGGCGTCGTCGCTCATGCGGGAGACATCCTCGGTGCCGAGAAAATACCGTCCGGCCGTGGGCCGGTCCAGGCAGCCCAGGATATTGAGCATCGTGGATTTGCCAGAGCCGGAGGGCCCCATGATGGCAACGAACGAGCCCGCATGGATGGTTAAATCCACCCCGTCAAGGGCGCGCACGATATTCTCTTCGCCCAGCACATACGTTTTCTGCAACGCTTCCAGGCGGATGATGCTCTCTCCGAACGCCGTGCCCGCCGCCGCCCCGGCCCGGCCGGAGGGGCGACGCGCGGAAGAGGGCTTCGGCGGAACGGAACTCATGGTTTGGCCGGGGCGGGCAATTGCCGGCGCGGGGCGGCCGCGTCGCCTCCGGCGTTCCCGGCGCCGCTGGCTCCCGGGCCTTTTCCCAGCCCCCCGCGCCCGCGTCCCAGGCTCTCGCGCATGGCGGCAAGCTCGTCCTCATCCAGCTTGCCATTGCCGTTCTTATCAAATCTCCGCAGCACCTCTTCCGGGCTCAACCTCGGCGGGGCATTCGTGCCGCTGGCGCCCGACCCGCCGCCGAGGCGGGCGGCCATGGCCGCGCGCATCGCTTCGCGCTCGTCGTCGTCCAGTTTGCCGTCGCCATTCTTGTCAAACTGTTTGAGCATCTCCTCCGGGTTGAAATTGCCGCGCGCGCGGCGGCTGTCGACGGCGCGCTCCTCGCCGCCGGCGGCGGGCTCGCCGGAAGACAAACCGGGCGCGGGCGCGGGCGGCGTTGTCCGTGGCGGAGCATTGGTGGCCGCGCCGGCCTTCTCACCCTCCGCCAGAACGCTGCCTTCCAAATCCTTTTCCCGCGCCTCAAACGGCGGCGAAAGCAAGATTCGATCCCCCGGCTTCAACCCCTTGGTGATCTCGATAAACTTGGTGTTGAACATCCCCACCTCGACGGGGCGCGGCTCGGAGCGATGCCCATGCACGAGGTACGCCGCCGGCTGGCCCTGGTAGGTGGCGATGGCCTGGATGGGAACCGAAATGGCCCCGGCTATGTTCGTCACGATGATTTCGGCCTTGGCTGAGACCCCGGGCTTCACGTTCGGCAGGGTGTCGGTCAGGTAGATTTCGGTGTTATAGACTTTCAGGTTGGGATTGCCCCAGCGCGATTGCGTGTCCGGCAGCGGGGCGACTTTTTCCACCACGCCCCGAAACCGCTCGTCCGGCATCGAATCGAGCATGACAAACGCCGGAAGCCCGGGGCGAATCATGTTCACGTGGGATTCATGCACCTTGATCACCACTTTCATGCGGGACAGGTCCGGCAGCTTGATCAACTCCTGCCGGTTGCGGACGATGGCGCCGCCTTCAATCAGGGATTCGCTGCTGAAATGGCTGTCGCTGACCGGATAGACCACCAGCCCATCCTGCGGCGCCCGAATGATGGTCGCCGCCAGGTTCTTCTTGTCGCGCTCCAGTTTCTGTTCGCTGAGCGCCAGCGTGTTGGATTGGGTGATGAGGTCGGCGGAATACTGCGCCATTTTGCGCACGTTCTGGCTCACCACCCGGTCCAGCTCCTGCTCGGCCTGCAGCACCGCCGCCCGGTAGGTTTCGGCCTGCTTGACTTCGTCAAACTGCCGCAGCATCCAGATGCTATTGCTGGCCACGATCAGCGCATTGGCGGAGTTGAGCACCGCCAGGCGGTCGCTATCCACCTTCTGCTTGGTCTCATATCCTTTGGCGGCCAGGTTGGTGGAATTGCGGTACGTATCCATGTTCACCATTAACTGGGCCTGGGCTTGCACGAGCTTGTTGCTGGCCTCGACCAGGTCCACCAACCGCTGGCCCTGCTCATATTTTTCCAGGTCAATCCGCGCCAGCTTCAGCTTGAGTTCCGCCGCCAGATACTCGCTGTTGGTCGCGCTCTTCTGTATCTCCAATTGCGCCAGCGCCTGCTCCACGCTGAACTTGGCCTTCTCGTAGTTGATTTGCTGCTGGTTTACCTGGTCCTGGGCCGAGGCGGAATCCAATTCGACCAGCAGGTCGCCCTTCTTCACATAGCTGCCTTCCGGCACGATGGAAATAATGCGCGCGGTGCCCTCCACCTCGCTGCGAATGCTATACTCGCTCACCGCCGAAAGCGTGCCGCCCTCGACCACGGAGACGGTGAAATCCCCGCGCTTGACCTCGTAGTAGGCCGTGGGCTCCACCGCGGGCCGGGCCGGGCGCAGCCACAGAATGACCAGCACCAGCAACACCAGCCCGGCGGCCCCGAACAGAACCGGACGGCGCCGCAGCACCGGGGGAAGTTTGTCCAAAAGATTACTCGCGTTCATGAAGTCGGTTCCAAGAAGTTTTCCGGCGGCAACACCTGGTCGTCCGGCATTCGCAGCGGCGACGGCCCGCGCTGCTCCGGCGTCAACCGCTCGCGCAGCGGGTCCTGCAGCCAGAACCGCTCCGGCCGGGTGTCTATGAGTCCCACGTTAAGCAGCAGCGTCAGGCGCGCCGTCAGATACTGGGCGTAAATCGTGGCCAGGCTGTTTTGCGCCTGGATCAGTCCGTCCTGCGCCTCACGCACATCGCGGATGGTGGCGCGCCCGGCCTCCATCAGCATGAGGTTGTTCTCGACCCGCCGCTGCGCGACTTTCAACGATTCCGCCGCGCTGACATGGTTGAGGCGGGCTTGCTCCAGCGTCCGCAGCCCCCGATCCAGGCGATCCCGGAAGTTGTCCAGCGTCAGGCTCAGCGCGCGCAGTTGCGCCTCGAACGCGACCAGCGACCTCCGGTACTGGTTGCGCTCGCGCAGCCGATCCAGCGGCAAATTAAGGCGCACCCCGGCGCTATACTGCACCTTGCCCGGATCGAAGTTCGTATAATCGTCCGGAGGCTCCGACGCGAGGCTCGCGCTCCCAATAAGATTCACATCCGCCCGCAACTGGTCGGCCGCCACCCGCACCTTGCGCTTGCTGTCCTCGAAGCGGTCAATGGCGTTGAGCACCTCCATCTGGCTCTGCACGCAAATGGCAAACGCCGCCCGGCGATCGAGGTCAACCGGGATCAGCCCCGCCCCGATCAGCTCCTCGAGGTCGCGGTCGTCCAGAAATAATTGCGCCGCCAGCGGGATGCCCAGCCGCAGCTTGAACGCGTCCAGCGCGCTCAAATACGACGCCAGCGAGTCAATATAATCCGTCCGGGCCTTCAGTTCGGCCGTGCGCGCATCATCCGCGTTGCTCAGCCGCTCGCGGTCCACGGCCCGGGCCTGCAGATACCGGGTCGTCTCCACGCGGTTGGTGTAGTTGCGGTAATTGTTCCGGACAATATCCTTTTGCGTCAGCAGCCCGAAATACGCGCTGACCGTTCCCACCGCGAACTCCTGCTGGTACAGGCTGTAGGTGCGCACGGCATAAACCACGTCGCGCTCGGCCTGCGTCAACGCCTCCACCGCCGGGCTGTTGATGCCAAAACCGCGCAGCAGCGGCTGCGTCAGGTTCACCGAAAGCACGTTGATGACCGATTGCCGCGCCGTCGCCGCCGGCTGGCCGCCAAAATACCGCACCAGGTCGTTGGCCAGCGCCATCGTCAGCGAACCGCCGGTCTTGAGCAACTGGTTGACCCCCACCTTGCTCGCCACGCTCCCCACGTCCGCGCCATCGGGGCTGCCGGCAATCTGCGGCGTGGCCTGGGCAAAGAACTGCGGGCTGAACTCGTAGCGCGCGCCCGTCAGCGCCAGGGCCGCCAGGTATAATTGCTCCTTTTGCGTCTGATACTCGCGGCTGTTCTCCACCGCCAGTTGCAACGCCTGGTCCAGGTTCACGAAAAAGCGGTTGCTCACCGCGCGATCATCCAGAACCTCCGCGGGAGAAATAGTCTTCGGATCCCGGTCGGAATACCGTGTCTGGATCGAAAATTCATTGGTATGCCCGAAAACCCGCCGCTCCATCTGCTGGATAATGGCGTAGCTCTCCTTGTCCGCCGACCGCCGGTAATGCCGGGCGGTGCAGCCGCTCAATAGCAACCCGATCAGGACCACCGCCGCCACGCCGCCCCCCCCGCCCCAACCGCGCCGCGCCCGCCCGCCCCCCGTCCAGACAGCCGCGCGCGCCCCCGGCGCCTGGTCTGGCAGGCGGCACGCCGGATCCGGTTGGGCCCATGTCTTTGGGTGGCGACTCATGCTGCGATTCCGCAGGCGCAAACGTAGCCAAAGCCGCCAACCAGGAGCAAGGGTGTTCTTGGCGCCGCGCGCCGCCGCCGCCCGTCGCTGTCCAAAAGCCGCCTCAATGCGCCGCCAGCCAGTTTTCCCCCTCGCCCATCTCCACCGCCATGGCCACCTCCAGCGGCAGGGCGGTCGTCATGATCTCCCCGACCAGCCGCCGGACTTCCTCCCGCTCCGGCAGGTAAAGATCAAACACCAGTTCATCGTGGACCTGGAGCAGCATCCGGCTCCGCAGCCCCCGGCGGACCAGTTCCCGGTGAATGGCAACCATGGCCAGCTTAATCATGTCTGCCGCGCTGCCCTGGATGGGGGCATTGATGGCATTGCGCTCGGCGGCGGCGCGCGCGGTGTCGTTGGCCGAACGAATATCCCGGAGGTAACGCCGCCGCCCGGTGACCGTCTCGACATAGCCCCGCTCGCGGGCCCGGGCGATCGTCTCGTCCCGGTAGCGCCGGATGCCGGGGAACTGCTGGAAGTATTGCGCGATGATGGTGCCCGCCTCGGCGCGCGAAATGCCCAGCCGCTGGGACAAACCAAACGCCGAAATGCCATAGGCGATGCCGAAGTTCACCATCTTGGCCTTGCGCCGCATCTCGGGCGTCACCTCCCCGGGCGGAATGCCGAAGACCCGGGCGGCGGTCGCCGTGTGAATATCCGCGCCGCTCCGAAACGCCTCCAGCATGACCGTCTCGCGGCTCAGCGCGGCGAGTATCCGCAGCTCGATTTGCGAATAGTCCGCCGCCAGCAGCCGATACTCGGGGCCGCGCGGCACAAAGGCTTTGCGGATTTCCTGCCCCCGCTCCGTGCGGATGGGGATATTCTGCACGTTGGGGTTCTGCGAACTGAGCCGCCCGGTCGCGGTCATCACCTGGTGATAAGTGGTGTGCACCCGCCCCGTCCCGGGCCAGATGGCCTCCGGCAGGGCGTCAGCATACGTGGACTTGAGCTTGGCGGCGGCGCGATACTCCAGCAGCCGCCGCACAATCTCATGGTCGGCGGCCAGCGCCTGCAAGGTTTGCTCGTCGGTGGCATACTGGCCCGTCCGGGTCTTCCGGGGCGCCGCGCCGAGCTTGAGCACGTCGAACAGAATCTGCCCCAACTGCCGGGGAGAATTGAGGTTGAACGGGGTGCCCGCCAGCCGGTAAATCGCCTTCTCCGCCGCGCCCATCTCCCCGGCCAACTGCGCCGCAAACTCGGCCAGCGCCGCGGCATCCACCTTGATGCCCTCGTATTCCATGTCCACCAAAACCGGAATCAGCGGCGCTTCCACCTCATAAAAAACCCGCTCCTGCCCCCGGGCCTTCAGCAGCGGCTCCAGGACGGCGCGCAGTTGCCAGGTCACGTCGGCGTCCTCGGCGGCATACTCGGCCACCTGCCCCACGGGCACGTCGGCCAGGCTGGCCCGCGCCGCCCCGGAATCCCCCAGCAACCGGCCAATCGGAATGGGCGTGTAGTCCAGATAAACCTCGGCCAGGTGATCCATGCCGTGGCGCATCTCCGGCTCCAGCAGGCTGTGCGCAATCAGGGTGTCAAAGAGCTTCCCGCCGACGGAAATGCCCTGCCACTTCAAAACGCTCAGGTCGAACTTGAGATTATGCCCCACTTTCTCGATCCGCTCCGACTCCAGCACCGGCCGAAACTCCTCCAGCACCGGCGCCGCCCGGGGCGCCGGCGGCAGGGGAACGTAATAGCCGGAATGCGCCGCAAAGCTGAACGCCAGCCCCACCAGGCGCGCCGCCTTCGGGTCCAGGCTGGTGGTCTCGATATCCAGGCAGAAGGAATCCAGCCCCTGCAGCTTCCGGATGAGTTGCGCGCGCTCGGCCGCCGTGGCGGCCAGGTGATACTGGTGCGGCACCTCCGCAAGGGTCTTCAGCCCGGGCCGCGCCGCCGCCCCGGGTTTCGGTTTCGCCGCCGCCGCCTCCGGCTCCCCCAGCAACACCAATTGCTCGCCCGCCCGCCCCCGCGCCCCGCCCGCCCCCGCCGGGACGCTCCCCCGCGCGCGCCCCGCCCGAAACTCCTCCCCGAACAGCCGCCGCCCCAGCGCGTTGAACTCGAACTCGGCCAGCAACTCCCGGAGCTTTTCCTCGTTGCGCGGCCGCACCCGGAGCGCGTCCAGTTCGAGCTCCAGCGGCGCGTCGCACCGGATGGTCGCCAGCCGCCGGGATTGCCGCGCCTGCTCCGGGTGCGCCTCCAGGGCCTGCCGCACGCGCCCGGTCAATTCGCCAACATGGGCCAGCAGGTTCTCCAGCGTGCCATACTGCGCGATGAGCTTCACCGCGGTCTTCTCGCCTATCCCGGGCACGCCCGGAATGTTGTCGGACGCGTCGCCCATCAGCGCCAGCACCTCCACCACCTGCTCGGCGCGCGACACGCCCCACCGGGCCTGGATCTCCGCCAGCCCCAGAATCTCCGCCCCGTCCCCGCCCCGCGCCGGCTTGAAGATAAAATTGTGCGCGCTGACCAGCTGCCCGAAATCCTTGTCCGACGTGACCATGTAGGACTGGAAGCCCTCCCGCTCCGCGCGCCGCACCAGCGTGCCGATGAGATCATCCGCCTCGAAGCCATCCAGGGCCAGCGCGGGAATATTGAACGCCTCGAGCATCCGCCGCACGTGCGGCAGCGCGGCGCTCAGATCCTCCGGCATCTCCTGCCGGGTCGCCTTGTACGCGGCAAACTCCCGATGCCGGTGCGTCGGCGCCGCCGTGTCAAACGCCACCCCCAGGTGCGTCGGCTCCCAGCCGCCCAGGATGTTCAGCAGCGTCTGGGTGAACCCGTAAAGCGCCGACGTATTCACCCCCTGCGACGTCAGCACCGGCCGGGCGATAAACGCAAAGTGCGCCCGGTACACCAGCGCCATGCCGTCCAGCAAAAACAATCTCTTCGCCATGCCCCCAGCATAACGCCGCCCCCGGGGAAAAGCCCGCTTTATTCCGGCCGCCGGCGGAAGCCCGCCCCCGCCCCCGCCCGCCCGCGCCGCGCCCCCGCCCGCCTTTTTCGCTCGCTTCGCCCGCCGCGATGCGCGAATCTGGGGCCGGCCTGAATGACCACGATTATGAAAACCCAAGCTCCCAATGCGACCATGGCGGTGTACCTGGACCTGGAAAACATCGCGCGCGGCGCGCTCGACGCCCGCTACCCGACGTTCAGCATCCAAAAAGTCCTCGAACGCCTGCTGCTCAAAGGCCACATCGTCGTCAAGAAAGCCTATTGCGACTTCGACCGCTACAAAACGTTCAAACGCGACCTCCACGAAGCCGCCTTCGAGCTCATCGAAATCCCCCACGTCCGCCAATCCGGCAAAAACTCCGCCGACATCCGCATGGTCGTGGATGCGCTGGACCTGTGCTACACCAAGGGCCATGTGGATACCTTCGTCATCATCAGCGGCGACTCGGACTTCTCCCCGCTGGTCAGCAAGCTGCGCGAGAACGCCAAAACGGTCATCGGCGTGGGAGTCAAGAACTCCACCGCCGACCTCTTTATCAGCAACTGCGACGAATTCATCTATTACGACGACCTGGTCCGCGCCGCGCCGCCCCGGGCGCGGCGGCAGGCCGCGGCCAGCGCCCCGGCGGCCAAACCCGCCGCCGAAACCAACGCCGGGCCCTCGCGGGAAAAAGCCTTCGAGCTGGTGGAGGAAACCCTCGAGGCCATCAGCCAGGAGCGCGAGGCGGACGAACCCATCTGGGGCTCGATGATCAAGCAGGCCATCAAACGCCGCAACCCCGGCTTCAACGAACGCGCCTACGGGTTCCGCTCCTTTAACGACCTGCTCCAGAAAGCCCAGGAACGCGGCCTGCTGCAACTCCAGGCGGACGAAAAATCAGGCGGCTACACCGTGCGCGCGCTGCCGGAATGAACCCCCCGCGCGTCGTTGTCGCGGGCGGCGGCGCCGCCGGCTGCTTCGCCGCCATCACCTGCGCGGAAGCGGCCCCCGCTACCCGGGTCACCGTGCTCGAAAAAAGCCCGCTCTTCCTCGCCAAAGTGCGAATCTCCGGCGGCGGACGCTGCAATGTCACCCACGCCTGCTTCGAACCCCGGGACCTCAGCCGCCATTACCCGCGCGGGGGCGCCGCCTTGCGCGGCCCCTTCACCCGCTTCCAGCCCCGGGACACCCGCGCCTGGTTTGAACGCCGCGGCGTGAAACTCAAAATCGAGCCCGATGGGCGCATGTTCCCGGCCGGCGATTCCTCGCGCGCCATCCTCGAATGTCTGACGCGCTCCGCCCGCGCCGCCGGCGTGACCCTGCGGCCCCGCTGCGAAGTCACGGCCCTCGCGCGCCGGCCGGCGGGCGGCTTCACCCTCGCGCTGGCCGGGGGAGAACGCCTCGACTGCGAACGGCTCATGCTGGCCACCGGCGGCTGCCGCACCGCCGCGGACGGCAGCCTGCCGCTCGCCCTCGGCCACTCCCTCGAACCCCCGGTGCCCTCGCTCTTCGCGTTTCGCCTCGCCACCCCGTGGGGGCGCGAACTGGCGGGCGTCGCCGTCGCGGACGCGGAACTCTCGCTCCCCGGCCCGGGCTTGCGCGAACGCGGCCCCCTGCTCTTCACCCACACCGGCCTGAGCGGCCCGGCCATCTTGCGCCTCTCCGCCTGGGGCGCCCGGGCGCTGCACGCGGCGCGCTACCAGTTCCCGCTGCGCGTCAACTGGCTGCCGCATCTCGGCCCGGCGGCCCTCGCCGCCCAACTGGACCACCGCCGCGCCGCGGAACCGGCGCGCCGCATCGCAAACTCCCCCCTGTCCCCCCTGCCCGCCCGGCTCTGGCAGCGCCTCGTGCAGGCGGCCGGCATCCCCCCTGAAACCCGCTGGGCCGGCCTGCCGCGCGCCGCCCGGCATCAGCTCATCGAACACCTCCGCGCCACCGAACTGCAAGTGAACGGCCGCAGCCCAAACCAGGACGAGTTCGTCACCTGCGGCGGCGTGCGCTTGCGCGAAGTCAACTTCCACACCATGGAAAGCCGCCTTTGCCCGGGGCTCTACTTCGGCGGCGAACTCCTGGACATTGACGGGCTGACCGGCGGCTTCAACCTGCAGGCCGCCTGGACCACCGGCTGGATTGCGGGCCGGGCCATGGCCGGCCTCACCGGACAGACCCCCCCATGACCCGCCCCGCCCCCAACCCGGCCGCGCGCCGCGCCCAGGCCCTGCGACTCGCCTACCAGCGAATGCGCGCGCGCTTCGGCCACCTGCAATGGTGGCCGGGCGAAACCCCCTTCGAAGTCTGCGTCGGCGCCATCCTCACCCAAAACACCGCCTGGAGCAACGTCGAGCGCGCCATCGCCAACCTCAAAGCCGCCCGCGTGCTGACCCCCCGCAAACTCTACGCCCTGCCGGAAAGAAACCTGGCGGCGCTCATCCGCCCGGCGGGCTACTTCAACGTCAAAGCCCGCCGATTGCGCGCGTTCCTGCAAACGCTGGTCGAAGACTTCGGCGGCCGCCTCGACCGCCTGCTGGCCGGCGACACCGCCACCGTGCGCCAGCGGCTGCTCGCCATCCACGGCATCGGCCCCGAAACCGCCGACAGCATGCTCCTCTACGCGGGAGCGCACCCCCGTTTTGTCATTGATGCCTACACCCGGCGTATCTTCCAACGTCATGGCTGGTGCCGCGGCGACGCCTCCTACGACGACCTCCAAACTCTCTGCGAATCCGCCCTGAGCCAAAAACCCCTCCCCGCCCGGCTCGACTACTGGCAGGACTACCACGCCCAACTCGTCATCACCGGCAAGACCTATTGCCGCCCCCGCCAACCCCGCTGCGCCGAATGTCCCCTCAAACCGCTCCTGCCTAACCGCCCCCAAAGCAAAACCATCGGCCATTAAACAACCCAACCCCACAAAACCGCCACCCCCCAAAACCAACCGAACGCCGCCCCCCAAACTGTCCAATTATTGGACACTCCCCTAAACCCCGTCTCTATCAACCATTCGCCTGCTCTCTCGCAAGGACAGCAAACATCCTCACGATCCTTGGCCCGCCAACGCTCCAAAAACAGGGTTCCCCAAGGCATTCCCCCTCCTTGCCCAAGCCCTCCAGATCCTCGCTAAACCATCCCCGCAGCCAAAACCGCCCCAAATTGACCCAACCTACGTCATTCCAGGCTCTTCCATAGCCACCATCAAGTCGTGTACAAGGGGTGTACAAGGGATGCTCATCGGGTGTACAACCTAAAATCTGATGGACATCTGGTGAGCATCCCTTGTACACCCCTTGTACACGGCGCTTTGCCAGGGAGCAAACAGGGGGATTTCTGGCATTGAAGATATGGATGGGAGATTCGCTGGCCGGGAGGACGAGGCACGGTTTGACTTTAATTCGGGCTTGTTTTCTCATTTTTGAGAAACCTGGGGATTCTGTGGCCAGGGAAACTCTTGGACGCGATCGTCAAGATCGAGTCACGCTTGACTGAGGCGTTGCCTCCCCGCCGATGGGGAAAGCCATTTTATCCAAGCTGTCCTGGCGAAACTCCGGCCACTTAAAGACGGGCAGCGTCCGGAAGGGGTTGTATCAAGATGCGTGAACGGCAGCGCGGAAAAATCAGTGAAATCACTTGTTGACAACGCTGCGCTTTTTTAATTAAATCGAGGCGCCGGTTTATTGGTAGCCAATGGCAGAGAACACCGATAAATCCTGGCTGCCGAAAGATGGCTTCTGTGCTGCTAAAAACAGCGCCCTCCTTGATGGGCACTGGCTGGTTTCATCGAACGGTGAAGTTCGTATGTGGAGCCGGCTTTTGCCTGGCCCTGGCTGGGGCTGGGGCTGCGGAATCGCCGAGCCGTTCCTTGGCGACTACGGAGCTCCTGCCGGCAGGGGATACGAATGTCATCGCCACCTATGACGGTGGCCGCGTCAGTGCCGGAGACGTGGCGGAGGCGAGGGAGGAACCGCGTTTCGTGGCCGACGCAGAGCAGAACGCACCCACCAACGCCGTTAGCCTGGACGAGAAGCTGGCCCGGCACCTGGCGGCGGTGCGCATTTTGGTCAGCGAAGCCCGGCGGCGGGGGTTGGACCGGCCGGTGGATCCGGAAGCGGCCAAGGCGGGGCCGCAGCCGCAGCACCAACCCTATGCTCAGGCTGGCCCTGGATGGGCGTTGGAGCAGAAGCTGATCGAGCAGCGGGTGCTGGCGCAGGCGCTGGAGAAGGAGGTACGCCGCAGCGTGACGATCAGCGAGCAGGAGATTGACGAACAATACCGGACTAACCGGTTTAACATGATCGGGTTCGAGGCCGTGGAGGCAGGGCGGATCGGGATTAGCGCGCAGAAGCATGGGGAGGGGGCGCTCGAACGGGCGAAGCAAGCGCTGGGGTTGATACGCAACGGACAGGACTTTGTGGCAGTGGCCCGGCAGTATTCGGACCTTGATCTCAAGCTGGCGCAGACGGCCCCCTATCCGGCGACGTTCTGGGGCAAAGAGAATGGGTTGGTTCTGGGACAGCTCGGCGAAGGCGCAGTGAGCGAGCCCGTGCCGGTCGAGGATGGTTATGAACTTCTCCGGATCGTGCGCCTGCATCTCACTGGAAATCCCAGCCCGGAGGAGGTCAAGGCGCAGTTGCGCTTGATGCTGCCCGAAATAACGGCGCAGGAGCGGCTGCAGGACATGGCCCAGGCGGCGGCATCTGCGTTTCCTTTCGTCACGAGTTCCACCAACGCTTCTTCCCCGGCCGAGGTTCACCCCCCGGCAACTCCTCCGTCCGCAGCCGGCCAGGTGTTGCTGCGTTGCGGGCAGTTCGCGCTCACGCGCGGCGAAGTTCGCGGCCTGGCCTTGCAACGCGGCGCGCAAACCGTTGACGACCCGCAGATGGTCGAGATTCTCCGGCAGGAGAACCGCGACTCCATTCAGATGGGAGAATTGGCCCGGAGCATGGGCTACCGCCAGTGGCCCGAGGTGCGGCGGGCCTTGCGCTACGAACTGGACAAGCAATTAGCCGAGAAGGCGCGGCGGTTCCTGCTGCCGGAATTGCTCGCAGAGTTAACCTTCCCCGAGGAGCAGGTGCGCATGATTTACGATACCCGGTTCACGGCGACCTTTCCGCCTCAGATAGAATATGACGCCCTGGTAGTGCCGGTGCGGGCTCCTGCCGAGGCGACGGCGGAGGAGCGGGAAGCGGTGCGGACGAATGCGTTTGGCCGGGCGGAGGAGATACTTCGCCGGGTGCAGGATGGCGCCCGGTTGGAGGATATTGTGAGCACGGATGCGGCCCTGCAATGGCTGCCGGGCCAGAGCCGCGTGGTTGAGGAGAACTCGGCGCTGGCTCCGTTGGTGGCGGGACTGGAGGCGGGAGCGGTTGCCGTGGTGCCGTATGAAGACTTCGGCGGGTTCTGCGTGCTGCGCGTGGGCAAGTCGGAGTTGCGGCGCAAGATGCCTTACGAGATTGCCCGAAACTATATCATCCATGACCTGCGCGGCGAGGCGGTGCGCGACTTTCATCAGCATTTCGAGACGATCCTGCTCAATCGGCATCACTTTTTCTTTGGCACGGGGGCGGCGGGGCAAACACGTGTTTCGGCTCCCGCCGACCCGGCCAGGGTAAATAACCAACCATAGATGATTATGAATACCTTATTTAACTCGCATACGCTCGGGCGCGCTTTTCCCTGGCGCCGAGGGTGGATTTCCTTGATTTCCCTGCTGCTGCTCTTGCCTGGCGCGGCATGGGCGTGGTGGGGAGATGCCTATAAGACCCCGACGGGATTAAGTGGTGGCTGGGCCACCCATACGGATTGCGGCACCTATTGGTACACTTACGGTCGGAACACGAGTTGCACGGCCTTTAACCGATGGGCCCAATTCATACCCGGGTTTGTCTGGCATGGCAAAGGGTACATTCACATGGACTGGGTTTACACCGGGGCCTATGGACTCCTGGGGCAACGCCTGCGTTACTACAACTGTGGCAATGGACTGAGTGGCGAATATTCCGATGTTGACATGTGTGCGAATACCTGCAGTTGGAAAAGCGTGTTGGACGGCGTAACCGGCAACTTGTACATTTGGAACGGAATCTATATTGATTGCAATGAAAGTTGGACCACCGGTTGCGGCAACCGCTGCGGCTACGCCTCCACCTCCTGCCGCGAAATCCACATGTATGGCGACAAGTGGGTCTATCTGAACGACTGGATCGTGTTTGGGGGCTACGGTTCCAGCAGTGTGAGCGATACCGCCAATCGCAATTTTCCGTGGGGCGAAAGCGGGTTGTATGCCTATCCTTTCATCGATGGCTCTGCCAACCAGGGAAAACTGATCGTGGACAGCTTGTTCAGCGGCAAGGTGCCGTTTCGCGTAACCACGGGGGACTGCGGCCAGGGTAATTATCTCAACTTCAAAGGCAACGCCAGCAACGGCGGCAATAACAATTGCGACAACTGCGATGCCTATGCGTTTGCATGGGTCCACACATCCGGCGGCGCCGGGCCCCAGTTAGGTGTCGGTGCGGATGACGGCCATCGCATTTGGATTAATGGCACCATGGTCTCCGACAACAATAATTACACGGGCGGCTGGGATAGCTACAACCCGGGGGCGAAAAGCCTCGCTACGGGCTGGAATCGCGTCCTGTTCAAAGTTCACAATGGAGGCGGTGCTTTTACCGGAACCTTGAGCTTTCACCACGGAACCGCCTGGAACCAGATGGAGCCCAGCGTGAGCTTGCAAAGCGATCGTTACGGTGGGTTTAGCGTGGGCTATGAACAGAATGACTGGTATCCGCGGCTCTTTTGTTCGAATGCGAACGGCGTAACCGGCTCTCCTGCGGCCGGATTGGCTTCGTATAGCAACAACACTACCGTGACCGCCAGCGGAACGGCGTCGGGAAGCTTCATTCCGCTTTGGACGGTGATGCTCACGACGTGGGGATACAATCAGAACAGCGCGTTTAGATTCGTGACCAGTCCCGGCGCCACTTGGAGCGACACTCAAACCGGAATCACGGGGCATGTGAGACTCCACTATATGGCTGTCAGCAAATCTGGCCGGCATAGCGGCCAGGCCAGCGGATCCAACGGCAACTGGACCTGGAACAATACCGGAAATTGCTACTGGTTTGACGCGTATGTGGACAATTTGGCGCCACTGAACCCAAGTTTCTCAAGCGTTAACGCGATCAGCCCCAGCCAGATTAACCTGAGTTGGAGCCTTCCCCTGGATCGGGGCTGTGGCGGCGTTGCTAACGGGGCGGACGAGGCCACCGCCGCCAATTCCAGCGGCGACAACTGGTATCGTGCCGGAAACGTGGGAGTGCAGGTATATCGGGATGCCTCAGCGATCTACGGTTGGGGGACGGGCACGTCGAAGAATGACACGGGATTATCAGCCAACACGAAATATACCTACACCATTGCGGCCCGCGACAACACGGGTGAAACGCGGGGCGCTTGGCATAATGCGACCGCCGCAGTGGGAACGACCAGCAAGTACACGCTGCAGAACCCGGCAACGGCCCCTACGTTTGGCACTATTACGGCGAACAGCATTGCGCTGGTGACGACCGGGCCGGTCAACCTGGCGGCGGATAATTCGGGGGTGATCTTCAAGCGCAATGGGACCACGGACCTGGCCAAGGCGCAA
>JAAYVL010000018.1 GCA_012517205.1 Verrucomicrobiota bacterium
CCAACTCCAATGCTACTGTCTTTACGTTCTTTCCAACCTTTCGGGTCATGGTTCTTTGCCTTTCGTTTCTGGGTTCTTTATTCACCCCAGTGGCTTACCATGACCCGCTGCTTTTTGCAGAACTTTTAGGACACTACCCGGACGGAACCTCGGTCCTGCCAATAAAGCCCCTTCGGTCTTTGGCCTCCTTCCAAACCACCCCCATCTGAACGCCCCGAATCGCCCTTACCCAAGCCCGGAACGGCAAAAACGCCCAAAACCAGTCCCAAAACGCCCTTATTTCAGCCCCGCCCCCGCTCGAAATCCAGCAAGTCGCTGAAATGAATGAAGTTAACAATGCCACCCTCCCCATCCTGCCCCGCTCCCAACAGGCCGTGTACAAGGGGTGTACAAGGGATGCTCATCGGGTGTACCAGCTAAAATCCCATGGACTCCCGGTGGGCATCCCTTGTACACCCCTTGTACACGGCTTATTGGGAGCGGTGGAGGAGCGGGGAGACGGGGAAAAAGGCAGAGCGAGGCCGAAAGCGGGGTTGGGGGGATGGCTTTGGGCAAAACAGCCAAATCGCCCCGAAAACGAAGGCCAGGCCGGAGAAACGCCCGGATCGGGGGACAGACGGCCTGGCGAGCCTTGGTTTTCCGGCGGTTTGAGGCCTGGGGTTCGCGGAAAGGCGCTCTTTCCCGGCTGGGGGGCTATGGACGCGCTATTTGAGCGTTAACCGGAAAGGGCGGCTGCCTGCCGCGCGTGGGCCAACCGCCTGCCCATAGGCGGCCGGGGGCGCGAAATGCGCGGATTAAGGTTAAGGGGTTTGGGGTTCCGCCCTGTGGGGGCGGGACACGCCCGGCGGCC
Source organism: Verrucomicrobiota bacterium (assembly GCA_012517205.1). Taxonomy (GTDB): domain Bacteria; phylum Verrucomicrobiota; class Verrucomicrobiia; order Limisphaerales; family UBA8199; genus UBA8199. The sequence goes on from JAAYVL010000018.1 coordinate 851, forward strand.
AGGCCATGACGTGCCGGATTCCCGCGGTGACCCGTTCTTCCACGTCGTCGGCCCAGCGCCAGGCGGGGAGGCCATAGACAATGGTGGCCAGGGCGCCTTCGTAGCCCCAGCGCGGCTGGGCCAGGGGCGGTTTATCCTCCTGGAGCACGCGCTGTGAGGGGAGATAGTTCATCACGTCGTTGCAATAGCCCGCCACCCAGGTCCGCGGGCCGAACTGTTGTTTGCACAGGAGCGCCCAGTCCACCACCGGTTCGCCGCCGAGCGCAATGAGGGCTTGCTGGCCGCCCAGCCGCCAGGCTTGCACCGGGAAGGGATAGGTGCGGATGAACGGACGGCCCGCTTTCAGGTCGGCCAGCAGGCGGGTTGCCCAGCGGCGCTGATAAGGGGTTGAGTCCGCCGCGAGTTTTTCCAGCTCGGCTTCGGTCGGCGCGGGGCCGAGGTTGAGTTCCACCATTTCCAGGGCGGTTTCGAGCCGGGGGGACAGCGTTGGCGCGGGTGTCCGCAGGGTTTCTTCGACGGCGGCGGCGAGCATGAGGCCGTAGCGTTCCGCCTGTTCGAGCTGGTGGCGCGGCAGGGGGTTTTGGTCGCCGCCGCAGCCGATGAAGAACAGGGCGGTGGCTTCGGGGTGGCTGCGTTCGAGCGCGCGCTGGGCGAAGCCGGCGTAGTCGCCGGACCAGCGATAATAGTCCATGACGGTATTGTGGCAGGCGTAGCCGAAGAGCACGGCTTTGAGGCCGCCGTCCGGCGCATAAACCGCCAGCACCGGCACCGCGTGGTCCACCGGGCCTTGCAAGGTCCCGTCCGCGAGGCGCCGTGGCACCTCCGGTTCCGGGTTGTTCCGCCGGTTGACGGCAAACCCGGCGACGCCCTGCCCGGCCGTCAATCGGGCGGGGGCCAGGGCTGTCAGGGCCGCGCTGGCGGTCTGGACGATCCGGGCTTCGAGGTCGGCGGTGTATTTTTCGATCAAGTCCTTTTGGGCCGCGTCCAGGGGATAGATGTCGTAGAGCGCGCCGGCCAGCACCGGGCCGCTATGGGTGTGCGAGGCGGCGAGAAGCACCTGGTCCGGCTCCAGCGCGAAGCGTTGCTTGAGGGCCGCGCAGGTGCGCTGGTGGAGGGTGCGGGTAAAGCCCAGCACGTCGCCGCTCAGGATGACGGCGCGGTGGCCCCGCGCGTCTTCGAGGGCCAGGGCTTTGATCCAGAGATCCATTTCCTTGCCCGTGGCGGGGTTGGTGCGGGAGGCATAGCCCGCCATCCAGAGGGGCTGCGTGGGGGTGATGTTGGCGCGGGCCGTGCCGGCTTTCCAGGTTGGCGATTCAGCCGCCAACAGGGTGCCCGCCAGCGCCGCGGCCAGCGCCGTTCCAGGAATACCGATGCGCAAGTTCACAATGCTTAATCTTCTCTTCGCGCCCCTGCCGGGCAAGCGGAAAAAGCGGGGCGGGGATTGGCCCGGGGGCCCGCCGCGCGCGGCGGGAGGCGCGCGGATGCCGAGCCGTTTCGGCAGCGCGCGGGCGGCCGCCAGCCCGCGGGCCGGAGCGGAGCGCGGGCGTTAGAATCGCCGGCGGATGGGAGCCTGGTCGAGAGAGGCGGAGGCGGGCGGCGGGCCGCTCTTGAGCAGGCGGCGGGCCTGCCCGAGGACGTAATCCCATTGGAAGGCCGGGCCGGGGTCCACTTTGTTGGCCTGGATGTGATAATGGCCGAGGACGCCCTGGTAGGCCTCCAGCTCCTCGTCGGACAGTTTCTGGCGGACGAGGTGGCCGGCGGCATCGCGGGGATAGTCGCATTTGATTTTAGGCAGCGCCGAGCAAAGCGCGGCGGTGAGTTTGATCAAGGCCCGGTATTGCTCGGGCGTGAAGTCGTATTGAATCAATTCCGTGCCCTGGATGGCGCCGCTCACCGGCTCGGGCCGCGCGGGGCGGCCCACAAAGCCCGGGGTGCGGAGGCCGCCGTCGCCGTAGGCCGGGGGGAGGGTGATGCGCGTCCGGCCGCGGGCGTCTTTGGCGTACCATTGGGCAAACGGGTTCCGGCCCTGCGGGGAGTAAGCGCCCATGTTGGCGATTTCGATGCCGACGGAGCGGCTGTTGGCGGTGCCGGCATGCCAGGCGCGTTCCTTGACATCGAGCGTCTGGTAGATCGTGCCGTCAAGGTCGAGCATGAAATGCACGCTCAGGTTGCGCATATCCTGCAGGACCTTGAAGCATTGGCGGCTGGTGCCGCAGACATCATAGTGGATGACGAACTGATCCACGACCCGCTGCAGCAGCGGCAAATCCCAGCCGCCTCCCCGCACCCGCTCGATTTCCTCGTCGGAAAGCCCCTGGCGGCGCAGGTTGTAGCGGTTGGGGGAATCGAGGTATTTGACCTCCTGGCGGGAGGTTTCCCAGTCTGATTTCTCAAGGGGGCTGAACCGGCGTTCGACGCGGTAGGCGTCGTAGCCGCCGGGGTCCATCCAGGTCACGACCCGCGTGCCGGTATGCACCCAGTGGCCGGCGACCATGATTTCATCTCCCTTGCGGGGCGCAAAGGCGCCCGGGCGGGGCAGCGTGGAGCAGCCGGAAAAAAGCGCGGCCAGGAGGAGGGCGCCAGCGGCCGGGAGCCAGGAGGCGAGGGGGGAGGGACGATTCACCGAAACAGTTATTGCAGGCATGGTCGTATTGTCGCGGCGGCGCCCGGCGCGTCAAGTTTAAGTCGTGCGACTGGTACGTTTCTAGCTGGTTTCAGGGCGAATGACGAAGACCTTTGTCGCGCTGAATGACCCGGTTCACAACCTGATCCGGACGCTCACGCGCCAGCTTCCCCTGGGGTCGGGGGAGTCGCCGGATCCGCGCCTGGAGGTGCGCTACCACTTCACGGCGTCGGATCTGCCGCCGGCGTATTATGCGCTGGCCGTGTTTCATTCCCTGGGGGGGATCACGCTGGAATCGCTGCAGCGGACGAAGTGGGAGGTCCGCGAGTGCGATCGGCCGGCGGTTCCCGAGCGGGTGAACTACTTCGATGCCGTCAAGCTGGACCGGCGCAGCGCGCGCGACCTGCGGTTGAAGGTCAAGCGGCATGGGCCGGGCCTGCTGGCGGCGGACTTGCTCAGCTTCGGGGTGGGGGCTTTGCGCGCGCGCAACGACGACCCCGTCGAGCTGATCCACCAGTATCTCTGGCGTCACTTTGGGCAGCTCCGCAGCCGGCACGAGGTCGTCTATGCGCGCATCGGGGCGCTGCATTGGAACTCGCTGCCGCTGCTGTACGAGCGGCAGAAGGAGTCCTTTGACTCCACGAACCTGGTTTACGGGGATGCCCTGGGCGAGCTGGAGCAGCTTTGGGAGCGGCGGGCCGACACGGCTTTTCTCGAACGCGTGGTGCGGGTGCTCCAGCGCATGCGCGCGCAGGCCGAGATCGCGGCGTTCCTGCATCCGCCGCTGAACCTGCGCGAAATCATGCGGCTGCACTTGCGGTGCCAGAGCGTCTGGAAAAACCCGCCCGCCACCGCCCGCGCCCTGTTGCGGCGCGTGGAATACCTGCTCGGCAACCTCGTGCTGGAGAGCGCCCCGGAGACGGTCTTTCACGGGCGCGCGCCGGCCCCGCCCGCGCCGCCGCGCAGCCGGTGCGGCGCCCCGCGGCGCTGGCGGCATGACCGGTCGGGTTACGATGGCTGGCTGGCGGGCAACAGCGGGCCCGCCTGCGGGCCGGAGTAGGCGCGGGCGCGGCGTTCCGGGCCGCCGCGGCTTCAAACCGGTTGCTTCAGGTGGGCGATAAACTCCTTGATGGCCGGCGACAACACCCGGTCCCGCTTGTAGATGACCGCCAGCGGGCGGCGGTAAGCGCCGTCCTCGAGGGCCACGGAGACCAGGCTCCCGATGGCGACCTCTTTGGCGACGGTTTCCCGCGGCACCACGGCCACCCCGGAATTGATCTCGACCGCCCGCTTGATGGTCTCGATGTTGTCGAACTGCATGACCGAGTCCACCGCCACGCGCTGGCGCTTGAAAAGGGCGTCCAGCGCCAGGCGCGTGGGCAGGCCCTTGGCGAAGTTGATGAACTTCACCCCCCGGAGGGCTTTGACGCGCACGGATTTCTGCCCGGCCAGGGGATGCTGCGGGTGGCAGATCAGCACCAGCGTATCCTTCCGGAAAGGCACCACGCGCAGCCGCGCGTCGCGGACGGGGTAGGACACCAGCCCCAGGTCCACGATATTGCCCAGCACGTTCTCATAGACCTGGGGATTGCGGCGGTACTCGACGTGCACCTGGACGCCGGGGTGCCGGAGCATGAAGCGTTTCACGTGCGGCGGCAGCACGTGCAGCCCGATGCTGTAAGTGGTGGCCACGCGCAGGTGGCCGACGACCACCTGGCCGATCTCCTGCAGCCGGCTCCGGAGCGCGTCGCAGGTCATCAGAATGCGTTTGCAGCCCTCGTAAAAGACATCGCCCTCGGGGGTCAGCCGGAAGTTCCGCTTGCTGCGCTCGATGAGCGGCGTTTTGAAGCGGCGTTCCAGGGCGCTGACCGTCTGGCTGACGGCGGACTGGGTCACGTTGTTGATGTGTGCGGCGCGCGTGAAGCTTTTGGTTTCCGTCAGGTCGCAGAACACCTTGAGACTTTCGATTTGCATTAGTCCATTTAATCCCCTAATTAGGAATCCGTCAACATGAACCAGCGTATTAACCGGCGGCAGTTCCTGGGCGCCACCGCGGTAGCCGGCGCGGGAATCTCCCTTCCCTGGCCCGTCCCGGCTCAACCTCAGAAGACCGGCACGGGCGCGGCGGATAAGCCGGCCCTGCTCGGCGGCAAGCCGGTCCGAACGCGCCCGCCCCGCGCCTGGCCGATCTTTGACGAGCGCGAGGAGCAGGCCCTGCAGGCGGTGGTGCGCAGCGGCAAATGGTTCCGGGGCAACGGCCCCCACGTGGCGCGTTTCGAGGCGGCTTACGCCGAGGCCACGGGGGCCCGGTACTGCCTGGCCACCAACAGCGGGACCAGCGCCCTCTTCACTTCCCTGGCGGCGGTCGGCGTCGCGGCGGGCGACGAGGTCATCGTCGCGCCCTATACTTTTATTGCCTCGGTCAACGCCATCCTGCTGCACCATGCCCTGCCCATTTTCGTGGATACCGACCCGGAAACCCTGCAGTTGGACGCGCGCAAAATTGAAGCCGCGATCACCGACCGCACCACAGCCATCCTCCCCGTGCACCTGGGGGGCTATCCCGCCGACCTGGATACGATCCTGGCCGTGGCAAAGCCGCGCCGGCTGCCGGTGATCGAGGACGCCTGCCAGGCGCACCTGGGGCAGTGGCGGCAGCGGTGCCTGGGCACGTGGGGCGACACCGGCTGCTTCAGTTTTCAGGCCAGCAAGAACCTGAACTGCGGCGATGGCGGCGCGATTCTCACCAGCAATGAGGAATGGGCCGACCAGTGCTATGCGTTCCACAACCAGTGCCGGCCCCGGCGCGGCGGCGGCGGCGAAACGGCCCCGGGCAGCCTGCGGGGCGGCAATTTTCGCATGACCGAGTTTCAGGCCGCCATCCTGTTGGCCCAGTTGACCCGGCTGGAAGAGCAAATGCGGATCCGCGAGCAGAACGCCGCCTGCCTGGACCGCCTGCTGCGGGACATCCCCGGGATTGTGCCGGCGAAAACCTACGCCGGCGGCACGCGCAACGCTTATCACCTGTTCATGTTCCGCTACCAGCGGGAGCACTTTGCCAACCTGCCGCGGAAGCGCTTCCTGGAAGCCCTCAAGGCCGAGGGCGTGGAGGCCCGCGCGGGCTACGGCCGGCTGAACCGGGCGGCGTTCCTCCAGCGGGCGCTGGCGTCCCGCTCCTGGCAGCGCCTGTTTCCGGCGGACACGCTGGCCAAGTGGGCGGAGCGCACCGAATGCCCGGCCAATGACCGGCTTGCCGAGGAAGCCGCGTGGTTCACGCAAACCACCCTGCTGGGCACGCGCGCGGACATGGAGCAGATCGCCGACGCCCTCCGCAAGATTCAGAAGCACGCCGCGGAGCTGGCCCGGGGTTAAGCGGCGCGAGGAAGCTGCTCCGGCCCGGCGGCGCGGGTATGCCGATGCCAGCGCGCACGAACCCGCAGCCGCAAATCATCCAGGAGCGAATAGACCACGGGCGTCACGACCAGCGTCAGAAGCAGGCACAGCGCCTGCCCCCCGATGACCACCACCGCCACGGCCCGGCGTTCTTCGGCCCCCGGCCCGGTGCCCAGCGCCAGCGGCAGCATCCCGGCGATCAGCGTCAGCGTGGTCATGAGAATCGGGCGCAGCCGCTCGCGGTTGCCCTGGAGGATCGCCGCGCCGCGCTCCAGCCCGGCGGCCCGGAGCTTGTTCATGTGGTCTATCTGGAGGATGGCATTCTTTTTGACGACGCCAAAGAGGACCAGCAAGCCGAGCGCGGAATAGAGGTTGATGGTCTGGCCGGCGGCCAGCAGGGAAAGGAAGGCAAACGGCACCGAAAGCGGCAGCGAGAGCAGGATGGTGAACGGGTGCACGAGACTCTCGAACTGGGAGGCCAGGATGATATACATCAGGACGACCGACAGGGCGAAGGCGAACAGGAACTCCCGGAAGGTGGTTTCCAATTCGCGCGCGCGGCCCGAGACGCGCGTGGAATAGCCGGTCGGCAGCCCCATCTTCGCCACCTCGGCGCGCAGGGCGGCGATGCGGTCTGCCTGCGCGTAGCCGGGAGCCACCGCCGCCCGCAAGCTCACCTGCCGCTGGCGGTCCAGCCGGTCAATGCGCGAGGGCGCCTGGGTGGACACCAGCTTCACCACGTTATCCAGCCGCACCAGCCCGCCGTTCTGCCGCGGGACGTACAGCCGGCGGATGGGGTCGGCTTCGTTGCGGTCGCCCTCCTTCAACCGCACCTGCACATCGTAATCCTCGCTCATGGTGTCGTCGCGGAAACGGGTCACGCGCTGATCGCCGCCCACCATGACGCGCAGGGCGTTGGCGATGTCGGTGGTGCTGACGCCCAGGTTGGCGGCGCGCTCGCGGTCAATTTCCACGCGCAGCTCGGGCTTGTCGAGCTTGAGCGTGGTGTCGGCATCCAGCAGGCCCAGCGCCGGCGCGTTGGTGCGCAGATGCTCGGCGTAGGTGTTCAGCAAATCGAGGTCCGGCCCGAGCAGCGAAAAATCAATGTCCGAGTTGGGGCCGCCGCCGACGAATGTCTGCGGGTTGCGGATGGCCATCCGGAGGTCCGGCAACTGGCGCAGGCGGCGGCGAATCTCCTGCTGGATGTCGCGTTGCGTGTAATTTCCGCGCCAGGCATCCCACGGGGGCCAGTGCGCCAGCCGGGCCCAGCGGAAGGTGCGTTCGCGATGCGGCGCGAGCTGGACGAAAAAGTTGGCGCCGTTGACGCCGCCCAGGAACCCGCTGCCGGCGGTGGCCAGCACCAGGCGCACGCCGGGCACCGAACGCAATTCCTCCTCGATGCGCAGGGACACCTCGTTCATCGCCGTCAGGCTGGTTCCTTCGGGCGCGGTGACGCGCACATCAAATTCGCCCTCATCCACGTTGCTGGGCAGGTATTCCTGCCGGACCAACTGGTAGAGCGGCGCCGCGGAGGCGATCACCAGCGCGGCCAGCCCCGCCACCGCCCACCGGTGCCCCAGGGCGCCGCGCAGGAGTTTCAGGTAGCCGGCATCCAGGCGGCGATAAAACCCGCCGCGGGAGCGCGCCCCGGCCCCGGCGTCCGGGCGGCCGCGCCCGTTGCCCATGTGCAGCAGGCGGGCGCTCATCATCGGCGTCAGCGTGAACGAGACCAGCAGGCTCACCAGCACCGCCACCGCCGCCGTGAAGCCGAACTGGTAGAGAAAGCGCCCGGAGATGCTCGACATGAAGGAAACCGGGACGAAGATCACCACCAGGCTGAACGTGGTGGCCATGACGGCCAGCCCGATCTCGGCCGTGGCCGCGCGCGCCGCCGCGAAGGGGCGCATCTGCTTTTCCTCGACGAACCGGAAGATGTTTTCCAGCACCACGATGGCATCATCAATGACGATTCCCACCATCAACACCAGCGCGAGCATGGTGACGCTGTTGAGGGTGAACCCCAGCGCCTTCATCAGGCCAAAGGCGGAAATCACGGAGGTGGGGATGGCCACCGCGGCGATGATCATCGCGCGCCAGTTGCGCATGAACAGCAGCACCACCAGGCAGGCCAGGAGGCTGCCCAGGACCAGGTGCCGCTGGATTTCGTGCAAGGCCTCGTAGATGTAGTGCGATTGGTCGCGGGTGACCTGCAGCTTGACGTCGGCCGGAAGCTGCGGCGCCACCTCGCGCAGCTTCTGCTTGACGCCCTCGATGACGGCGACGGTATTGGCGCCGGACTGGCGCAGCACGTTGAGCGCGACGGTGGGCTCCCCGTTGAGCCGGGAAATGGAACGCTGTTCCTTCGTGCCGTCCTCGGCCCAGCCGATGTCCCGCACGCGAATGGGCGTGCCCTGGCGCGTGGTAATCACCAGGTCGTTGAACGCGCGGGCGTCGGGCAGCCGCCCCATCGTCCGCAGCGTCTCCTCCCGCAGGCTGCCCGTGACATTGCCGCCCGGGATGTTCGCGTTTTGGGCGGCGACCGCGTCCCGCACGGCGGTAATCGGCACCTGGTAGGCGGCGAGCCGGTCGGCGTCCACCCACACGTTGATCGCCCGCGACAAATCGCCGACCAGCTCCACCTGCCCCACGCCGGCGGAGCGTTCGATCTGCTTTTTCACAATCTTGTCCGCGATCTCGGACAACTCGCGCTGCGACCGGTTGCCCGCCAGCGCAATGCTCATGATGGGAGCCTGGTCCGGCTCCGCCTTGGCGATCGTGGGCGGGTCGGCGTCGCGGGGCAGATCGCGCACCACCGTCGCCACCCGGTCGCGCACGTCTTGCGCCGCCGCGTCAATATCCCGCTTCAGGTCGAAGGTGACGACGGCAAACGCGGCGCCAGAGCCGCAAATCGAGCGCAGTTCCTGGATGCCCTCGATGGTGTTGAGGACTTCTTCCATGGGCTGGGCGATCTGGGACTCCACCTCCGCCGGCGCGGCGCCCGGCAGGCGCGTGCTGACCCGGACCGTGGGCAGGTCCACCGAGGGAAAGCGATCCACCTCGAGGTGCAGGTAGCCCGCCATCCCCACCACCACCAGGCTCAGCACGATCATCGTGGCGAAGACCGGCCGCCGGATGCAAATCTCAGCCAGTTTCTGCATCGTCAGTTCGGCTCCGCCTCCGGGCGGGCCACCCGCTGGCCCGTGCGCAGGCCGCCGGGGTTCAACACGACCGTTTCCCCGGCTGACAAACCGGAGACAATCTCCACCCAGTCCGGCCCGCGGTGCCCGGTGCTCACGACTTTCTCCACCGCCCGGCCGTCCTCAACCACGACGACCTTCTCCAGCCCGGCGAACGTGATCACGGCCTTCTCGGGCACCGTGAGCGCGGGGTCGGCCTCGGCCACGACGATCTGCGCCCGCGCGAACAGCCCGGGCCGCAGCGACCCCTGCCGGGGCACGTCGGCTTCCACGCGCAGCGTGCGGGTTTGCTCATCCAGCGCCGGGCTGAGCCGGGCAATCTGCCCGGTGTAAAGCCGGGAATCACCCTCCACGTGCAGTTGCACCACCTGGCCAACCCGCACCCGGGCGCACTCGCGCTCGGGCACGTCCAGGCGCAGCCGCAGCCGGGCGGTTTTTACCAGGCGCACAATCGGCACCCCCACCGCGACATATTCGCCGATCGTGGCCGGCCGCGCCTGCACCGCGCCGTCAAAGGGCGCGCGCACCGAGGCATCGGCCAGGCGTTTGCGGGCCAGGTCAAACTCCGCCCGCCGCTGCGCGACCGTCGCCATCCGGCCGCGGGCTTCTTCCAAGGCCGAGTCGTAGCGCGCGGCGGCCACCGTGTAGGTGGCTTCCACGGTATCCACTTCCGATTGGGACGCGATGCCCGAGCCTGACAGCCGCTGGACGCGCTCCCGGTTCTTCGCCGCTTCCTCCAGCACCGCCCGGGCCTGCCGCACAGCGGTCACCTGTTCCAACTCGATCCGGTCATCGTCGCCGGCGATCGGAAGCCCCAGCGCCGCGCGCGCCTGCGCCAGGGCCGCCGCCGCTTCCTGCAATCCCAGCTCGTAATCACGCGGCTCGATCTGCGCGACGAGGTCGCCCTGGCGCAACTCGCTGCCGATATCCACCTCCAGGCGCTCCAGGCGCCCCGCCACTTTGGCGCTGAGGGTGGCCTGCTCTTGCGCCGCCAGCGACCCGGTCGCCCCGATAGTCCGGGCGATCGCCCGCGTTTGCGCGCGCGCGACGCTCACCGGACGCGCGGGCATGGCTGCGGGGTCCGCCGGCTTCCCACGATCGGGTTGGCCGCAGGAAACCAGGCCCGCCAGGCCCAATCCCACCGCTCCGATGACTACGCAAGCACCGACTTTCATGTTCTCATACTATGCCGCTACCCGGCCTTATGGCGAAAGAAATCAACGCCCAAAGCCAATTTCAGGCGCGCCCGGGCTTTTGCGTGGCGGAGCCGCTGGTTCAAGGTTCGGGTTATATCACCGGTTAAACCGGAACGATTCACTCGGGTCGTTTACCCGCCCATCCTCGTTTTATCGGGATCTGATCGGGTCAGATCGTCCAAGCCGCAGCCCCGGCGAACCCTTTGCTTAACAAATTTAAGGGCATAGCCGCTGAATCCCGAACCTTTCGCCAGTAAAATCAATGGTTTAGGTATAGAGAGGGATAAAATCATGCCGACTTCGACATACCCGGGACATACCTTGGACTTACCCTGCCTCTACGCCGTGTACAAGGGGTGTACAAGGGATGCCCATCGGGAGTCCATGGGATTTTAGCTAGTACATCCGATGAGCATCCCTTGTACACCCCTTGTACACGGCGTAGAAGCAGGGGGTCTCCAAGGCCTTTGGATAGTGGCTATGGGTGCCTGAAAAGGCCGAAACGAGGGGAAAGGATGGGAGGAAAAGCATTAAGCTCCGTAAAAACAGTTAGTTATGAATCCAGGGCTGACAAAAGGCGGCTTTTCAGGGGCGGGCGAGTGTCCGAATAGGTTTTGGCTTCGCGAATCCTTTATCTGAAACGTTGACGCTACACATTCCAACCGTGCGCCCTCGCTCTATTGGAGCCGAAACGGGCCTGACAAGCCAGCGGAGAGCCTCAATGAACTGTTTGGTTGGCGTATTCAACGGGTTGGCCACTGGCTTACAAATGCTTTTTGCCCGTAAAATCAGTGACTTGCGCGTTCTGTGAAGTCGGATTGAGGTTGAAATCTGAGTCGTTTTGGTTAAATCCATTCCCGACCGGCCCGAATAGCCTTTGGCCCGGCGTTCGGTTGCGGGCGTCAAGCCGCAATGCCTCCTCATCCTCCACACCCGGCGGTCAAGGCTGACGGCAGGCGGGGTGATCAATTAGCCTGAGGGCGATAAAAACTTGAACTTCCGCCACAATGAGGGCATCTATAAAACGTCTGATGCGATTCTGGCGGATACCCGCGGTTCTGGTGATGGTCACCCTTTGGGTGGCGGCAGGGTCGCATTGTCTGCTGGCGGCGCTTCCCGGACTGGAGTTTCTCTCCTGCTGCCAGCACGCGGAATCCGAACGCTCGCCCGCGCACGCGGAAGAGGATTGCGCCGGCGATGGCTGCTCGACGATCGAGTCCGGCTGCTACCGGCTGGAAAAGCCCCAATCCCTGCCGCTCAAGCCCTTGCTGGCGTCGGCGGTGGTCGGGGACGCCGTGCCCGGGGATGCCCGGCCGGACGGGGCGGCCTTCCTGAACTTGCGTTCTTCCTCTCCGCCTGAGCTTCTCCGCGCCTGGCAATTCTCTCAGCGCACGGCCCAGCCGCCGCGCGCGCCTTCCCGCGTTTCTTAAACAGTCCCGGTCGGGACTTCTCCGTCCGGATGGCGGGGTTCCACGCCTCCGGCCGATTCCGTTGGTATTGGTTTAAGCCTGTTTAGTTTGTTTATGAAACGAAAGATTTATTGGAAATGGCCACTGCTCCTGGCGGTGGCGCTGGGCGGCGCAAGCGCGCGCCCGGCAATGAGCCAGGAATCCGGGCCGTCGGCGGGCGCCGGGGCGCTGACGCTGGAGGCGGCAGTCCGGCGGGCGCTGACGCGCAATCTTGAGCTCAGCGTGGCGGAAAGCCGGGTGGCGAGCGCCGCCGGGCGCGCCGCCCAGGCGAAGCTGTGGCCCAACCCGGAACTGGAGCTGAGCGCCGAGGACTGGCCGACCGAGGGCGGCGGTTTCTCCGAGGCGAAAAAGCTGGCGGGGGTGTCGCAGACGTTTCCGTTCCCGGGCAAGAAAAAGCTCGAGGGGCGGATCGGCGAGTGGGGCGTCCGGCTTAGCCAGGCGGAGTATGATCTGCGGCGCGTGGAACTGGTGCGGGAAGTGAAAACCGCCTTCTTCGAGGTGCTGGCGGCGGAGCGCCTGACGGCGGTGGCGCGCGAGCTGGTGGCTGTGGCCGAGTCGTCGGCGGCGACCGCCCGCAAGCGGGTGCAGGCGGGGGCGGCGGCGGACCAGGAGCAACTGCGCGCGGAGATTCCCCTCGAACAGGCCCGAACCGAACTGGCGGGCTTCGAGCGGGAAGAGGAAGCCGCGCGCCAGAAGCTGGCCCACTTGCTGGGCAGCCCTGAATGGGCGGGCGCGCCGGTCAGCGGCGCCCTGGCGGAGACCGCGGACCTGGCCGTGCTGGAGACCGCGCCGGCGCGCTGGCTGGCGGGACACCCCAGCGTCCGGGCGGCGCGGGCGGACAAGGAGCGGGCGGACGCGGCGGAGCGCCGCGCCCGGCTCGAGCCGTATCCCGATGTGAAGTTTGGCGCCGCCGGGGGGCAGGAAGCCGGCAGCCGCGCCTCGATCGTGCAATTCAGCCTTTCCCTGCCGCTGCCTTTGATTGACCGCTCCCGGGGCCGGCGCCAGGAGGCCCGGGCGGACGCGGCGGCGGCGGCGGCCGGGCTGGCGGCGGTTGAACAGCAGTTGCTGCGGGATTGGAGCACGGCCAGCCAGCGGCTGCGGACCGCCGCGCAGCAGGCGGCCGGTTATCGCGAGCACATTCTGCCCAGGGCCACCGAGGCGCTGCGGCTGGTGCAACGCGGTTTCGAGGAGGGGAAATTCGGCTTTATGGATTTGCTGGACACGCAGCGCACCGCCGCCGAAGCGCGGCTCAGTTACCAGCAGAAACTGCTGGAGCTGAACATCGCGCAGGCCAACATCGAAGCCCTGCTGGCGGCGGGGGCCGACGAACCCCGCGGCGCGCGCGGAACCCCGGCGCCCGAAACGGCCTGGGCCGGCCCGCCCGAAAACCCCGCCCGCGCCGGAGGACCGGCGGCGCGCCCCATCACCGGAACCGACTTTAACCCCCACGATCTATGAAAACCCGAGCTTATTGGAATACCGGCTGGCTGCTCGTGCTGGCCTTGACCCTTTCAACCAGCGCCCTCGCGCACCGCGAAGCGCCGAAACCCGAAGCCCCCGGCGGCCACGCCGAGCCCGGCGGCGAGGCGCACCCGGCGGCGGCAAAGGAACACTGCGAGGAGCACGACCTGCTGGAAGCGGAGTGCGGCATCTGCCACCCGGAAATCGCCGCGCAGCTTAAGCCCGGGCAGGGAACCAAGGTGCGGTTGCCCGCCGCGGACTCCGCCGCGCTGGCGGGGGTGGAACTGGCGCAGGCGCAGCGGGGCGAGATTCGCGAACACCTCGATTGCTATGCCGAGCTGACCTTCAACCAGAACCGGCTGGCGCAAATCGTGGCGCCAGTCGGCGGCATCCTGCAATCCGTGACCGCGGACCTGGGCACGCAGGTCAAAGAAAAGCAGACCGTGGCGACGATATGGTCCGCCGCCCTCGCGGAAGCCGTGGCCCGCGCCGTGCTGAGCCACCAGACGCTCGAACGCGAGCGCAAATTGCGGGCCGAGCGGGTGACCTCGGAAAAGGACTTGCAGCAGGCCGAGGCCGAGCACCTGGGCGCCTGCCAGCAACTGCGCTTGCAGGGGTTTACCGAGGAACAGATTGACCGGCTGGGACGCGAGCCCCAGGAACCGGTGCTGATGGAAGTGCGCGCCCCGTTCGCCGGCGAGATCGTGGAACGCAACGCCGTGCGCGGCGCGCTCGTGGAAGCCGGCAAATCGCTGTTCACCCTGACGGACCGCTCCACGTTGTGGGCGATTTTAAGCCTCGAGGAAGCGGCCCTGGGCCGGGTGCGGGTGGGGCAGGAAGTGGAGCTGCGGGTGGACGCGTTTCCCGGCCGGACCTTCCGCGGCCGGCTGACCTGGATCGCCGCCGAGGTGGACGAGCGCAGCCGCAAGGCGCGCGCCCGCGCCGAGATCGCCAATCCGGAAGGCCTGCTGCGCGCCCGCATGTTTGCCAAAGCGCGCATCCTGACCCGCCCGGCGGAGCAGGCCCTGCTGCTGCCGCCCGCGGCCTTTTGCTCGCTCGAGGGCAAACCGTTTGTCTTCGTCAAGCTCGCCGATGATTTGTTCGAGGCGCGGGCGGTGGCGGTGGGCCTCAAGGACGACGAACGCTGGCAGGTGGCGGCGGGGCTGCAGCCGGATGAAACCGTGGTGGTCAATCACGGCTTCGCGTTGAAATCGCAGTGGCTCAGCTCGCGCATGGGCGCGGGCTGCGCGGATTGAGCGGAGGCGCGCATGCTGAACTGGCTGGTTCAAACGTCGCTCCGCAACCGCCTGCTGGTGTGCGTGCTGACGCTGGCGCTGGTGGTCGTGGGCGGGCGCCTTCTGCGCGTGCTGCCGATTGACGCCTTCCCGGACACGACCCCGGTGCAGGTGCAGATTAACGCCAACGTGCCGGCGCTCAGCCCGCAGGAAGCCGAGCAGCAGGTCACCATCCCGGTGGAGCTGGCCCTCGGCGGCCTGCCGGGGCTGCAAAACGTCCGCTCGATCTCCAAATTCGGCCTCTCGCAGGTGGTGGCGACCTTCGACGACCGCACGAGCATCTACCGGGCGCGGCAGCTCATCAGCGAACGGCTGCAGAGCGTGGACCTGCCCGCCGGCGTTCCGCGCCCGCAGTTGGGGCCGATCGCCACCGGGCTGGGCGAGGTCTTCCACTACGCGGTGCGCGCCAAAGACGCCCGGCGCACGCTTACGGAACTTCGCGAGCTGCAGGACTGGGTCATCAAGCCCGAGCTGCGCAAAGTGCCCGGCGTGGCCGAAATCACCAGTTGGGGCGGGTTCGAGAAGCAATACCACGTCGTGGCCGACCCCGACCTGCTGGTCAAACACCGGCTGACGTGGGAGGACCTCTTCGCGGCGCTCGAAGCCAACAACCAGAATGTCGGCGGCGGGCAGGTGGTGCGCGCGGGCGAGTCTTTGCTGGTGCAGGGCATTGGCCTGACCACCAACGTGGCGGAGATCGGGGATATCGTCATTGCCTCCACGGGAGGGGTGCCGGTGCACGTGCGCGATGTGGCCACGGTCCAGGTGGATCATGAAATCCGCCGCGGCGCGGTGACGGGCGGCGGGCGGGGCGAGATGGTTCTGGGGCTGGGCTTCATGCTCATGGGCGAGAATAGCCATGTGGTCACGCGCGCGCTCAAAGCCCGGCTGGCCGAAGTGCGGAAAATGCTGCCCGACGACATCCAGCTCGAAGTGTTGTATGACCGGACGGAGCTGGTGGATAATGTGATTCGCACCGTCGAGCATAATCTGCTGGCGGGCGCGCTGCTGGTCATCGCGGTGTTGTTCGCCTTTCTGGGCAACCTGCGCGCCGGGCTGGTGGTGGCGGCCGCCATCCCGCTTTCCATGCTGTTTGCCGGCAGCCTGATGCTGCAGGCGGGCATCTCCGCCAGCCTGCTGAGCCTGGGCGCGATGGACTTTGGCCTCCTGGTGGACGGCTCCGTGGTGATGGTGGAAAACGCCATGCGCGGCCTGGCGCGGCGGCGGCAGGAGCTGGGGCGCTCGCTCACCCGCCGGGAACGCCAGGAAGTGCTGGCGCGCGCCCCGCTGGAAGTCGTGCGCCCGGTCGCCTTCGGCGTGGGCATCATCCTGATTGTGTTCCTGCCCATCCTCACCCTGGAGGGGGTGGAGGGCAAACTGTTCCGGCCCATGGCCCTGACGATGGTTTTTGCGCTCGCGGGATCCTTGCTGCTCGCCCTGACCTTTATCCCGGTGGCGGCCAGCCTCTTTCTGCTCCGGCCTATCAAGGAAAAAGAGCCGTGGCTGGAGCGGCTGGCGCGCCGCCTCTATGAACCGGTGCTCAACCTGGCGCTGCGGTTTCGCTGGTTTACGCTGCTGGGCGCCCTGGGATTGCTGGCCGGCGCCGGGGTGCTGGCCGCGCGCATGGGCGGCGAATTCCTGCCCCGCCTCGGCGAAGGCGCCATCGTGGGCACCTCGGTCCGCGTGGCGGGCGTCTCGGTGGAGGAAGCCGCGGCGCTGAACGACCGCCTCGAAAAGCTATTGCTGGCCGGGTTTCCAGATGAAATCGCCAACATCTGGACGCGCCTGGGCAGCGCGGACGTGGCCACCGACCCGATGGGCGTCGAGTTGTCGGACTTCTTCCTCGCGCTCAAACCGCGCGCGCAGTGGACGAAAGCCCGCACCCAGGCCGGGCTGGTCGAGGAAATGCAGAAGGTCTTTGCGCGCGTGCCGGGCCTGCGCGTGGCGATCAGCCAGCCGATTGAAATGCGCATGAACGAGCTGGTCGCCGGCATCCGCTCGGACATCGGCATCAAGATTTACGGCGACGACCTGGAGATCCTGCGCGGGCTTTCCGATGAGGTGCAGCGGGTGCTGGCCGATATCCCGGGCCGGGGCGAAGTCACCGGCGAGCAACTCGTCGGGCAACCCGTCCTGCAAGTGCGCGTGGATCCGCGGGCCACGGAGCGCTTCGGCGTGCCGGCCCGCAATGTGCTCAACGTCGTCGAAGCGGTGGGCTCCCGGAAGGTTGGCGAAATCCGCGAGGGGCAGCGCCGTTTCCCCCTCGTGGTGCGGCTGCCGGACCGCCAGCGCACGGACCCGGAGGCGCTGGCCAACACCCATATCCCCACGGCGACGGGCTCGGTGCTGCCCCTGAAGCAGTTGGCGCAGGTCGTGGAAACCGAAGGCCCGGCCACGATCAACCGGGAATGGGGGCGCCGCCGCATCACCGTGCAATGCAACGTGCGCGGGCGCGACGTCGGCAGCTTTGTCGCCGAGGCGCAAGACCAGATCGCCCGCCGGGTGAAACTGCCCGAGGGCTATCAAATCGAATGGGGCGGCCAGTTCGAGAATATGCAGCGCGCCAACGCCCGGCTGCGGTTCGTGGTGCCGCTGGCCCTGGCGCTGATCCTGGCGCTGCTGTATTTCAGCCTCGGCTCGATGCGCGACGTGCTCATCGTGGCAACCGGCATCCCGCTGGGCGCCATCGGCGGGGTGGCGGCGCTGTGGGTGCGCGGCATGCCCTTCACCGTGAGTGCCGCCATCGGATTTATCGCCCTGAGCGGCGTGGCCATCCTCAACGGGCTCGTCCTCGTCACGTTCATCCGCCAACGGCTGGACGCCGGCCGGCCGCTCGCCAACGCGGTGCGCGAAGGCTGCCTGGTCCGGCTGCGCCCCGTGCTGATGACCGCGCTGGTCGCCGCCGTGGGGTTTATTCCCATGGCGGTGAACGTGGGCATCGGCGGCGAAGTCCAGCGCCCGCTGGCGACCGTGGTGATCGGCGGGGCGCTCAGCAACACCCTCCTGACGCTGATTGTCCTGCCCGTCCTCTACTGCTGGTTCCATCCCCGGCAACCGGCGGCGGACGGTTCCCCGTGATGGCCCGGCCCGCCGCCGTCCAACACCGAAAAAGCTCGCGCCCCGGCAGGGCCCGGGGTATGAATGCCGGCGAATGGCCGAGCTTACCTGTACGCCGCCGCCGGCAAACAAGCCCGTCCGCATCTCGTACCTGTTCATGGCAGGGACCCTGGTGCTGGTGGGCTATTTCCGCATGGCCACCCCGTTGCTGGTGGCCTTTTTCACCTATCTCGCCCTGACCCACCTCCATTTCCCGAAGCGGGGCGGCAAAACACTGGCCGTCGGGCTGTTTCTCGTCCTGGTCGCCGGCCTGGTTTATGCCTTGGCGCACTTCGCCCACCAGAGCCTCCGGGCGCTGCCGGAGATTGCCGACAAGGCCATCCCGTCCATTATCGAGTGGGCCCAGGAATACCAGATAGAACTCCCGTTCACGGACTACGACAGCCTCAAGGAAATGGCCCTCGACAACCTGGGCAGCCGGATGAATTACCTGGGCAATTTCGCCCGGTTCGCCAAAGGAGCAACGACGCAGTTCGTCTTTGTGCTGGTCGGCGGCGTGGTGGCCATCAGCGTGTTCTTCAATTCCAAGCTGGAGTTGGACCGCGAGAAATACGCGGTGCGCGACAACCTGTATTCGCTGAGCTGCGACCAAATCGCGCGCCGCTTCGAGACGCTTTACCAAAGCTTCGCCACAGTCATCGGCGCGCAAATCACCATCTCCGCCATCAACACGGTCCTCACGACCCTTTTTGTGCTCGCGGTGGGACTGCCCTACGCCGTCGTGGTGATTGGGGTGACGTTTCTCTGCGGCCTGATCCCGGTTCTGGGCAACCTGGTCAGCAACACCGTCATTGTCGGGATCGGGTTCACGGTATCCCCCCAGATGGCTCTCGGCGCGCTGCTATACCTCGTGGTCATTCATAAACTGGAATACTTCCTCAACAGCAAAATCATCGGCCACCGCATCCGCAACCCGCTTTGGCTCACACTCCTGGCCCTGGTGTTGGGCGAACGGCTGATGGGGCTGGCCGGAATGATCCTGGCGCCGGTGGTACTCAACTACATCCGCATGGAAGCCTCCTGCCTGGCGGTCAAACACTCGCTTGACTCCTCTCCCGACGCAAGCTAGTATTATTAATTATCGGGGAGCCAACCCGCTGCTGAACCGGGTTCAGCGCAAAGGCTGAGAGTGCTGCGTGGGAACGCGGCAGACCCGTCGAACCTGATCCAGGTAATGCTGGCGAAGGGAACTCCGCTGTCTCCCCCGCCCGCGTTCCCCGGAAAAACTTGTGTGCTTGAGCCATGCTATGAATGCAGCCGGAACCTCTAGCGAACCCCGGAGCGGCGACCCTCTGCCCCATTCCACGCGCATCTACGTCACCGGCGAGAAGCATCCCGGCATCCGGGTGCCCTTCCGCGAAATCAAACTGACCCCCACACGCGCCGCCGATGGCACCGCCGAACCCAACGCCCCCGTGCGCGTCTATGACTGCTCCGGCCCGTGGGGCGACCCAGCCTTCACTGGCAGCGTCGAGCACGGCCTGCCCCCCTTGCGCCGGGAATGGATCGCGGCGCGCGGTGGAGTCGAGCCGGCGCCCTCGTCCTATCAACCCGTTCCCGGGCGCAGCGACGCGCCGCTCCCCCCCACTCTGCGCCGCCAGCCGCTGCGCGCCCAACCCGGTCGCGCCGTCACCCAGCGCTATTACGCCCGCCAGGGAATCATTACGCCGGAGATGGAATACGTGGCCCTCCGCGAAAACCTGGGACGCGCGTTGACACGTCCTTCGCCCGCCGCCCGGGAAGGAAACGCCCGCGGCGGCCCGCCTTTCAACGCGGCCATTCCCGCTGAAATCACGCCGGAGTTTGTCCGCTCCGAAGTCGCCCGCGGCCGCGCCATCATCCCCGCCAACATCAACCACCCCGAAAGCGAGCCGATGATCATCGGGCGCAACTTCCTGGTGAAAATCAATGCCAACATCGGCAACAGCGCCCTGGCCTCCTGCATCGAGGAGGAAGTCGAGAAAATGCGCTGGGCCACCAAGTGGGGGGCGGACACGGTGATGGACCTTTCCACCGGCCGGAACATCCACGAAACCCGCGAGTGGATCATCCGCAATTCGCCCGTGCCCATCGGCACCGTGCCGCTGTACCAGGCGCTGGAAAAGGTGGACGGCAAACCCGAAGAGCTGACCTGGGAAGTGTATCGCGATACGCTCCTCGAACAATGCGAGCAGGGCGTGGATTACTTCACCATCCACGCCGGCGTGCGGCTCCGCTACCTCCCGCTCACCGCCCGCCGCGTCACGGGCATCGTCTCGCGCGGCGGCTCAATCATGGCCCGCTGGTGCCTCGCGCATCACCAGGAAAACTTCCTCTACACCCGCTTCCGCGAGATCTGCGAAATCCTGCGCGCCTACGATGTCGCCTTCAGCCTTGGCGACGGCTTGCGCCCCGGCTCGATCGCAGATGCCAACGATGAAGCCCAGTTCGCCGAACTGCGCACCCAGGGCGAGTTGACCCGCATCGCCTGGGAGCTGGATTGCCAGGTCATGAATGAAGGCCCCGGCCACATCCCCCTGCACCTCATCAAGGAAAACATGGATCGGCAGCTCGAATGGTGCGCCGAAGCGCCGTTCTACACCCTCGGCCCCCTGACCACCGATATCGCTCCCGGCTACGACCACATCACCAGCGCCATCGGGGCGGCGATGATCGGCTGGTACGGCTGCGCCATGCTGTGCTGCGTCACCCCCAAGGAACACCTCGGGCTTCCCGACAAAAAGGATGTCAAAGACGGCGTCCTCGCCTATAAAATCGCCGCCCACGCCGCCGATCTTGCCAAAGGCCATCCCGCCGCCCGCGCCCGCGACGACGCGCTCAGCAAAGCCCGCTTCGAGTTCCGCTGGGACGACCAGTTCAACCTGGGCCTCGACCCGGTCACCGCCCGCGAGTTCCACGACCAAACCCTGCCGCAGGAAGGCGCCAAACTCGTCCATTTCTGCTCCATGTGCGGCCCACAGTTCTGCGCCATGAAAATCACGGAAGAAGTCAGAAACTACGCCGCCGCGCAGGGACTCGCGGAAACCGAAGCCCTCCAGAAAGGCCTGGAACATAAAGCGCGGGAATTCATCCATAGCGGAACCGAACTCTATCGAAAAGCCTGATCCCGCCCGCGCCGCGCCGCCCCATTTCCCGCCAAGCCTTTGGGCCGGCAAGTGGAACAGGTCAGATGGCGACCCTAACGGGACTCGAACCCGTTAAGCGCCACAAACGACTTTCCAGCGCAACGCCTAGGAAATGCCTGTGGTTATTGCCTTTTATGCGCTTTCGGCATTGTAACGTGACGCCATATCGTGACACGCTGCGTCGCGTTTGCCGTAGGAAAGTGTAGGAAAGGCTTCTTAGCGGGTTGGCGTTCTTGCGGGTCAAATGGCGTTTGTTGGAAAGCGCCGGCCTCGCCTGGGGCATCCTGGGCGCAAGGGCGGGGTGTCTTATCGCCTCGGCCCGCTTCCCGTCGCGGATCACCGTCGCCCGGTGGACTCCGTGCGCTGCGGCTATCTCGCTCGCGGTGTCTATCAAAGTAGCACTTTGCGACTTTGATCTATGATCGCCGCCTTGTCTGCCTTTGCGCCTATTGTAGAGCGTTCCCCGGAAGTAGCTGGCCTGGTCCGGGGTCAGGTTGCGCCGCCCGAGCTGGTTGGAAATGATCCAGTCAATGGCCGCGTCCTCGTCCGGCAAGTCAACCTTCTGACAACTTGGCAGAAGGTCATTTCTAGCTCCCGCCTTATTCCTCCTATTTGATCTGGTCCGGCTTGCCGTCGCGGATGATGGTCCGTGCGCTTACGCCGTGCTTGGCGGCTAGGGCTTCGGCGGTTCTTAAAGTGGGTGCCAGCTTGTCACCCACTCTTTTCTTACCCCTGCCTCCCGGCTCGCTTCCGTGGCGCTCGGGGTGCGAAACTAGGCCCCTAGCGTGCCCGTGGTGGCGTTTTCTTTGGGTGCCCGCTACCTCGACATGGGGGGACTTTGCAGCCCGTCTGCGGTCACGCGGCGATGCGGGATGCGGCTTCGCGGATGGCTGGCGGATAGGGTCCCTCGCCGTTTTCGTCCGGCTCGAACACGGAAGGGAAGCCCCATGTCGTGCATAGGCGGTCGGCTTGGGCTGCGACCATTAGGAACATGGTCATTGCCAGCCGGTCCCGTTGTTCGGGCGTGCTTTTGATGCCTGCATCGAGCAAGGCAACCTGCATCATCCGGGGCAGGTGGCTGCCTGTCCGCAACAGCAGCCCCTCCACGCCGTCCCCATAGTCCAGCCGGGTCCGTGGCCGTCCATCTCGCGGGGTGGCGGTGGTGCCGCCCTGCGAGAGAGCCAGCAGCGTCGGCAGTTTTCCGGCGGCGGTCAGGTAGTCGCGCCACGCCGCAACGTCACATCTTCCATCCTGGCAGGGGCGGGGTGCTTGCGCCTTGCGGTTGTGGAATTGAATCAGTTGCCGCGATACCCCGAGGGCCTTGGCCAACTCCGATTGATTGCGGGCGTAGTGGCGCTGTTGCTCGGGCGGTGCGACTCGGCCTTTGGCGTGCGCCTCAATCAAAGCCCGCTGCTGGCCTGTCAGCGGTTGGCCTGCCTGAACTCGTTTCAGCAGGTTTGCCAAGTCGGCGTCGAGGACGCGCCTGGCTGTTACCGGGTCAAGTTGCTTTCGGGCGGATGTTTTCATTTCGTGGATGGGGTTTATGGTTCTGCTGTCGGCCAGACGGTTCCAATCCATCCGGCGTGAAAGTCGTAAAGCTGCCTGCTCTGGGTCATGGTGAATTGTTCAAGGTTCGCGCACGATCTCAGGTTGGCCGATGATTCAACGGCGTAGAACCTGCCGCCGATGGCCGCCAGAATCAGCTTGGTATGGTTCCTGGTGCTCCTGAATCCGTATCCGAGGCGGCGGGCCTGGTCGGCTCCATGTTGCCAAATCTCCTTGTCGGCTCGCCTGAAGAAGTCGCTGGCCAGAATGCGGAGCTTCGCCGGGGGTATTTGGCCAGCCTGAATCATCCCGGCAAGGTCAGCCAAGTTGTCCCGGCTGAATCCAAGCGTCGTCAACGTCAGCCCGTCAAACCGTTTGGCCTTTGCCAGCCGTAGCATGGCCGGTAGTAGGTCAAAGCCTCTGAACTCCTGGCCCGTCACGATGTGGATATATTCGCCGGGGTCCGGTAGCCGGTCGAGGGCCTCCACCGCCCTGTCGAGGCGGCGGGCGTCTCGCAACTGAACCTTGGCGCTGCGGATTCGCGTTGTCCATGTGGCAACGTCCCGGCCAAGCTGGCGGGCAATGGTTGGGCGGCCTTCGTTCGCCCGTCGCCACTGGCCAGCTTTGGTGGGCGTTGCGCTGTCGTCAAAGGTGAAATCCACGCTCAAACCGGCTGCCAGCTTGCTAAGGTCGGGAGGGGGGGCAGCTTTCACGATATGACAAAAATGGTTTTTGACCTAAAGCGTGTAAATTCCGCTACGACACCCGACCCCCTCGCCTGGCTGGCTGGAAAGAGATTCCTTTGCCCTTTCTTGGCGCTGGCTTGGCTTATAGGGCGTCTTTGTCCCCTGAGTGTGTCCTTGGGGCCCCCTCGGCCCTGAACGTCGCTGTGGGGCAATCCTGCCGCGATTCCAAGCGTGCCTTTGGGCTGCATTGGTGATGCCGAACTCTTTGGCCACCTCTCCGGTCAGAAGTCGAAACATTGGCGGAGATAGTGCAAGTCGCTCTGCAAGCGCCGATGCAGACGGGCCGCCGAACAGTGATGGATTGACTACCCATGCGAAAGCGATGAACCGCCGGCCTACTCTGGCCTGCCCTGCCCTGCCGGTGTATCGGCAGTCTGTTATCCATCTAAACATGGCGCTGACCACATCAGAGAGCCTGCTGTGGACCTCTGATTTGATTGCGTCTTCATCGTCCATGATGGGCATACGGCTGCCCTCAACAGCATCATAATCAAAGTCGGTGTGCGGCGGCGTGTAGCCTTTCATCGTATGGCACGCCTGATATTAGCGTGGTTAATAGGCTTTGGCAAGTAAAATAAGAGGGTAGGACATGGGCTGTCTGGAAAGGAACCCCGCTCCGGTGAACCAGAACAAGCCCGGAGCGGGGCGGTGTGTGCCCCGAAAGAGTTACGGTGTGCAGATGCGTTTCAGGGCATCGGCCACGCCTGCGACATAGCCATAGGCGCACTCGATAACCTCGAAGTTCCGGTCAAGCTGGGCATCGCCCCACTTGCGATAGTTCATGGAGATGCCAGTCTCGGGGTCAGTGGCAACCTCGTAGGCCACGAGGGACGCCCGCACGCCGTCTGCGGGTTCAACCGGGGCGAAAGCGGCCAGCACCGCCGACATAAACACGGCAGCGCCTTGCAACTTCTCGCTGTTGGTCGGCAGGTTCGGCACTTCGTACACGTCGAAGCCTGAAATGCGTGGCAGTCTGCCCTGGCGGATGACCTCGGTTCCACCGATGGAGTCTGCGAGCTTGTAGGCAGAGTCCTTCATCAAACCGGTAACGGCGTCAGAGTCCAAAATCAGGCTGCGACCGGAAGCGGGCCAGTTCGCTTTCGTGCAAATGCCAGAGAGCGAAACAATGTCATCGGACGTTATGGCGGCGGCGGCAGCCGTGACGGCGGCAGCGCCAAAGGCGTCGGCGGTGACAACAGACCAAATGTCATCAAAGACATCGGCGGCCAGCTTCTCTGAGTTCATGGTTCCGAGGCGAACGGCATTCAGGAAAGGCTGCCTGCGAAACTCAGCCGATGAATAGTCGAGCGGCTGATACTTCCGCTTGTTCACCGTGATTTTCTTCATGCTCGTTGCCGTCGCTTGGTCGAACTCGTAGCCAGTAGCCTCCACGAAGTTTGAACTGGCGGCGGTCTGCAAGGCGTAGTAGGGGATGACAACCTCATCCGTCCCTTGCAACGGCGTGTTCAGGAAGCTGGTGCAAAAGGCTTTCAGCGGCAGCATCCGACGAGCGAAAGCCCTGACCGACTCGTTCAAGATGGCAACGCGCTTCAGGGCGCTGTCAACCGTGTTGGTCGCGGCATTCAGGACGGGCAGAAGGTGCTCACGTTCGGCACGCCACACGCGGGAGATTTCCGCGCCTCGGGCGGCAGCGTTATTGACTGACTCTGGGCCGCTCACCAGAAATGCTTGGATTCGTGCCAGAGCGTGTTGGGGGTCGTTTTTGGTAACGGAAAACATAGGTTGTTCTTTCTCTAATTCGAGTTGGGTTCAAAGGGTTTCAATCATGGCGCTCGGCTTACCCACGTTGCGGCGGGAGCCGTCGCGGAGCGTGGCCGCGTATTTGCGGAGAAGCAGGACGTAAGGTGCGGGGCGATACGCAACCGCGAATTGCTCGAAGCGGGGGCGGGCCTCGGCTTCGAGTTCATCGGCGGCTGCATCGGCGGCGTCGGCCTTGGCCAGCAAGGCGGGTTCCGCAATCTGCCACGCTTGGGCCTCGATCTTGCGACACTCGGCTTTGAAGGCGTGCAACCGCTCGCGGGAATCGGAAATCCAGTCCTCTCTCGACCATCCATCCTCCTTGTGCACGGTTGAATCGCCCGCGGCGGTTCGGGCGGCGATGTCGGCCAGGTGGGCGTGATACTTGGAGGTTTGCGAGGAAGCCGCCTCGGTCATAGCCTGTTGCAGGCGCAGCCACGGCGCGTCCAATGCGGCGAGTTGGGCCGCCAGTCTCTTGGGCGGGGTGTAGCCGCGCTGCTTCAACAGGGCGTCGAACGCTCGTTGCTGGGCCGGGCTCGGCCACGGCACGCCGGCGAGCGCATCCGGCGGCAGGGCGGGCCGAAGCGTCGCCGTCAACTCGCGCTGCGCCTCGGGCGAAAGCGGGCCGGGCTGGTCAAGGCTTCCGGCCTTTCGCGCCCCTCGGTAGGGCGTGCTTGGGGAAGGATTTGATTGGGGTGTCTCAACCACGGTGGGCGTGGCCGCATTCTGCGGGCCGACAAGCGCGGCAACCGCCGAATCCAGTGCTTTCAAAAAAACGTTGCTCATACAAATGGGGCGGAGTTAAGCAGGCGAATCGTCATGGCGCATCATCGGCCTGCAAACATTGGGCAATCTCGCTGCGGAAGGCGTTAAGCGATTGGGTTATAGCAGCCTTGGAAACGCCAAGCCGGGCCGCAAGCTCGCTCTGGGTTTCCTGCTGTGCGATCAGCCAGTGTGCGAGGGCGCACTTCCATCCGATACGACGCAAATCGGTTTCGGAAGCGAGCCAGCACAGGACGCGCAGCAAGGCTTCCCGTCGCGTCTCGCTGGCTTCCGAACCGGGCGTATCCGGCTCGTCGTAGGGCCGGGAGCAGGTCGGGCAGGCATCGCCCAACGAGTCAGGCGGCAGCGCAACCGGGACACGCTGTCCAGCCTCGTCAAAGCCGAGTCCCGCGTTCATTCGCTCAGGGCTGCCGGGTAGAACCGGCCCTGGGTCTGATGGAAAGCCAACAGCACGCTACCCAGCGGGCCATTGCGGTTCTTGGCAACGATCAGCTTTGTCGGCGTGGGCTTGTAACCGGCTCGCGGTTCCGTGGGGTGAAGGAACAAAACAACGTCGGCATCCTGTTCTATGCTCCCGCTCTCCCGCAAGTCGGCAAGGACTGGCTCGCGGTCGGTGCGGTCAAGTTCACGCGACAACTGCGCCAGGGCGATCACTGGCAACCTGAATTGCATTGCCAGCAGTTTCAAGGCGCGGGAGACGGCTCCAACCTGGGCATAGCGTTTTTCGGTCGCGGCGGCTCGGCTTTCCACAATTTGCAGGTAGTCCACGATCACAAGCACGGGGCGGTGTAGTCCCTGGGCTTGCTGGGCCAGATCGGCGGCAATACCTTCAACGTCTCGGGCGTTGTCGCGCACGGTAAGCTTTGCGCGGCGGAAGCTGGCCACGGCGCGGGCGAGCCGGTCAAAGTCTGCGGGGTGAAGCTGTTGCCGGCGGAATTTGTCCCGGTCAATTCGTGCCTCGGCGGATAGCAGGTGTCGCATGACCTGGGGCGTCGGCATTTCGAGCGAGTAGAAGATCGCCTGTGCGCTCTGCCGTAGCACGGCCTCGGCGGTCTGGTTCAAGGCAAAGGTCGTCTTGCCCGTGCTCGGGCGTGCGCCAACGATCACCAGTTCGCCGGGCTTCCAGCCGTGGGTGATACGGTCCAGCAGCGGCAGGCCGGAAAGGATGCCAGCGTCGGCGGCGGGGTCGTCGTATGCCCGTTGCATCTGTTCCGCAGCCGCCAGCGTCGCGGCCTCGGCGTTGAACATTTCGGCACGGCGGCAGGTCAGCGTTTTTGCCCGCTCGGCTAGCGCGACGGGGTCCAGCTTGCCAGCGCGGGCGAGCCGGGCACAGTCGGTAGCCAAGGCCAGCCCGGCGCGTTGGTCTGCCAGGGCCTCGACTTCTTGCTTATAGACCGGCCACTGTTCGGGGCTGGGCAGGTCGTTTAGCGCGGCCTGAGTGCTGGTGTAGATGTGCGAGTCTGTACGCGCCAACTCCATCAATAGCACGAGCTGCAAGTCGGCCACGCTTTCAGCGTGCAACTGCTGTGCGCGGTGCAAGACTTGGCGCGGGGCCTCGCAGTAGTACGACTCGGGAAGTATGGCGGGCAGGATGCTGGGCTTTTCAAGGGCGCACGCTAACAGGCTCCATTCGGCAACCTCGTTGTGGGGCGGTAGGGTATCGTGTTCCATTTTCAACCTGCTATTTGTGCCGTGAGGGCTTCTAGCTCGGCCTCTATGCGAGCGCCAGCCTGGGGGTCCGTCTCGCGGGCCTGGGCGGCGCGTAGGTCACTGACCTTGGAGCGCAAGCGTTCCGTGTCGCGGGTGCCGGGCTTGGCCGGGCGGCAGCGGTTTAGCCAGTTCACAAAAAAGCGCCGGGTGCATTGCCTCCGGTTCTCCAAACACCAGCGCCGAGCCTTGGCCAGTTCGCCAGTAAGGTCAAGCTGCTGGTAAGGCTTCTCGGATGCCAACTCTCCGAGCCAGCTTTCGGAAAGCTCGGTGCTGCTGCTGTTGTGCTTCTCTGTTGTTGTACTTCTTATGTAGGCCACCGTGAGGGCCTCACCGTGGCCTAACGCACGGCCACCATGTCCTAACGTTCGGCCACAGTGGCCGAACGTTCGGGTGTTGCCTTCGGGGTCCAGCAGTCGGTAAGTGCTGGGTGCGCGCATTGGGGGTGTCGTGATCTCAACCGCCTTTATCCTTTGCAGGTCGGTTAGCCTTCGGCGCACGGTGCGCGCACTAGCGCCGCTGAGTTGCGCCAGCCACTCGTGCGTTGTCGTGAATTGGTCGGCCTCTTTGTCAGACGCCACGAAGCACAGCGCCACATATACGGATATTGCGGTGCCGTAGTCCTCAACTTCCTCGCGGATGCGGCGGAGAATGTTCTTGTCCTGCCAGGCAAACGGCTGGCGCGACTTTGGGGTTGACGGGGCGCGGGATTGGGATATTGTGCTCATGGGTTCATTGCCCGGTGCTGGCGCGACTGTGAATCAAGCGCCGTGCCGGGCTTTTCTTTTCAGGCGGAAATGGCAACCGTGCGCCCGGCCAGCCAGCGGTCAATGTCGCTGCGGCGATACCGGATCACTTTTGGCGTCAAGCGAATGAAGGGTAGTGCGCGGGTCTGTCTCCAAAGCCTTAAGGTGCGCGGCTCAATATGCAGCATCGCAGCAAGCTGCGGGTCGTCCAAAATGTCGTTCGGGCCAGTGATGCTGGCCTCGCCTCTCGGTGCCTTATAGGTGTCTTTCATGCCGCAACCCTGCGGCAAAAAGACGCGAGAGAATAGGACCGCTAAGGGGGAGGGGGGTGCCTTATCGTTGCAGGTTTTTGCGGGGTCTGCCTGGGCCTTTTGATGTAATGATCACACCCAGTTTCTTGCACACCGCCCGCAACGTGCGCGGTGTCTGGTGCTCGTAGGGGTCGTTAAACGTGTGTCCGCGTTTGACAAGAAAGGCGTGAAGCCGGGTTGCGTCGCATGGCCTTTTTGGGGTGCCACTCCCGCTCCAGCGGCAACACTCCAAAATGTCGGCGTATAGCTTCCGCTCTTTTGGGTCTTTGTCTCCGGGATATATGTCGTACTGCACGATGCGTGCTAGGCCGCTAAAGAACTTGTCGTTCTGGTCCATGATGGCCTGCGCCGCGAGATAGCCTAGCTCCTCGTATTCTTCCAGCATCGCCTTGCGAAGCGTTGAGGGTGTTTCTCCGACAATGAAGATTCGCGGGTCGCGAAAGGGTTCCGCATTCTTGTGTCGGATTAAGGCATTGACGCGCCACTTGTAGGCGAGGCTTTGCAATGCTAGTTCCGACTCCGACTCGAAGCTGTCGTCCATCGCCTGACCGAGCGCCACACTCCACTTGCGCTTGATCGTGGGTTCCTGCGCGATTCGCTTCGCCAGTGTCAAGCGATGCTGGTTGCCCTTTGATTTTCTCATAGTGTTAGCAGGTGTAAAGGTGGCCTTTGACTTTCACGAAGTGTCGAGAGCGTCCGCGCTCGTAGCCGGTGGCGATTGGCGAGCGGAAAACCAATCCTTCACCGCCCGCTGATTGCACTTCAAGCAGCATGGCGTTGGCGTGCTGCAAACTTTCGCAGACGGTGAAGCCTACGCAATCCGCGTAGAGCCTGCCTGCCTCTGCTATGCGTTGCGCCCATGTGCCGGGGCTGTCTGGCGCGTCAAACACGGTGAAGCGGCAGCGCGGTGTCCATCGGCCAAACTGAACAGCAACGCGGGCCTCGGTGAATCCTCCTCGGCCTGCCCATAGTTCGCCGTCGAGCCTGACACCTTCCGGCAGCGTGGCGCGAATATGCACGGGCAAATTGACGCGCCTGCTGGTCCGGGTGTAGGCGTTCGCTCCATCCCAAAAAAGGCGGCAGCCGTCCATCTTCTCGCTGGCGTGCCAGTTGGCCAGCGCCATGCCGCATTCCCAATCCACGCCAAGCGAAATGTATCGGTCCAAGGCTTTCACTGTGCGGCCTCCGTTTGTTCGGGCATGGTCAGGACGTTGGCGGGGTGCGTGGGCGCAATGGCAAAGTAGGCTTTGGCGGCGCTTGGCTTCACAAGCTCGCGGTAGTGCTTGAATACCATTGTCGGGCTGTTGCCAGCTTCCAGGGCCACTTGCGCGGCGTTTTGAATATCGGCCAGCCGGTAGGAAACGAAGCTATGCCGCAAGCCGTTTGACTTCCACGCCACGCCAGCGGCCTTGGTTGTCTCGGCGCGGGCCTCCTGCAAGTCGTATATGTTGCCCGTCCAAACTTTACCGCGCCGCTTGGCGTAGGGTTTCAGCCAGCGCGCCAAGTTTGGCAAAACAGGCACAAGCCGCCGTTGCGCGGTCTTGGCCTTGTCGGCGGCAACGTGAATGTAGCCGCCGGGCAGGTCTATGTCTTTCCATTCAAGCCGTTCAATTTCGGCAGACCTTAGGCCGGCAAAAGCGCCAAGCGCAACGTATGGCAGATAGTCTTTCGGCGCATGTTTCAGCAGGTCGGCGAGTTCTTTCGGCGTGTAAATCTCAATGTCGCCGCCGTTGCTGTTTATGCGTTCCATGTCCTCTGCCGGGTTGGTCCCTTTGGCGATATAGCCGCGTGCCTGGGCAAAAGCGAGCAGGGTTGCAATTACCCGCTGGAAGTTCTTTGCGGTGCGCGGCGCAACTTTCAGACCGTCAAGCCAGTGGGTCAAGTCGCTGGTGGTCAGGTTGCTAATATCGCCGCCAAAGTCCTTTGCAAAGCGGTTCAGACGGGCTGACAGGTCGCCGACGTATCGCGCCGATTTCTGCCGTGCCTTCTTGTGTTGCACAAGCTCGGTGACAACTTCGGCAACGGTCTTGTGCGTTGTCACGGCGGCGCGGGTCTGCTTCCACAGCCTAGCCGCTTCTACATGGTGCGCGCCTCCCATAATGGCAAACATCTCGGCGAATATCCCGGCGCACACTTCCAGAGCAACGCCAGTTGGCTTTAGCAGTTCCACCGCTCGGCCAAAGCTGGCCGCCTGGGTGTTACTCATGCGTGCGGCCACGGTTTGGCCGTTGGCAAGCTGGTCTGCCAGCCGTTGGGCGATAGCAACGGCCTTGGCGTGCTTGGTGGTATCGTGAAAGCGGCGCGTGCCGTTCGTGTAGTCCTCCACCGCATAGACGGTGTAAATCTTTGGCACGGTCCTGCCGTCCTTCAGCTTCACCTTAACCGTTTTCTGGCGGCGGTATATCCGCACGGCCACGTTGCCGACCTTCACCGTTTCCGGTTTTTTGCCTTTGCGCTTGGTAGTCATATATGCCGCAAAGTGTAGCAAAGCCGTAGGAAAGTGTCAAAAACAATCTTTTTCGCAGGGTGTCGAAAGTGCATTTCACCCTTATTTTATGCGGGTGAAACGAGTACAAAAAAAGTGGCGACCCTAACGGGACTCGAACCCGTGCCGCCGCCGTGAAAGGGCGGTGTCCTAACCGCTAGACGATAGGGTCAGCCAGGGACCTACCATACCGCCGCCCCCCAGCGGCTGTCACGCGAATAAACCATAAAAATGCACCTTGCCAAAACCTCACCCGGCTCTTGAAACCGGCATCCCCCACAGGAATAGCGCAGCTTCAGACACCCCAACACTCGCAAATCCAAGGTGCTGCGGGCTTCCGGCTCGAAACTCGGTTCCCCGCCCACGTCAGCCTGGCCCCGCCGTCTCCGCCCGTCCTGAGCCGCGCAACTGCCTGCCTCGTGGTTCTTCCACACCTTTTCCAAGCTCCGCCCATCCTTTGCCGAATTGCCCCCGAACCGATACGCCGAGCCGGATAATCGCACACTCCAGCAGGGGCCGATGATTGATAAATCCGGCACTCCCCTGGCGGCGCGGAATTTCCCCGCCTCGCGGGGTTAACCGAAGCTGGGATGCGTCTGCTCGGTGAGGGAACGGGCTTCCAGCAAGGTGTTGAGTTGGCGGCCAGCATTGGTGATTTCCAACCGGCCCTGGTTCAAGGCGACCAGATCGGCCCCCATAAGGATCATTACGACCCGGCGCACCACCGCAGGGGGCAGCGCGCGTTTGCCGGTTTGGACGAGATGCTGATTTACCTCGGCAAGGAGCCCGGCCTCAACGGCGCCTCCTTGCTGGAGCGCCAAGATGCGCAACACCAGGCGGGAGACCGCGGATTGCTGGAAGTGACGGAGGAGGTTTTCGGCAAGAGATTCCGGGGTGGGCAGGTTGGCGGGTTTGGGAACGGGTGATTTTGTGGAAGATTGCGGAAGGAGAGCGGGTTGCAGGAGCGTGTCGAAGAGGCTCTCGATGAATCTGTCTTTGCGATGGCGATGCGTGCGCAGCCGCACGAGGAGATCGCAGGCAATCAGGCCGACAGCCAAAAGGCAAACGAAGAGTTCAGTCTTGTTCATAATGCGTTACGTCTCAGTCTTTAGCGATGCGAGTCCGGGCGCCGCCTCAGGCAGCTTCTCTAAGCGAAAGCTATGCCACAAATGCCGAATCCGCCATAGCAAACCCGCTGGGCCACCCGCAAACGTGCAGGGTCATTTGTTATCGTCGCCAGAGTTTCCGCAGACGAGGGAAACGAGATGTTTCCAAACCCAACGCCGCTTTTCAGGTTCAAGGAACCGGGAGGAAAGCGTCGCTTGATTCAAAGCAGTCAGCCAACCCTGCGGGCGTGGCGGGCCGGCGCGAGGTTGCCGGAATCGCCCGCCTTGCCACCGTCTTGACGCAACGCCCGCGCCACCGTTGGGGATTGCCGCGGAAGAAAGAGCCTCCAAGCTTCCATCAGGGGCCGGGCCGGGCCGTGTCTTATCAGGCGCTCAAGCGCAGGAGCCCCAAAGCCCTCACCGCACAGCAAAACATCCTCTCCGAAGCGCTTAACCCCCGCCCAACCCACGACCTCAATCGCCCCGGCTCCTGATCCACGCAATCAAAGCCCCGGGACAGATTCCCGAACCAATCCCGTCAATCACCCACCCTACGCGCAAAGCCTGGGGATAAATCTTCGACAAACTTCACCCTAACCGGGCGAATACACCGCCCACGATGAGGGCAACGTAAGCAGCCACCTTTCGACAACCTCCGCCCGGGTGGGAAAACGTCCCCGCCAGCCTTGGCTCTATCCCGTCCAAAAACCAAGGCGTGCGACAACACCCGGCCCCTCGTCCCGGCTTTGCCGAACGTTCGCGCCCTCTCCCTCCCGCCTTGGAATCTCGTTTTACATCATCCGCAGGTCGCCCATCCCTCTAATCCGGCTCAGGCCCGCGCCCAAACCCGCCCCACCCGCCCCAGCCAGCCTAACGCTCCCATTAGGCCGTGTACAACGGGGGTACAAAGGAGGCTCAAAGGGGACTCATGCTTATTTTCCAGGTTCTCCTGCTGGGCTTCCGATGTACTCCCCTTGTACATGGCTCGAAAGGACGGAGAAGAGACGGCCTTGTGGGCGGCGGTGGATGCCGGGGCGGCGGCGGACTTCGATTTCTTAACCCTTGCCGTTTCAGCCGCTTGCTGAGATTTCAACATCGGCGGCGGCGGAACGATGGCGTTGTGAACCCGGCTTTGGCCTTTCCAG
>JAAYVL010000031.1 GCA_012517205.1 Verrucomicrobiota bacterium
AGGCTGGCGAGCGGGAGGGCTTCGCGCAAGGGCAATTTTTTGGGGTTGGTGGTGGCGGGCGGGTGCGGAGCGCCGCGTGGGGGCACGCGGCCTACAGGGGGCGGGAGGGTGCGAGGGGGCCTGTGGGTTGCCGGGAGTGCGATGCTGCGAGAGGGCATGGGGTCGGCCGCGGCGTGCTTCCATTTCCTGCAGGCCGCGTGCCCTCACGCGGCGCTCGGGGGCCGTTCGCCCGGCGGCTGGGAAAAACACCTGCGTGCCCGCCCGGATTGTCTGCGGCCGCAGGGTCCTTTGTTATCGGCGGCTGAGTTTCTGTAATGGCAAGCGCATCACCGCCGATCCGTTGCACGGCCAGCGCAAATTGGCCCGGAAGATCGGGCAAAGGGGCGGCGACTGTCTCCTTCCGGGCAAAGTTAGCCAGCCCCGTCTGTTTCCAACTGCCCGGGGCCTGGGCGCACGGCCAGGCACTTTCTTCGAAGGGCTGAACCGCCGCCCAACCCGCGGGCTCAACCTCCCCGGCTCATCATCTATAAAAGCAAAGGCCCTGGCGCCGTCCGGACGGTCAGTTCACGCGCCAGCCCGCGGCCGGGCGCCGAACAAGGCCGTGCCGATGCGCACCAGGGTTGCCCCCTCCTCGATGGCTACCTCGAAATCGCCCGTCATGCCCATGCTTAGATGCGGCAATGGCGCGCCCAGGAGCTGCTCGCAGCGCGCCTTGAGCTCGCGCATTTGGCGAAAGACCGGCCGCACCTTTTCCGGGTCAATCGCCCACGGGGGCACGGTCATCAGGCCCTGGATTTCCAGCCGCGGCAGCGCGTTGATGCGGTCCAGGTCCGCCAGCAACTGATCCGGGCGGCAGCCAAACTTGCTGGCCTCGCCCACCGCGTTGACTTCCAGCAGAATGGGCATTGTTTTGGCCGCCTGTTCCGCCCGCCGGTTCAACTCCTCGGCCAGGCGCAGGCTGTCCACGCTTTGGATCATCTCGAAAAGCCCCACGGCGTCGCGGCATTTGTTGGTCTGCAAATGGCCGACCATGTGCCAGCGCGCGCGGCCCGGGCACAGTGGAATCTTGGCCTTGGCCTCCTGCACCTTGTTTTCGCCGAAGAGGGTCAGTCCCAGCGCGGCGGCGGCGCAGACACTTTCGGGCGGCTGGCCTTTGGTCACCGCCACCAGGGTGATTTCGTTGGGATCGCGCCCCGCGCGCGCGCAGGCGGCCTCGATGCGCTGCCGGACTGCCCTCACGTTTGTTTCCAAATCCATGCGCGCACGATAACTGGAATCGAAACCAGAGAATAGCGAATAGTGAGGGGGCGCGTTTCCCCGGGACGAGTCATTTCCCGGGGTTCCGATCATTCCCGCGGCCGGCCCCGCGGTCTCCGCCGGGCGGCGGCGCCGGAGGGGCTATCGGCGGCGGAGATGGACGATCGTCCGGTGAGCGTAAAGCAGCCACAGCAAGCTCAGGAACCCGATGAGCACGATTTGGCCCACAACCGGGTAACTGTATATGAGAAAGGCGATTGCGCCGCAAACCACGGTGGCTTTAATCAAATCAAGAATAGACATAATACAGTGTTCGGCTTCGGGCGCGGGCCGCGGCGGCTGGCATCCTGCGCCAAACCGCCTCCGCTCGCCTGAACGCCACTACATTCTACCATAAACGAAGGCAACTCTTATGCCAAACGGCAAGCATCGCAGCCGGGAAAGGATGGGGTTCCGCCGAAGGCGTTTTCCGCTTCCGGGAGACCGGATCGGCACGCGGATTATGCGGGAGTTCGAGCGGGCGAAGGCTTTACGCGGGCGGAGAGGCCTTCCAGTGCGCGCCGCGAGTCAGCCAGCCGCGAAGCAGCATTGCGATTACGCATCCCGCAAAGGCATATCCTCCCAGCACGAGCCACATGGCGGCCGGGCCATGCCAGTAGGGAACCTGGTTTTGCAGCAGGGCCTGTTGCAGCGGCAGGCTCACGCCTCCCACGGAAACTTTCTCGGGCGACCAGTATTCCAGCATGTGCCCCGAGAACGCGCTGACCAGGGTTTTCGCCACGAACCACGGGATGAGCGACAGGCCGAGGTACACCCCTTCCTGGCCCCGGGGCGCAATGGCGGCGGTGTACTCATAAAGTTTGGGCGACCACGCAACTTCGCCCACCGTCACAATCACCATGCTTGCCAGCGCCATCAGATAGTGCGCCCGGGCGATGTCAGCGCCATACCACTGCCACGGCA
>JAAYVL010000001.1 GCA_012517205.1 Verrucomicrobiota bacterium
ACGCCGCTTATACAGCCGACCAGCGCGCTGATAGCGACCGTGAATGCGGGCTAGGGATTCCCGCTTGGCGGATAGACTCATGTTCGGTACTTCGGTAACCATGAACTTGAGTCAACGTATCGGCGAACATCTCGTCCACCTTCCCGCCCCGGTAACATTTATCTTGAGTCAACTCGGCAGGCAAGCTAATGATCAAGGTTGACTTTTGTTCTGACGACTGCGCGGATAGCGTGGGCGGTCCCTACGCTTGGATTCAGCGCCTGCCGCCCCAGTTACGCCGTTTGGGCATAAGTGTGCGGATTAGACTCCTCAGTTGGCAGGACCCTTCCAGTGGCGCGGCTTTCCAGAGTCTCAAGCGTGACAACTTCGAAGTCGCCGCGCAGCGGTTTCAGGATACGGCGAGCAACGTCCGTTGGTTACTGGAACAAACTCAGCCTCATCCACCAGACGTCTTTGTGGCAAACCACGTGGTCCCAGCCCTCTTTGCTGGCCGATATTTGCGTGAGGCAGGTATCCCTATTATTGGCGTGTTACGGTCGGATGACTCATTTTACTGGGCACTGTATGAGCGGTTTGGGCTGGGGAAAGAACAGGACCGGGTCAACGGTCTGGTTTGCGTTTCGGAATTCCTTGCGCGTAAGGTAGCGCAACGACTTCCCCCCGCCATACAGCTCCGCAAGATTCCCTCCGGAACACCCGTCCCGAGCCAGACTGCTACTGCCGCGCAAACCACACTGCGTATTGCGTACGTCGGGCGGATGGTGGAAGAGCAAAAAAGAGTGCTTTCTTTAGCTCGCGCGCTGGCCCGTGTCACGAGGGAGGTCAGCGGAGTGGAGGCTTTTCTGTACGGCGATGGCCCGGAGCGCCCGCAGGTTGAGAGGATTCTGGCAGAAGAGCACGCCAGTTCCGTTCACGTGGCCGGTAGCGTCCCCAACGAACAACTCCAGGCCCAGTTGCTCGAGGCCCATGCAATAGTCCTCCTCTCTGACTACGAAGGAACGCCTATCGCCTTGATGGAGGGAATGGCCTGCGGTTGTGTGCCCGTCTGCTTGTGGATTCGCAGTGGCATACCCGAGCTGGTGGAGCATGGCGTGACTGGCCTTGTGGTGGACGACCGCGGGGATAGCTTTGTGAACGCAGTCCGGCGCTTGCGCATGGAGCCGGGACTGTGGGAACGGCTTTCAGTGGCTGCACGCGCCAGGATTGAGAACGGCTATTCGATCGAGTCTTGCGCCCGGCGGTGGGCTGAATTGCTGCACTCGCTGCATGACAACCGCGGTCCCAAGCGCCCCATCCACATTCCGCGGCGCATCAAGCTGCCTCCGCCCCACCCGGGCTTCGGCGGCCAGGACCCGCGCCCCCATCGCCCGCCCTTTCCGGTGCGGTTCTATCGGCGGGCCCGCATCACCGCGGGGAGGTGGCGACGCCGGCTGCTGGGGCAGCCAATTCCGTAAACACGACACAATGAAAAGCATCTGCATTATCAACTACGAGGAGAACAAGCTCAGCGAGACCTTTATTCGCGCTCAGCTCGAAGGCCTCCAGGGAAACAAGGTAGTCCTGTACAATTATCATCCTGAATACACTTACAACGGCCGGCTAATACGCTATTTTTACGGGAAGCATCCCTTGCTCAAGAAACTCAAGACACTTCTTCCGCAGTTTCTTTATTGGAGAGTGGTCACCCGGCATGAGCGTTCCGACACCGCCACGCGGGATTGCCTGGCCGGCTTTTTCCGAGCGCACAACGTGGACCTGATTCTGGCGCATTTCGGGTGGAATGGCGCAAACATCTGCGCAGACGCCCGCGCTCTCAACCTGCCATTGATTGTTCACTTTCACGGCCTCGACGCGCATAATGAACCGACCCTGGCGCGCTACCGGGAAAAGTACCGGCAGATGTTTGACTATGCCTTCCGCACTATCAGCGTCTCTAACTTTATGACGCAGGCGCTTATCGGGCTGGGGGCGAGCCCAGACAAGATTGTCTATAACCCCTATGGTCCGCGGGAATACTTTTATGAGATTCAGCCTGATTACCGGAGCACGATCCTCGCGGTTGGACGTTTTACGGATATTAAGGCTCCCTATCTTACGATCATGGCCTTCAAGCTCTTGTTGGAAGAATGTCCGGAGGCGAAACTGGTCATGGTCGGCGACGGCGAACTGCGCGAGGCTTGCATGAGCCTGGCCAAGACCTGGGGGATTGACTCGAGTATTTCCTTCCCCGGGGCGCTGCGGCACCCGCAAACCCTGCCCCTTTACGGACAAGCCTGCTGTTTCGTCCAGCATTCCGTGACCACCTCTCTGGGCGATGTCGAGGGGACGCCGGTCGCCATTCTGGAAGCACAAGCAGCCGGTCTGCCGGTCGTTTCTACTCGCCATGCCGGCATCGTGGACGAGGTCGTCCACGGCAAGACAGGCTTCCTGGTCGAGGAGCGGGACGTTGTCGGGATGAAGAATTACCTCTGCAAGCTGGTGAAAGATCAGCCGCTCTGTCGCACCCTGGGTCAGAATGCACGGGAACACATGCGGACAAATTTCAACATCCGGCGGCACATCGCGCGGCTGCAGGAAGTGATCGACGCAGCCCGGGCGGCGAAGAGATACGGCACACCTTAGCGCCCGTGCGCCCCGATGGTCCCGGCCATCTCTGCGCCGCTGGCGGGCCAAGAACAATGATCGTTAACCGGCGCCAACCCACTGGTTTATGCGCCTGAGCATAATAACTGTCAACCTGAACAACAAAGCCGGCCTGGAACGGACTTTGCAGAGTGTGTTTGCCCAGACCAACCAAGACTTTGAAAGTATCGTGGTTGACGGGCTTTCCAGTGATGGCAGCCGCGATGTCATAACCGCTCACGCCGCACGGATTACCAAATGGGTGTCTGAAAAGGATTCAGGCGTCTATAGCGCCATGAATAAGGGCATACGCATGGCGGAGGGTGAATATGTCCTCTTCCTGAATGCCGGCGACAGCCTGTATTCCCCCGATACGCTGGATGGTGCTTTTAGACGCGAGCTCTCAGAAGACTTCATTTTCTTCGATGCTCAGCTGGTCAAGCGAGACGGCTCTGAGATCTGGGCCCTGAACCGAAGCCCCCGAGAGGTGCTTGTTTTGGGCTACATTGCCCACCAGGCGGTCTTTCACCGAAGAAGCGTGCTCCAACACCTTGGCTTATACAGAGAGGAGTACAAATTGGCTGCGGATTATGAGTTGTTCCTAAGGGCGTTCTTCACGGCCGGATGCTCATACCAGGTCATTCATCAGATTCTTTGCGTGTATGACAATGTTCATGGGATGAGCAGCGACGTCCGAAATGCGGCACTGTTACGGGGCGAACGGCGAAAGGCCCAGAAGACTGTGCTCCACCCCGAGGTGGTGGATGCGTTGGAGCATCAGCATGAGACAATCGAGGGATTGGTTGATTTCAAAGACAAGTACGAGGGATTAATGGCCAGCAACACCGTGCGAATCGCGTTGGGGGCCTCCGCTCTGTTGCGTCGTGTCAGGAGGCTGGCGGGGCGCCGAACTCCAGTTTGAAGCTCCGGCACCGCACCACGCTCTTGAGATGCAACTGAGTCCCATGGTGAGTGTTTGCATGGCCGCCTACAATGTCGGCCCACTTTGTCGGGCCTGCCCTGGACAGCCTGCTGAGCCAAGCCTGCGCTGACTTCGAGCTGATTGTCGTGGACGATGGAAGCACTGATGAAACGGCAGCAATTCTCCATGCCTACGCAAAACGGGATGCGCGCATCAGATTTCTGCGTAACGAGACTAACCGTGGATTGATTTTTACCCGAAACCGGGCGTTACAGGAGTCCCGGGGGCGCTACGTCGCCATTGCCGATGCCGACGACTTGTTCCACCCGCAGCGATTCGAAAAGCAGCTTCAGTTCCTAAGAGATCACCCGGCATGTGGCGTGGTGGGCAGCGGTGTTGAGATCCTCAACCACGACGTGAGAAAAACCCCGGAGTTGGCAATTTATACGGAAGATCGTGATATCCGCTTTTTCATGCGGCTCCTGCCCGTGTTGTGGAATACGACTACCTGCTATCGCCGTGATCTCCTCTTGGAAGCTGGCGGCTACCGGGAGGGCTTCGAGGCGGGCGCTGAGGACTATGACCTGTGGGCTCGGCTACTCCCTCTCACACGCTTCGCGAATCTGCCCGAGCCTTTGGTCAAGGTGCGTCTCCACGCTGCTTCGGTGAGTGCGGAAGGCTTCAGGTGCCAACGAAACGTGTTGCGGATATCCGCTCGCCTTATCGAAGAATTCTTGCAGCACCCTGTGCCGATCGAATTGCGCGAACAACTTCACTGTTTCCTTATGCATGCCGGGATGGAGTCTTCGGCTTGTGAGCGTGCCTTTACTCTTGCCCGTGAGTTTTACCATCAGGCGGCCGGCGTTGAAGCCTCAGACACCCTGCAATTGTTTGGCAACCAGCTCGCTCAGTCCGCCTGGACTCAGGCGCAGTATCAGGTCTATGCCGCGCGAAGACTTAGCCGTGTGATGGCGGGTTTTGCTTTGCGTCTGCGCCCCAAGTTGTGGGTCCAGCCGGAGTGTGCCTGGTACTGTTGCCGATGGCTGGCTCCCGGTTGGCTCCGCCTTCTCTATCACCGTGGTTTCAGAACCATCACCTCAGATCGACGGAGGCCCCGTCCGATTTCTGGCGCCGCGAATCTTAGATGAGCAGTCGTCAGCCAAGGATTCTTATGCTGGCGTCCGGCCCGCTGACCGTTGCGGGGTCGGGCGCCGTCACGCGGTCTTATCAGTTTGCCTGCGCCCTCGCGCGCTTTGGCGAACTGACTTTGGTTCATCTGAGCCCGGGATGCAGCCAAGGGGTGCCGGTGGAGTTGCGCGAGAAATGCTCCCGGATCATTCAACCCAACGGAGCCTTTGACCAGACCCGGCACGCGAAAGGAGGACGCACGGCAAGTTGGCTCCGGGTGCTGCGCGTCTTGGCCTTTCCCTGGCCGAACCAATGGAGTGGCCTTCTGGAGTACGCGTTCAGCTTCTGGTCTTGCGATACCACCTTCAGCTCAGGGGTGCAGACGGGACTAAAATGGTCACGACGGTTTTTGAGAGCCGCAGTACGATTGGAGCTTTCTTTGGCCGCCCGCTTCTTTCATCCCATATCTGCGGCTGCCTTCTGCCATTACGCGGATTTTTGCGGTGTTCGTTCGCAAGTGCGCCGGCTTTTAGACGAAGTCGAGTTTGATTTCGTCTGGTTCGAGCACGCCCCTAATTACCCGTTTGTCCGCGAGTTGCTGCGCGGCAGAAAAGCCCCCCGCCTGGTATGCAACACTCATAACATCGAGCATCACTTGTCCAGTCGCCGGGAGCAATTGGTCTCCGCAGGGGCGGGAGCACACTGGTTGCGGGTGCAATCGCAATGCCTGAGGAAGGTCGAGCGTGCCGCCTTCGTCGCGTGCGATCTTGTGATCTCATGCTCCGAGGTGGATAAGGAGTTGGCACTGGATCTGGTGCCATCCGCCAAGATTTGCGTCGTGGGAAATGGGGTAGATACGGCTTACTTCCGGCCTTCGTCCAAGTGGAAACGCGCACCGATGCCCACGCTCCTGTTCACGGGCGCATTCGATTACGGCCCAAATGTTGATGCCCTGAGATACTTCATTACCGACATCTTCCCTTTGGTCAGGCAGCAGGTCCCCCAGTCCCGGTTCGTGCTGGCGGGACGGAAGGCGCAAACGGTGTTCGATGCCATGAGCATCCGGAGTGATGCCGTCTCCTGCGTTTCCGACCCGGACGATATTCGGCCCGAGTTCGAGCGCGCCTGGGTATTTGTCGTTCCCTTGCGCGTCGGCGGCGGCACCCGCCTCAAAATCCTTGAAGCGATGGCCATGGAAGTGCCGGTGGTTTCCACTCATGTAGGCGCGGAGGGAGTTCCGTACCGAAGCGGAGAGCACTTGCTGTTGGCTGATGATCCCAGGGATTTTGCTTCCGCGGCAATTCAACTGCTCCAGGATGAACAGCGGCGGACCCGGATTGCCGGCCAGGCGGCGCTATTTGTTCGTAAAAACTACAATTGGAACCGCCTCACTGGGTTCACTATGGACCGTTTGAAAAGGCTGCTGGGTTGATCGTTTTGGTCGTAGCGAATTCAGGGCAACGAATCACCCTTCAAGTTTCCTGCACTCACGATGACTTTCCATCACCACTTTTTCCACTCGACGTAGCGTGATCCCGTCGGGTGATTTGGCAGATCGGCAGTCCGTCGAGTCATCGCGGGACCCGGCGCCCTGCTTCTCCGTCGTTATTCCTGCGCATAATAGCGCCGCCTTTATCAGCCAAGCTCTGGAAAGCGTCCGGGCGCAAACCTTCCAGGACTTCGAGGTGATCGTCGTAGACGACGGCTCCACCGACAACACCTGGCAGGCCATCCAAGGGTGTGCTGGCTGGTTTCCTGGGCGGTTCTGCAGCATCCGGGTTGAGCCGTCGCAGAACAAAGGGCCGGCCGGCGCCCGCAATCTCGCCATCCGCCAAGCCAAAGGCGAGTTCGTGGCTTTCCTGGACAGCGATGACCTGTGGGTTCCCGAGCACCTGGCCCGGGCAAAGGCAGCCTTTCGCCAGAACGGAGGCAAGGCGGGGTTGTTCGCCGGACGCGGGCAGATCCTGGGCAGCACGCGCTTCATGCACGAATCTGTCTGGCCGTCGGCAGAGCCGCAGCCGGCCAGTCCCGAGTTACTGCATGCGTGCTATTTCCCTCTGCCTTCTGTCTGTGTGCGCCGCGCTTTGCTCCTGGCTGTAGGGGGGTTTGCTGAACAACTCGTCTGCCACGAGGATTGGCTGCTCTACTTGCAGCTTTCAAAGCTGACGTGTTTCATCCATTCACCGGCCGTCGAATGCGTGATTCGGCGGCGCAGCATCAGTGTCACTACGGCCGTTGCGCGGATGTCGCAACCAATGTATCGCGA
This sequence comes from Verrucomicrobiota bacterium, assembly GCA_012517205.1. GTDB lineage: Bacteria > Verrucomicrobiota > Verrucomicrobiia > Limisphaerales > UBA8199 > UBA8199. The sequence continues at coordinate 6,939 of JAAYVL010000001.1, forward strand.
CCGCATCAAGGCGTGTCTGTTCGCGGAGCGCTCGGGTAATTGGAGCCGGGGCGAACTCCGCGCGATGCGCGAGCCGTTTATCCAGAACCGATCCGCCGAGTTGGCGGACTATTTGTGCGCTCTTGACTTCGACCGGATGCTGTGGGTGGTGAAGGGCTTATTGGCCAGCGGCTGGTCAGGCTGGAGATACTGGCTCTCCATTTTGGGGCGCGGCACCTGGCAGTTTGTGCGCCGTGGTGGCAGAAAAGTTGTTCGCTCGGCCTTTGCGCAGTCATCCCGGCACGGAAGCGACAGGTAAGGAGCGGCCTCTTGCGACAAACACGCATTAGTGCAATGCCATCTTCATATTAATGTCTTCCCGGCGACGGGAAGGCGCATGTCGGGTGTGGTGGTTGTCTCGCGGGTCTCTAATACCGTGCGGCCATGAAATCAAATACGAAGCTTCAGGTTCGGGTGATCTCTCCTTGGTTTGGGAAACTGGAGACTGAGGAGGCTTTCTTTTCCGTTGATCTCCCGGCGGAAAAGGCGGACGCCCTGCTGTGTCAGTGGGCTCCGTCGGAGGAGTTGTTTGCCTTTCCGCGCCGCAAGGCCTGGTTTTGCTGCGAGCCACAGGTGATGTTCCGCAGCATCGAGGGCGGCACATGGCCGGCGATCCGCGCCCGCCTTGCCTCCCATGAGTTTCTGTGCCACAACCATCCCGATCCGCGCTGGCGCGTGCCGCACATGACACACTGGGCCCCGCTGGCGGTCAATCACCGCGCCGAGCGCAAGGACAAAGCGGTCGCGGTGGTTTCCAACCACGCGGCCCTCCTTGGCGGCGGCACGGTGACCAAAGCTATCGCAACCGCTTCGTGACGCACCCCCTGGTTGATCTTTACGGGCGCGCGGGCTGGCAGTGTTACCGCGCTGGTTGGCTCTCCCGCCCGGCTGCACCAGCAAACTATCGGGGCGAGATTCCCGGCGACTGGCCAGAGGAGCAGAAGCGTGAACTTTTGGCTGGCTACAAAGTGGCGGTCTGCCTTGAGAACAGTTATGAGCCCTACTACTTCACCGAGAAGTTCGTGGAGGCGGTTTGTGCCGGGTGCGTGCCGGTGTATCGAGCGCATCCGACCGTCGCCGAGGGGATTCTGCGCGGCGCGGTATGGGTGGATCCCTCCAACTTTGGACATGATCGGACGGCCACGCTCGAAGCCGCGCTCGCCCAGAATGCGAAAGCTATCCGGGAGCACAATGAACAATGGCTGTGCTCACCTGCAGTCGCGGAAACACACTTGTCCGTCATCTTTGCTCGCATCGGGCGCCTGCTGGCTCGAGACTGAGCTCGGCTGCGGATGAAACTCTGTCTTTCCCGAAGGCTCACAGACGGGAGCGAAGACCATGAGTCACTAACCACGGATGACTCGGATGTCACCGATCAGTATCCGTGTAATCCGCGCAATCCGTGGTCACGGAGGCAGAGGGGGGACGTTCCGAACCCGGTTTCAACCTCTCCCTTGCGATTACAATTGAACATATGAGGAAATCGAGGGCTGTTTCTTCGGTAGAAGCCAGTGCTGCCATCAGGACGGGGCGGGCATGGTCCAGCCTGCGCATCCCGGAGCTGGATGGCATCAGGGGCTGCGCCATTCTAGTGTGGTGTAACAGTCTTAGCTTTGCAGTGACCCACTTTTTCTAGGATTTGATCGACGCGCTTGGTCCAAACAAAAGGTTTCGGGTTCTCGTTATGGTGGCGGATAAAATCCTCGATGGCGGCAATCAAGTCTCGCAC
>JAAYVL010000117.1 GCA_012517205.1 Verrucomicrobiota bacterium
GGCCAAGGTATGATTGCCTCCCGCCGCCACCGCCACCACCTGCGTCAACCCGGCCGGTTGCCGGCTCTTTTGCCCAAAACTGTCATCTCCCCATACCACCACCGTGCCGTTGGCCCGCAAGGCCACGCTGTGCCACGTCCCGGCAGCCACCGCAATCACATCGCTCAGGCCCGGCGGCACGCTGGCCTGGCCGTAATCGTTGGCCCCCCACGCCACCACCGCTCCGTCCCTCTGTATGGCCAGGTTATGATACCCCCCGGCGGCAATGGCCAGGGCATTGGTCATCGGCTCTCCATCCCCACACTGACCGCTCGAATTATCTCCCCAGGCCACCACCCGGCCATCGGCTCGCAGGGCCAGCGTATGCCAGGCGCCCGCCGCCACGGCGATGGCGTTCGTCGCCAACTCCGACGCCGCGCTTTGCCCAAAAGTATTGTCGCCCCAAACCAAAACCGGCGAGGCCGGAGGCACGACCAGGGTAAAATCATAACGGACCACATCGCCCGCCAAAACCGTGGCATTTGCGATGGCATGCGAGCCCAGGCCATCTTTGGTTGCGGTGACCTCGTAGGCGGTACCGGCAGCGGTCGCGGGAATGAGCGTCGCGACATAGTAGCCGTTGCCGTCCGTCTTCACCGGTGGCCGGCCGGCTACGGTCACGGTTGCGTCGTCCACATAAAGCCCGGTGGCGCCGTCCTTGACCCGTCCCCACATCATGCCTTCGGTGGCGGTGGCAGGATTGCGCCACGGCATGGTGGGGGTGCCGCTGGTGCTCGTATTGACGTTTGCAGCCGCATGGGACCACCAATTGGCCGGCGCAGTAAAATAGGAGTAGGTTGCGTACCCCGTGAGCCCTTTGTCCCGAAGATAACTGATCTGGCTGGTGATATCGGAGATGCTCAAGCCGCTGAAACTCATGCCCATGAACACCGGGCGAACGGAAACCCAACAGGACGAGATACGATCCGCCCAGGACTTGAAAGTGCTCTTGCTATAAGTCTGCGGGATCACCGCGTCCACCCAGCCGTTTTGCAGCATCCCGGCCCAATCACAGAAATAGAGATAGGGAGTGGAAGTGGCGAAATTGCAGTTGCCCGGCGGCGAACCATAGGCCAGGGCCGCCGTGGTGTGACGCACGGGCTGACGTGGATTGCTTTTGATGGATTGGATTTCCGCCTGGACGCGGGCCATCAACTCGTTCTTGAAGCGGCGACGATAATTGGACCAGTCGGGGTCAGTGTTGCTGGGAGTGCCGGTGGCCCCGGTGTTGAGGCGATAGCGAGCCAGGCCGGAACGGGCATAGTTGGCCTGGCTATACGCCGGGTAGCCAAAACCCGCAAGATAGCCGTCGCCATTGATTTCGTCGTCCCAGTTGATGCCATCAATCGGGTAGTTCGTCACTAACTCCCTCACGATGCTGACCAGATATTCCTGAACGTCGGGAGACCCCATATCGAGGCTGTAGTAGATGTCAACGGCCACAACGGCATTGCCTTCGCTGTTGGCCCGGGGAGCGATGAACCACTCCGGGTGCGCGGCCAAGGTAGCATTATTCTTTGGGGGCCAGCCGTTCGCCGCGAGCGAGACACGGTACATGGCGCCGCCACTGCCACCAATCCAGGCATGGACTTCAATGCCAGCCGCATGCGCCTGGGTGCAAAGGTAAGCAAGCGGATCGAAGTTGGCCTTGACGCGCGGCGACCAGGGCAAAATGCTCGATTGCCAATGGGCCCCGTGCGAGGCGGTCCCGATCATATCCATATAACCAAGCACCTGGACAATGACGGCATTATAGTTGCCGCTGGCGAGGGTCGAAACCAGCGTGTCCACCTCACTCGCGCTGCTCATGCCGTCATGAAAGATATCCACCCACGCCGCCCGAAATTCCTGCGCGGGGGCTGCGGTCGTGCCCAGGGCGAAAAGCAGCAATGCAAACAGCAAGCCTCTCCGCAACATACTCCAGCGCCGGAGCGAGGATGTTCCAATGGCAAAGCATGCGGGTTGGCGATAGCGGAGTGCATTCATAGGGCTTCAGACAGTCAAATATCGCAATATACTGCGCCATTTTAGCGAAGAGTCAATGCGGCAATATCGCCGTGTCAGGCTTATCTGCCCATGATTGCAATCACCTCGAATCAACCTGCCGCACCTATGCGCAATCAGATGCTTGCACGGCATTTGGGTATGCTCTCTTCACCGTCCCTCCGTTTCCCCGCCATTCCGTGCTATTCCCATGCCGCATCACGGCATGGGGACCGAAAACCAGGAAAAGCGGGAGCTTGAGGGATCGTTGCCCCGATAATTCGTGGAGAAATGCCGGCGGAATCTAATCCGTCCTGGCTGAGCACATCATGAATCTGCCTTGCATTTACCCTATCCTTACGCCGTGTACAAGGGGTGTACAAGGGATGCTCACCGGAAGTACATTGGATTTTAGCTGGTACACCCGATGGGCCTCCCTTGTACACCCCTTGTACACGGCCTGCTGGCAGGGGATTTTCAGGGTATTTGGACAATGGCTATGGTTGCTTGGAAAGGCCGAAACGATGATAGAGGATGAGGGGATGATTATTAAGCCCCGTAAAAACAGTCAGTTATGAACCCAGGACTGGCAAATAGCGGCTTTTCAATGGCGGGCGGGTGCCCGGATGGCTTTTGGCTTCGAGAAGGCCTTGTCTGAAACGTTGACGTTGCTCACTTCAACCGTACGCCCTCGTTCCACTGGGGCCGAAGTGGACCTGACAGGCCAGCAGATAGTCTCAACGAGCCGTTTGGCTGGCGAATTCGGCGGGCGGGTCGCTGGATTCCGAATGTCTTTCACCCGTAAAACCAGGAACTTGCGCGTTTCGTGGGGTCGAATTGGAGGCGAAATCTGAATCGGCCTGGCCAAACGGGGTATAAATCGAGATTTAAAGCGGGATGTGCACCGTCTTAAAACCGAACTGCGCCCCCTCATAACTGGGGCGCTTATTGCAAAAAACGCGTGCGGCTACCATTGCTTCATGCGATAGAAGCGCTGGGGCGCAGTGGCCGCTGGATCCGTCAGCATCCGTAACGCTCCATTACCCGCGTTGGTGCTCACCCCCACCCAGTTCGTCTCCCCAAGACTATCCAATCGCTCCAAAACATAGGTCTTCCGGTTCATCGTCTGCGCCAAAACACGAAAACGACTCCCTTTCCGCGCCGGGCAATGCAA
>JAAYVL010000167.1 GCA_012517205.1 Verrucomicrobiota bacterium
CCTGAACGCGCCCGGGGCGCCGGGGCGGTCGCCGGGGTGGCACCGGTTTGAGATCGAGCGGCTGGGGGACGGGACGACGATTAACTTTTATGTGGACGGGATCTTGGGGCGGACGATTTTGGGGGCGGCGGAAGCGACGATTGACACGCTGCTGATCGGGTCGGTGGCCAGCGGCAGCACGGCCGGGGAGGGATGGCTGGATGATGTGTGGGTGGAATATCTGGATGCGCCGGTGATCGTGACGCCGCCGGCGGGGCAGACGGTGGCGGCGGGGGAAGCGGCGACGTTGAGCGTGGTGGCGGGCAACACGGTATTGAGCTACCAGTGGTATTTGAACGGGGTGGCGGTGGCGGGGGCGACGGGGGCGACGCTGACGATTGCGCAGGCGCAGGCGAGTGATGCGGGGAGCTACACGGTGGTGGTGGGCAACGGGTTGGGGGAGGTGACAGGCGGGCCGGCGGAGTTGGTGGTGACGAGTCCGGCGGAAGTTCGGATAACGGGCGCGGAATTGGGCGCGGGCACGCTGACCTTGCGGTGGGACGCGCAGGTAGGGCAGACCTACCGGGTGCAGTATAAGAACAACCTGACGGACGCGGTATGGACGGATGGGGCCGAGGTGACGGCGGTCGCGGTGACGGCCTCGGCGGTCTGCAGCCTGGCGGACGGGGCCGGGGTCGTTCCCCGCCGGTTCTTCCGCATCATGGTCGTGAACTAGGGGCCCCGGCGGATATTTAGCGAGTGGTCTTTCGCGGCAAACCGTCCCATGAGAGCGCAGGCATGAACCCTCATCGCGCCCGCTTGAGGAATTATCCGTGGGTGCCGGTGCTGATGTCTTTGGTGGCCTGGGGCGGACTGATGTCCAGCGCCTCCGCCATTGTAGTGGCTAACTCCAGCACCAATACCAACGCGCCCTCCAGTGGCTCTCTTTGGTCCCATGTGGGCCGCGTCAACAGCGGCAGCGGCGTATATCTCGGAGCGGGTTGGGTACTCACGGCCTGGCATATAGGGGCTGGCCCTGCCACATTCGGGGGCATCCAGTTTCCTTGGGATGGTTCGTCCTTGCGCTTAACCAACTCCGATGGTTCGAATACGGACATGGTCCTGTTTCGCCTGAGAAACCTGCCACCATTACCCCGGATTCCCTTGGCCACGAGCACCCCGGCTGCATTTGCCCAGGTGGACATGATCGGTTACGGCCACATTGCCGGGTCGTCCCAGACCAACATTGGTCCCTACACCGGTTTTTATTGGTCGGCCCAGCCGTTCAAAAGCTGGGGCAATAACCGGGTGAATACGGGTGGAACTACCGTTATCAATGTTGGAGCAGGCAATATCACCGTCTTCAGCACGACTTTTGATGCTTTGCTTAAAACCTCGGCAGAAGCGCAAGCTGCGGCAGGTGATTCCGGCGGCGGAGTGTTTTTGAAGAACGGCTCGGTTTGGCAACTGGCCGGCATGTTGAACGCCATAGGCAATTCAGCCAATCAACCCGACGGCACGGCAGTTTACAACAATCGAACATATTCAGCTGACATCGCCACCTACCGTGCCCAAATTGAGGCCTGCATCGCAGCGACATCTCCCGTTTTATCTGTTAAGCGTTTCAACGACGGCGTTACCCTCTGCTGGCCGGACACCGGCGTCACCTACGAGCTCTGGCTCAATCACAATCTCGCTTCCACTAATTGGGGACTGCTTGCTCCGGCGCTTACCCTGACCAATGGGCAGTTTTGCGCGTTCCTCCCGATTACCAACACGGCGGTTTTCTTTCGCCTCCAAAAGCAGTGACGGTCACCTTTTGCCGCGAGCGCTTGTCGCCTGCCCGTCCACGAGTGCCCCGGCTTTGGAAAGGCCGCTCGGAAATGGCCGTGCGTCCAGAGATAGCGAAATAGCAAACGCTCCTTGACAGCCCTCTGCCTGACGGGTTGAGTGGAGTGCGTTATTTAGCAGCCACAAATGGTGACCCTCATGCCGAATGCGTCTGTTGCCAGGCCGCTCTTCCGGGCGGCAGACGGTTTGCCGGGCGGAAGCATTCGCAAAATCGGGATTGGGGCGTTGCTGCTGTTGCTGTTGACGACAGGCAGTTCTGCGCAAAGCCTCCGCGTTACCACTTGGAACTTGCAACCACCGGCTGTTCGCACCAATGCCGCAGCGACAAATGCCGGGGACATTCATATTTCCGCTGCCGCCGCTGAACTCAAGAAACTCAATCCCGACGTCATACTTTTGCAGCAGGTTGTTGATTGGGCGATGTGCGACGCGTTGGCCCAGGCACTCAAGCCCGCCCAATACAACGTCGTGGCTTGCTCCGCCTTTCGGGAGGCGCGGACCAACGCGCTCCGCAAACAACAAGTGGCAATTCTCGCCAAACCCGAGGCAAGGGCCTATTTCTCATGGACGGAATCCTGGCGCAACCGCGGAGCGCCAACGGTGGCGGGGGGATTCGCCTTTGCCGCGTTTCAGGTGGGGAACCAGCGGATTGGCTTCTTTTCGGTTCAGGCGGGGGCGCCCACTGGCCTCACTCCGAGCAAGAAGCGCGCGGCCGCAGCCCCTGAGGAACGGCTGACACCCGCCATCGAGCAAGTGCTGTCGCAGGTTCGCGCGATTAACAACTGGATTACCAATCGGGTGCAGGCATGTGTTATTGGTGGCACGTTTGGCCGGACGACCGGCCAAGTGATGGCACTGGAAGGCGCGCCGCTGCAAATGCTGGAGAGTGCGGGCTTCGGCGATGCCTTTCAGGGGGTGCCCGCAGCCGGCAGAGCGACTCAGCGGGCAAAGGCTGGGCAGACAGGCCCCGTTGCTGATTATCTCTTCATTCAGCCGCCCTCCTGCGCCAGCGATCCTGTGGTTCAGCCGGTAGCTGCCGCCAGGCACTACCCGGTTGCTTGCGAAGTGCGGCTAGACCTCTTGAAGGCGGTTGCCCTCCCGATGGCTCATGTAGAATCCGCCCCGCCCCGCAAGGCACCCCCGGCACAGCGCCAGGCCTCGTCGGCCAGGGCTTTATCCCAATCCGACGAGTCTGTCCCCGTTTTGCCACCGCCCGGCGTTCGTGTTCCGTCGCTGCTTTGGCTGGCGGTGGCGGTGGCTGGCCTGGCGATCCTGGCAGTGGTGTTTCGACTAGCCTTCAGGCGCAAGAGATTGCCGGCGCCGGCCGAGCCGGCGTTGCTGCCTGCTGGCAGCGAAGCCCCGTCAGGCTACACAGTGGTGCTGACCTCGCAATCGGCGTCTGAGTCCGCTTTGCCCGGCCGCGAACCGGCGCGTGCGCCCCGTCCGCTCATCCATATGGAAGCGCGGGAAACCACGCACACCCAAACCGAGCTCTGGCGCCAGCGCGTTCAGGCGGCCGAACGGCGGGCGGAGCGCGCCGACGCGGTAATTCGGGCAGGGCTGGTGCCCCATCTGCGCCGCTGGCTGAAGCAGAAACTGGTGCGCCGGCTGATTTCGGATCGAACGCAGATGCTGGAGACGCAGGAAGCCGCAGCCTGCAAGGCCCAGGCCGTCGAGCAGCGGCTTGCCCGCATCGAGCAGCAAATCCAGCAGCAGGAACGGGTTTACCAGGAGCGCCTCGCCGAACTCACCCGCGAACTGCTGGCGGCCAAAGAGGAAAACTGCGAGCTGATTCGCGCCCGCATTGATCAGGTCAAAGCCGAGATGGCCACCGCCCGGGCGCGCCTTGTGGCGCAATCCCACGCCAACCGCGAGGGCGTCGAGTAGGGCGGGTGGGCGGGAGCCGGACGCGGGGCTACGGCCGGCGAAAGAGAACAACGCGGTTGGTATTGGTGCCTTTGGCCATGTTATCCACGCCCCAGCAGTTGGCCGTCTTGGTGAATTGCTGGTCGTTGATGAGCACCAGCTCCGGCGTCAGGCCGGCGGCGATGCCACACGGCAGAAGCGCCTCTTCGAGCTTTATTTTTCCGGCGTGGACTTCCCCGACTTCAAAAGCGACGTGGCCGCTCGGCTTCAGCAGGCGATGCAGTTCACGCAGGACCGCGGTCATCGCCGTTTGCCAGGCGTCCAGCTTTCGGGGAACGGTAAACGCCACTGATTGAGCGTCAATGTCCAGGAACCAACAGCGCAGCCAGTTATCAGTGGCATAGTCCACTACGCCGAGGAATGGCGGCGAGGTGACGGCCAACGAAACGGAGCGTTCGGGGATTTGGGGCGTGTGCGCGGCGGGCTGCGTTAGCAAAATGGCCCGGGGCGCGACTTTGGCCAGGGTCCGGCGGGCGGCCGCATCGCAATCGCGCAGCAGTTGGCGGGTCTTTCGCAGGATAAGGGCGGGGACGTTCCGGGGCGGCGGGATTTGGTTGCGGCGGGCGTTGATTTTGCGCTGGGATTTGACGGAGACGGCCTGGTTGGGCGGCAAGGTATAGACAGAGAAAAAGCCGGCCGAGTGGCCGGCCAACCGGTTGAGCGCGACCAGGCAAATCCAGTCATCCACGGCGTCGAGCAAGCCGGCGGCGCGGCGCGCCAGCAAGTATTGCTTGAGCGCGGTGAGAGCGCAAAGCGTATCCGCATGAAAAAAGACCAGCAACTCCTCCGGATAGGCGGTTCCGGAAGCAAAGTTGATTTGCTGGAGCCGCTGGGCAACGTCCTCAAGACGGGGAGGGCACAACCGTGGCCGGGTCAAAACAACGCTCAAAGGATTGATATCGCATCCGTATGGCACGCGCCCCAGCAGCGCGGCTTCGATAAGGGTGGTGCCACGCCCCATGAACGGGTCATAAACCGTTTCTCCGGGTTGTGTCAGGCGTTCGATAAAAAAGCGCGGCAACTGCGGTTTGAAGCAGGCGCGGTAGGAAATCTCCTGAAGCGAGCTTGCCTGGCGTTGTTTGGCGGTCCAGAACTCGTTGACATAGGTTGGCACCTCGCGGATGGTGCCGTCGGCGTCCCGGCAGACGGTGGTCAGTGTGCGGGTAGCCTGGTTGAACTCGCGAAACGCGGCCAACTCCTCGGCCAGCGGCGGGCGGCGAACTGTTTTGCGGCGCGGGTCGTAATCCAGCGGCAACTCGGGAGTTTCCGAGCCGGCCAAGGCTTTAGTGTTGCGCGTTAATGACGGCATTTGCCGGGCATCAAAATGCCCTTCGGCGGCTGTTCCGGGCAAGTGAAGTTTGCGACAGAAAACGCCGCTCTGACCCCGCCGTTTGTAACTGCAGGAATCTCAAGGCATTATCGCCCTTCCTCCCACAGGCTTGCCGCTAATATATTTAATGAATCCGGTTGACAACCCTAACCCTTTTGGTAAAATCAACTCCGTTGGTTAGTATGATTGGTCTGATTACATCGTAAAGAGCCTTTTATGCAAACATCTAGTAAAATAAACCTTCTCTGGGCCCTAAGCTTGCTGTGTGTGATCTTAGCTTCTCCGCTTCAAGGAGAGGTCATCTATGATAATTCCAAAAACGACCTGCTGGCGCGCTACAGCCCGGGCGAGGTGGAAATCGGCGATGAGATTTTCTTGGACGGCACCGCGCGGTTCCTGACGTATTTCTCGTTCGAGTGGTGGGGGACCAGCGACGATCCCAACGCTTTCGCCGGCGAAGTGGAAGCGCGAGTGCGGTTTTACAAGAACAACGGGCCGGATTACCACAGCCCCGGCGGTGATTTCCCCACCCCCGGCGAAGTGTTTTACGACAGTGGCTGGTTCGGCGAGTTTGGCCCGACGCCCCGGGCCACGTTTATTTTCACACCGGGAATGGATTTTCCCATCGGGGGACTTTGGATTCCGGTTGACCGCATGACTTGGAGCGTCCAGTTCCGTGGAATGGGGCCGGGGGATGCGTTGGGGGTGGATATCTATTGCCCGCCCGTCGTGGGGGCGAATCCCAATGACTATTGGGAGAACGACCCCGTGCGCGGCTGGCGGCTGCTGATTAATCCCTACGCACCGAACAATCAGATGAATTTCGCGGCCTACATGGAAGCGGTGCCCGAGCCTTCCGGCATGGCGCTATTGCTGGTTGGGGGATTGGGTCTGATGGCCCAGGCGCGGCGGCAGCGGCGCAAGGGATAGGGCAAGGACAGGCCGATGGTTTTACCGGCGCGGGCGGAAGCTCGCGCCTTTTTGTTGGGTGGGCTGACGCCGAAGCTTACGGAGGCGTGACGGCTCGATAGAATTTCCAGGGATAGGCTCCGGGATGAGTGTTCGTGTGCCAAAACTGCCCCGCCTCCAGGGAATTGGTGGACAGCCTGCTCCAGGAGATCAGGTTGGAGGAACTCTGGAGGACAACTCCTTGAGGCGCGGTGCCGGTGACGCGAAAAGCCAGGCGTCCGCCCGGAAGCCTGACCGGCGCATCCAACCGCAACTGCGGAAGGCTTACATTTACAGTCCAGGCGATCGTTTGGCTCAGGAGGTTGGTCGGGTCGGTGCGCACCCACGGGGTGTTATCCTTGACCCGGGCGGCGACCTGGTTGCTGCCAGGGGAAAGAAATTGCGGCAGCAGCGTGAAGGTGGAGTTGGTGGCGCTGCTGAGAGGCACCCCGTTGGTGCACCATTGGACAGTCAGATTATGGAAAGTCGGTTGCTGGAGGACCAGGCTGAATGAGAGGGCCTGGGTAGTCGAGACGGACAGATTCGTGCTGGCGGGCCAAAAGGCGTCCACCGGCCGCGCTCGCTGGTAGATCGCCAGGACCAGGGCTTCACGGCAAACGGCGCAGAACGGAACCCCCATTACCCCCATGGCGCAATTAAGTTGCGGGCGGTACCACCCGGTCTCGTGATAGTGAGCGCCCGTGAAGAGGCCAACAATGCCGTCTCCATAGGAATCCGGGGTGGGAATGGGAGTTTCGGGAGAAATCCACGCGTTCCATTTTATGGCGGCGCGATTGGTTTCCCGGGTGGTATTGGGTTCTTCGAGATCGGGAAAGCCCGGATAAGGCGTGGTGTATTCGTCGCCCAGGTTGGCCAGAACATGCCCGATTTCGTGGGTCAGTATGGCCGGTTGCCCCATCGCGGCCTCGGCCGCCACCGCGCTGGTCGAGACAATTGCCGTCAGATTAAAGCCATCCGAGCCGCCGGGCTTGGGATCGTTGACCAGGAGAATCGCAAGGTGACACTGCGGCATGAAGCCCTGAAGCAGGGCCGTTACTCTGCCCTGGCCATTGGTACCCGAAGGGATGGTAATAAGCTCATCCCAATACGAATCGTAGGCGCTGTTGAAGTAGGTGTCTTTGGAAATCCCGTATTTGGGATGATCGGAACCCGACTCCTTCGAAGCCATCTTGATCGCGAAGGCATTGACGTAATTGCTATATCCCGTATACGGCGGGTGGGATAGAAGCGTGGCGACTGCATTGGTCGCATCAACAAGAAACTGTCCGAGTTGCGCGCTGGTATAGGCTTCGGCAAGGACGACGATGTTCAGCCGATTGGAAGCCGGGCCATTAGTTCGAATGACATGCAGGGAGGGTTGCGCGGGAGCGCGCAACGGCAGGGCGGCCATCATCGTGGCCAGAAAGCCGGTGGCCAGCAAAGAAAACGCGCGGGGCCTGGCGCGGCGCCTCACGGAGGGCTGGCGCAGGAGAGGAAAAAACGGGAACCGGGTCACGCTATTCGAAACTCAGAAGGAAAAACCGATTGCCTTGCCGCAGCGCCGGGTTGGACGGGTTCAGCGGCAGGGTGACCACAAACTGGCCGTTGCTCAGGACGGGGGTATTGCTCACCGTCTGCCAGTGGATGGGCGGCGACAGGCTGGTGGTTTCCTTGAGCACAAATCCCGCCGCCGTGTTAGTCCAGGAGATCCTGACCTGGGGATTGGCCAGTGCCTCGATTTCGAGCGTAGGCACCGGGCCAACGGGAATACAGGCGGAAAACTCGGAAGTATTGTTGGCGCTATCCGTCGCGGTGGCGGTGATGGTGGAATACCCCGGAGGGACCGGGGTGGGGAGATGGGCGACAAAGCTGTTGGTGCAATTAGCGCCGGTGACAACCGTTATCTGGCCCAGGTAGAACTGCCCCTCCCCGTAGCCGGACGGGTCGCAGGCCGGATTCGCGAAGAACTGGAGCACATAGGGTTGATTGGGTTTGCAGTTGAGCATGCCGCGGATGGCGGTGGCGGTGCCGCTGACAGCCTGGGCAAGCACCGGGTAGTTTTGCGACAAGTTGCCGCCGCTGGTGCTGCCGCAGGGAATGATGGCATTGACCCCGTAATTGCCCAAATCAATGCCCAAAGCGCCGTTGCCGAAAATCCGGTTGCCCAGAATGGCGTTATTATAGCTGACGTTGCGGATGCGGACGCCGGAGTAAATACCCTGGGCATAAGCAATCGTGTTGGCGGCACCGCCAGCGCCCCCGATCATGTTGTTGTTGGCGCCGGTTTCGCATTCCACGGAGTGAAAAATATTGCCCAGCGCGCTGATGCCGTCCGCTTTTGTCCCGATCAGGTTGCCTTGGATTACGTTCCAGGATGAGTTGACCAGGTAAAGGCCCCAGGTTTGGTTGCCCGAGATAAGGTTGGCAGCGGCCGCAGTGATGCCCCCGATCGTGTTGGAGGGGGCGTTTTCGAGGTAAACTCCCTCATGCCGGTTGCCCAGCGACAGGGTGCCCGTGATGTCGGTGCCGAGTTTGTTGCCTTGAATGACGTTCCCTTTCGCCCCGCTGCCAATCAGGAAAATCCCGGCGTCGCCGTCGGCAATGGCGTTGGCGGAGACCAGATTGCCGGCTCCAGGGGTGGTGCCCCCGATGAGGTTGCCGGGAGCGTGGGAGATGCCAATCCCCGCCCAGTAGTTCATCAACCCCGCCTTGCCGTCGGCCGTCGTGCCAATGAAGTTCCCCTGGATGAGGTTCCCGGCGGCTTGATTGCCGGTGAGGAAAATCCCGTTGGTGCGGTTCCCGGAAATCAGGTTGCCCGCGCCGCTGACAGTCCCGCCGATGGTATTGCGGGGAGACTCGATGTGGATTCCATCCACTCCGTTGCTCACGGCCAAGTGCCCGGCCAAGTCGGTGCCGATGTAGTTCCCTTGCACGAGGTTGCCGGTGGCGCCCGCCATGATCTCCAGCCCGGAATGGGCATTGCCCGAAATGAGGTTGCGGGCGCCGGCCAAAGCTCCGCCGATCCGGTTGGAATTGGCTCCAAAGATGCGAATGCCGGCCATCAGATTGCCCAGGCGCTGAGCGCCGGAGACATCGGTGCCAACCAGGTTGCCCGCCACCACGTTGCCGATGCCGTTGGTGATTAGAATCCCGATCAGCGCATTGCCGGAGATGAGGTTGCGCGCCGTGGGAACCGTGCCGCCGATGAGATTGCTGTTGGCTTGCGAGAGGCAGACACCCGAGCCGCAATTGCCGAGAGCCGCGCCGCCGGAGGCGTCGGTGCCGATGAAATTGCCCTGCACGAGGTTGTTCGAGCCGCCCCCGGTGATTTCCACCCCAAAAAAGCCGCTTCGGCAAATGACATTGCCCGCCCCCGCCTGGGTTCCGCCGATCATATTGTCGCTGCTGCCGTTCAGCAGGACGCCAGTGGCGCCGTTGCCCAGGCCGGCGTGGCCGCTGGCATCCGTGCCGATATAGTTGCCCTGTATCCGGTTCCCCGTACTGCCGGCGCCATACAAATAGATGCCGCTCTGATTATTCCCCGAGACGACGTTGCGCGCGGCGGCGGACGTGCCGCCGATCAGGTTCCCGCCGGCATTGTAAAGCCCGATGCCGTTGGTGGTATTGCCCAGGGCCGTCATGCCGGAGACGCATGTGCCGACCCGGTTGCCCTGAACCGTGTTGCCGCTGCTATTATGCAGGTAAATGCCCGTGCCGCCGTTGGCGGAGATGACATTGCGGTGCGCCGAATTCGTGCCGCCGATGACATTGCCCGAGGAGCCTTGAACCAACACGCCGCCCATGCGCGTGGTGGCCCGGCCGTTGCCCTGGCTGATGGTGCCCGTCCGGTCGGTGCCGATATAATTGCCCTGAATGACATTCGAGCTGCCGGGCGCCTGAATGGAAAGGCCGGCGCCGTAAAAGCGATTGATAATCAACCCGCGGATCGTGCTCCCCCCCGCCGTCACGTTGAGACCATCGCTGCTGGTGCCGGCATTGGCGCCGTTAAGTTCGATCAACGGGGTGCCCCCGTAGCCGGGCTGTGAAGTGCCATCAATGACGACGGGATCGGTTATGGTCGGCAAGGCGTTTGCCGGCGAGATGGTATGCACTCCGGAGCCGGGGATTTGGAAAACAATCGTATCCAGCCCGCTCGTGGCATTAGCCGAAAGAATGGCCTGTTGCAGCGACCCGGCCCCGCTGGCGTTCGTATTTGAGACTATAAAGGTGGCCGCCATGCCGCGGGAAAGGCTAAATCCTGCCAATATCGCCAGGAGGCTCAGCCCATAGGGAAGACGACTTATTCGCAAGAAAGATGCCCGGGTTTTGTCCATCATAAATGCTGCGCTAACCAGCCTACACTATCACACCGACACCGGGAGACAAGCAGAAACGGCCCCAGCAGGAAAAAGCCGCGCGGCGGCAGGGGAAGACCCTTGCTTATTTGCGGCTTAAGGGGGCCGGGCAGGCAAACGGCGGTTCCAGGAACCCTCCAAGCTCCTTACCAAGCCCCCAGCCACCTCCAAAAGCCCCAGCCTGCCCAGCCATTCTAAGGCTCCCAATAAGCCGTGTACAAGGGGTGTACAAGGGATGCTCACCGGGTGTACATCGAAAAATCTGATGAGCATCCGGTGAGCATCCCTTGTACACCCCTTGTACACGGCTTGAAAGGACGGGGGCAGCAGGGGGATGCGAGAGGAAGCGGGCTTTGAGGTTGGCGATGGGGTTTTATATCTAACCTAAGTGTTTTCAGTAACTTGTGCTATATTAAGCCGGGACAGAGGCAAAATGAGGGTGTTTTTGGCCTTTTCCGATGCTCCTGGGTTGATTGGCGGCGAATATTTGCAAAAGGGCTTTCGCCCCGGGGCGGATTCCTGTTTCAATGATCCCCCATGAAAATCCTGGTCATAGGTTCGGGCGGGCGCGAGCACGCGTTGGTGTGGAAACTGGCCCAGTCGCCCCATGTTGAGCAAATGTGGTGCGCCCCGGGTAATGCCGGCATATCGGAGGAACGGCTGGCCAAAAGCGGCAAGCAGGTGGAAAACGTTCCGCTGGGGGCCGAGGATTTGACGGGTTTGCGGGCCTTTGCCCAGCAACACCGGCCTGATCTCACGGTGGTTGGCCCGGATAATCCGCTGGCGCTGGGCATTGTGGACTTATGGCAAAAGGAGGGGCTCCGCATTTGGGGGCCCAATCAACAGGCTGCGCGCTTTGAATCGTCGAAGGTTTTTGCGCAGCAGTTTATGGAAAAGCATGGCATTCCGACGGCCCGGGCGGGGGTTTTTACGGATTTTGCGGCGGCGTCGCGTTTCGCGGCTACGCTTGGGGGGCGTTGCGCCGTCAAGGCCGACGGTTTGGCTTTGGGCAAAGGGGTGTTGATTTGCCGCGACATGGCCCAGGCCGATCACGCCATCGAGGAGATTCTGGTAAAGGGGGCTTTTGGCAGTGCCGGGGCCCGCCTGGTCATTCAGGAACTGCTCGAAGGCATGGAGATCTCCTTGCATGCCCTTTGCGATGGCAAGGCCGCCAAACTCTTTCCCACGGCCCAGGACCACAAGCGCGCCCTGAAGGGGGACCGCGGTCTTAATACCGGCGGCATGGGCGCCTATTCCCCCGCGCCGTTTCTGACCGCCCCCGAACTGACGGCGGTTGGCCGCCGCATTCTCGAGCCCTGGCTGCGGGGCTGCGCGGCGGAGGGGATTGATTTTCGGGGCATTCTTTACCCGGGAATCATGCTCACGCAAGAGGGGCCCAAGGTGCTGGAGTTCAATGCCCGGTTTGGCGACCCGGAGACGCAAGTCTATCTGCCACGCCTGAAGAATGATCTGGTCGAATTGCTCGAGGCGAGCGTGGACGGGACATTGGCGGAGATCGCATTGGAATGGGACCCGAGGCCTTCCGTTTGCGTGGTGATGGCGTCGGGGGGCTACCCGGGCAGCTACCAGAAGAACAAGCCCATCCGCGGGCTTGAGGCTGCCGCTCGCATGGCCAATACCAAAGTCTTCCACGCCGGCACCGCCCGGGTGGGAGATCAAGTGGTCACCAGCGGGGGCCGGGTGCTGGGGGTGACCGCCTGGGGGGAAGACCTGAAGCGGGCGCGGGATGCTGCTTATGCCGCGGTGGACGCCATTGGCTTTGACGATGCTCATTTCCGGCGTGATATCGCCGCCAAAGCCCTGGCTTGAGCGAGCCCGGGCAGCCGCGCCCGGCGCGGCTGTCAAGCGGGCGGCCGGGCCGGGGCTGATGCTGCCGCCGCGGGCGGGAGCGGCCGCCTTCGTTTCGAGGGCGCGCCCCGGCGTCCGGCGGCCAACTCCGCGAGCCGGGATGCAGTTGGTGAGGCGGCGTGGGCGGGGCGGGATCATCCTTGCTTAGTGAGGCCGCTGAAATAGCATCTGAGCGTGAGCGAACTGCGGGATCATGTAGCGCGAGTGATTCGCGAGCACCGGCTGCTGCGCCCGGGGCAGCGCGTCCTCGTGGCGGTTTCCGGCGGGGTGGACTCGCTCGTGCTTTTGCGGGTGCTGGAGGAACTGGCGCGGGGGCAGCGGTGGCGGCTGACGGTGGCGCATTTGAACCACCAGCTTCGCGGCCGGAGCAGCGACGCCGACGAGCGCCTGGTTTGCCGGGAGGCGGCCCGGTTGAAGCTGCCGGTGGTGGTCGAGCGCGTGGCGGTCGGCCGACTGGGCCGCGCGCAGGGGGGGTCGCTCGAGATGGCCGCGCGGAAGGCGCGGCACGATTTTCTGGCTGGCACCGCCGTGCGCCTGCGCATCCCCACGATTGCGCTGGCGCATCAGGCCGACGATCAGGTGGAATTGTTCTTTCTGCGGCTGCTGCGCGGGAGCGGAGGGGAAGGACTGGCCGGCATGAAATGGCGCGGCCCCTCGCCGAGCAACCCCGGGGTTGAGTTGATTCGCCCGCTGCTGGACCAGCCGAAGAGCGCGTTGTGCCAATTCGCGCGGGAGCAGGGCATTCGCTATCGGGAGGATGCGAGCAATGCGCGGCTGGATTTTCAGCGGAACCGGATTCGCCATGAGCTCTTGCCGTTGCTGCGGCGCAATTATCAACCGGCCCTGGACAGGGCGATCCTGCGCCTGATGGCTATTATTGGCGATGAATCGGAGTTTGTGGGGGCGGAGGCTGGCCGGTGGCTGGAGGGCGGAGCCGGGGTGGGAGCCGAAAGGGCGGGCTCGAAGGGGAGGGGGGGGAAGGGCGCCCGGCGACCTCTTTCGCCCGGGGCGCGGAGTGCGTCGCGGCGGCTGCGGTTTGAGGAATTGCCGGTGGCCGTGCAGCGGCGGTGCGTGCAGATGCAGTTGGCGAGGCAGGGAGTCGTGCCGGATTTTCAACGGGTGGAGGAATTGCGCCTGAAGGCGGGGAAGAAAGTCGCGGTTGGCGTGGCGGCGTCAGCCGGGGACAGTGCGCGCCGTTCTCCGCAGCGCAAGGATGAGCGGGCCGCGCGGGGCGAACCTATTCGTTATGCGGTTCGCGATTCGTGGGGCGAAGTGCGGGTGGAAGAGGGAGCGGCGGAAATGTTTGGGACGGGGTCTCGGCAGGTGGAATTGCGGGGCAGGGCAGGGGAATTGGAGTTTGGCGGGGTCAGGATATGCTGGCGTCTCCGTTCGGGGGGAAATTACCGGCGGGGACAGCGCTCCGAGGGGAAAGAGTATTTTGATGCGGACCTCGTGGGGTCGCCGGTAATCGTGCGGTATTGGCGGCCGGGCGATCGCTTTCAGCCGATTGGCATGGCCGGTTCGGTGAAACTGCAGGATTTCTTCACCAATCAGAAGGTGCCGCGCGATCAGCGGCGCCGGCTGGTCGTGGGCGTGAACGCGGCGGGCGAGATTTTTTGGGTGGAAGGGATGCGGATCGGGGAACGCGGCAAGCTTCATCGGGGGACGATTCGCCGCTTGCAATGGTGCTGGAAGCGGCTTTAACTGGCGGAGTTGCGGCTGGCCGGCGGGTGTGCTAGGCTTGCAACGACCAGAGCTAAGATGGCGAATGACAATAAATCCGGCGACCCGGGCAAGAACTTGAACAAAGGCAAGGAGTTCAAGGTGCCCCCGCGTACCATGATGGTCTGGATCGCGATTCTCGGGGGCGTCACGCTGCTGATGCTCTTCAAGGATCGCATGGAGACGCCGGGCGAGCTGCTGAGCCAATACAAGTTCCAGCAGTTGGCGCAGTCGAACCAGATTGTCCGGGCGACGATCAATTACAGCCCGCAAAGCCCGGATTTGCGGGAGATAACCGGCAAGTATTGGCGGCTGGAGGGCGAGCACAAGGTGGAGGTGCCGTTCCGCGTGAAAGCGCGGCTGACGCCCAGGCTGGAGGAGATGCTCCTGGGCATGCCGCAGTTCGAGCCGCGCGAGCCCAGCACGATGCTGTACAGTTTCATGCTGAGCATATTGCCGTTTCTGGTGATCGCGGCCCTGATTTATTTTTTCTTCATCCGGCAAATCAAGATGGCGGGCAAAGGCGCGCTGAGTTTTGGCAAAAGCAAGGCGCGGTTGCTGGCCAAGGAGCGCAACAAAACCACGTTCAAGGATGTGGCGGGCGTCGAGGAGGCCATTCAGGAGGTGTCGGAGCTGGTTGAGTTTCTCAAGGACCCGAAGAAGTTTCAGCGTCTCGGCGGGCGGATTCCCAAGGGCGTGCTGATGATTGGCCCGCCGGGCACGGGTAAGACGCTGCTGGCCAAGGCCATTGCGGGCGAGGCGGATGCCGCGTTTTTCAGCATCAGCGGGTCGGATTTTGTAGAAATGTTCGTGGGCGTCGGCGCCAGCCGCGTGCGGGACATGTTTGAGCAGGCGCGCCGCAATACGCCCTGCCTGGTGTTCATTGATGAAATTGACGCGGTGGGGCGGAGCCGCGGGCATGGGTTGGGCGGTGGCAATGATGAGCGGGAGCAGACGTTGAACGCGCTGCTGGTGGAGATGGACGGGTTTGACACGCAGGAGGGCATTATTATCATCGCCGCGACCAACCGGCCGGATGTGCTGGATCCGGCCCTGTTGCGTCCGGGGCGGTTTGATCGCCAGGTCACCGTCAACCTGCCGGATGTCCGGGGGCGCGAGGCGATTTTGAAAGTCCATGCCAAGAGCGTGAAGCTGTCGCCCGCCGTTGACCTGTCGGTGATAGCGCGGGGCACGCCGGGCTATTCGGGGGCGGAGCTGGCCAACCTGCTGAACGAGGCGGCCTTGCTGGCGGCCAGCACCAACAAGAAGGCGGTGGGCATGGAAGAGCTGGAGGAGGCGCGGGACAAGGTGCGTTGGGGGCGCGAGCGCCGCAGCCTGGCGATGACGGACGAGGAGAAGAAATTCACCGCCTGGCATGAAGCCGGGCATGCGCTGCTCAACGTGATTTTGCAGCACACGCATCCGTTGCATAAGGTCACGATCATTCCGCGCGGCCAGGCCCTGGGGGCGACGATGTCGCTGCCGAAGACGGATGTTTTGAATCGGCGGCGAAAGGAAATGCTGGACTTGATCGCCGTGATGATGGGCGGGCGGATTGCCGAGGAGATTATTTCGGGAGACATTTCCAGCGGCGCGGCGGGCGACATTCAGCAGGCAACGAATATGGCCCGGGCCATGGTCACCCAGTGGGGCATGAGCGACCGGCTGGGGATGGTGCAATACGGGAACGATGATGAGTTTGTGTTTCTGGGCCGCGAGGTTTCCCGCGCCAAGGTGTATAGCGAGTTCACGGCGCAGGAGATTGACAGCGAGGTGAAGCTGATCATTGACTCCGCTTACCAGCGGGCAAAAGACCTCCTGACAACCAACCTGGACAAGCTGGAGCTGATCGCCAATACGCTGCTCGAATACGAAACTTTGGACGGGCAGCAAGTGGAGGAGATCGTGCGCACGGGCAAGTTCACCGCGCCGCCGCCGGCGCCGGAAGTCGAACCCCCGCGCGGCGCGCCCGCGGGCACCCCGCTGCCGGAAACGCCGGCCAAACCGGCGCCGCCCAAGCTGCCCGGACTCGGCACCCCCGCGCCCGCCACGGCGTAAAGATTCGTTCGCCCGAAAGGAGCAGGCGCCCTGCCGGAGGAGCTGCTGTTGCCGCGGGAGCCAGCCTGTATCCCGGCGCGGGAATTCCGCATTCGACATTTGCGCAGCCGCTGATTAGGTTCCGGGCATGATTATAGCGCCATCAGTGCTGGGTGCGAACTTTGGCCGGCTTGCCCGCGAAGTCAGCCGGGTGAACGCGTCGGGGGCCGAATGGGTGCACCTGGATATTATGGACGGCCATTTCGTGCCGAACATTTCGTTCGGTCCGGCGGTAGTGCAGACGCTGCGTCCGCTGTCGAAGTTGTTTTTCGACGCGCACCTGATGTGTTCGAAGCCTGAGATTCTGCTGGAGCCGTTTGCGCGGGCGGGGGCGAACCAGATTGACATTCATGTGGAACTGGGCGAAGCCGTGACGCCGTTGCTGTGGAAAATCCGGTCGCTGGGGTGCAAGGCGGGCCTGGTCATCAATCCTCCCACCTCCATCGCGCTGGTGGCTCCCTATTTGGAGGAGATTGATTTCCTGTTGATCATGACGGTGAATCCCGGTTTTGGCGGGCAGTCGTTCATCCACGAGATGTTGCCCAAGATACAAAAGGCGCAGGCCTGGCGGCGGGAGCGGGGGTTGGATTTCAAAATCGGTGTGGACGGCGGCGTTGATTTTAAGACTGTGGCCGAATGCGCCCGGGCCGGCGCGGATACCTTTATCAGCGGAAGCACGCTCTTTGGCCGGCCCAACCTGAACGCGGCAGTGAGAAAAATGCGGAAAGCCGCGGAGGCGGCGGTCGGCCAGGCGGGGGTGGCGGCGCCCGCAGGTCCGGAGCCGGCCGGCGCGAGAAAGGCAAACTGAGCAGGCGGCAGCAGGGCAATTTATGAGCATCAAGTTTGGAACCGACGGTTGGCGGGCAATTATTGCGGACGAGTTTACCTTTGCAAATGTCGCGCGCGTGGCGCAGGCGAGCGCCGATTATTGGCGCGTCCGGCGCGTGTCCGGCACGGAGAAGAAGGTGGTGATCGGCTATGACCGGCGCTTTCTGTCGGACGCCTTTGCCGCCCGCAGCGCCGAGGTTTTTGCCGGCAATGGCTTTCAGGTTGTTTTAACGCCGGCCCCGACGCCCACGCCTTCCGTTTCTTATGCGGTCAAAAGCCAGCGGGCGATTGGCGGCGTGATGATTACCGCCAGCCACAACCCGCCGTCCTTCAACGGGTTCAAACTCAAGGCTCATTATGGCGGATCCGCCGCGCCGGAGGAGTGCGCGGGAGTCGAGGCCTGGCTGGATAAGCGGCCCGTCAAGGCCACGCCCCTGGCGGACGCGATGAAAGCCGGGCGGATCCGGATTAAAGATGTTCGCCCGGCTCATTATGCCGCCATCAAGCGGCTGGTGGACTTTAAGCGGATCGCCAGGTCCGGATTGCGCTTTGCGCATGAAGCCCTTTTCGGTGTGGGAGCCGGTTGTTTCGAGGAGTTGCTGGCGGGGACTTCCTGCCGCGTGACCACGTTGAACGCGCGCCACGACGCCTTCTTTGGCGGCATCAACCCGGAGCCCATCGAGGCGAACTACGCGCGCAGCGCCGCTTTTCTCAAGCAGCATCCACATGATATCTGCCTCGTCACCGATGGCGACGCGGACCGGGTGGGCGGCATGGATGGCCGGGGCAATTACCTGACCACGCATCAGGTCATCTGCCTGTTGCTGCATCACTTGATTGTCAACCGGCAACTCCGGGGGCGGGTGGTTAAAGCGCTTAACACCACCTCGATGATGGATGCCATATGCGCGGCTTACGGGCTTGAGCTGGTCGAGACGGGGGTCGGCTTCAAGTATATTGCGGCCGAAATGATAAAAGGGGGAGTCTTGCTCGGTGCGGAAGAAAGCGGCGGCATCGGATTTCCCGGCCATATCCCGGAACGTGATGGCATTGCCGCCGGGCTCGTGCTGCTGGAGTTGCTGGCGACCGAGCGCGTCTCCGTCCATAAGATTCTGGGCTCGCTGGTCAAAAAATTCGGCCCTCACGAGTATGGGCGCATAGACACGCGGTTCCCGCTGGAGAAGCGCGCGGAGCTGATGGACTTTTTGAAGCGGAACCCGCCGGATCGGCTGCTGCGTTCGGGAGTCGTCGAGGTAAAGACCTATGACGGGGTGAAATTCGTCGCGCGGGATGCCTCGTGGCTCATGGTGCGGGGTTCGGGTACTGAACCGATCCTGCGTATCTATGCGGAAGCGGGCTCCGCCGCCGCAGTGCGGAAATTGTTGCAACTGGGAGTGCGATTGACTCGTCAGATCTGAGGCTGCTGCGGAGGTGAACGTTGGGGTTCCGGCCGCGCCGCGTAGTGGGGAGCCGGGACCGCGGAATGGCGTTGAGACCGCCGAAGGCCGGTCATTGGGGGATCAGGCGGGTGCGGCCCGTCCGGCCAGCGCTGCTTGAAGGCGGTTGAATCCAGGCTGCAAAGGCAGTGCCGGGCGGGGCCAAGGGCGGGGCATGCCACGCAAGGAATCAGCACTCCTGATTATCCGGTGAGACGGAGCTTTCCAGCGAATGGCAGAACGAGACGATGCGCGCAGGGGGAAGTTCCGGCCACCTCCCAGGGCCGCCGTCAAGGCCGGGAAAAACCGCAACGCGCAGCCGGGAGAAAGGCTTTGCTGCGGGGAGAAAGCCAGGAAGCGGTTGGCGGCTGGCGGTGTTGTTTATGATTGGCAAGCTAACGCTGACCTTTGATACTTACGCGGTTGAAAACTATGGCCGGCGATAAGAAGCACGTTTATGACGAGAGCAAGATTAAGACGCTCTCTTCGCTGGAGCACATCCGGTTGCGCACCGGCATGTACATTGGCCGCGTCGGGGATGGTTCGCATTACGATGACGGGTGCTACATCCTGCTCAAAGAGGTGATTGATAACGCCATTGACGAGTTCATCATGGGCTACGGCAAGGAGGTGCAGATCACCATCCAGGACCGGGCGGTGTCCGTGCGGGATTTCGGGCGGGGCATTCCACTGGGCAAGGTGGTGGATTGTGTTTCCAAGATCAATACGGGGGCAA
Organism: Verrucomicrobiota bacterium; assembly: GCA_012517205.1. Taxonomy (GTDB): domain Bacteria; phylum Verrucomicrobiota; class Verrucomicrobiia; order Limisphaerales; family UBA8199; genus UBA8199. The sequence continues at coordinate 19,078 of JAAYVL010000167.1, forward strand.
AATATAACGATGACGTCTTTCAGTTCAGCGTCGGGTTGAACGGCGTCGGCACCAAGGCGGTCAACGCGCTGTCGAAGGTGTTTCGGGTGTGCAGCTATCGCGAGGGGCAGTTTGCCGAAGCCTCGTTCAAGCAGGGCAAGCTCAAGAAGGAGAATAGCGGCAAGGCGCCCCGGGAGGCGGACGGGACGCTGATCGAGTTTGAGCCCGATCCGGAGGTGTTCAAGGAGGTCGAGTTCCGCCCCGAGCACGTGGAGCGGCGGCTGCGGCATTACAGCTACCTGAACTCGGGGCTCAAGCTGCGGTATAACGGCAAGACGTTTCAATCGCGCAACGGGTTGTTCGACCTGGTCATGGAGGACCTGCAGGCCGATGGCAGCGAGCCGATCTATCCGCCGCTGCATTATGTGGAGAAGACGCTGGAATTCTGTTTCACGCACAGCAACAGCCGCTATGGCGAGACGTTCTATTCGTTTGTGAATGGGCAATACACCAGCGATGGCGGCACGCATCTGAGCGCCTTCCGCGAAGGGCTGCTCAAGGCGGTCAACGAATACGCGCAGGAGAAGTTTGATGGCGACGACGTGCGCGAGAGCATGGTGGGGGCGGTGTCCATCCGGCTCAAGGACCCGGTATTTGAATCGCAGACCAAGAACAAACTGGGCAACACGGAAATCCGCACGGAGCTGGTGACCCGGGTGCGCGAGGAGCTCCTGCAGTTCTTCAACCGGAACAAGGAAATCGCCGGGAAGGTGGTCGCCAAGGTTCAGGACACCCGCCAGCTCCGCAAGGAGCTGCAGGCGGTGAAGAAGCTGGCGCGTGAGCGCGCCAAAGCCATCACTATCCGCATTCCGCAGCTCAAAGACTGCAAGGAGCATTACAACCGGGCCAAAGGCAAGGGGAAGGGGACGATGATCTTCATCACGGAAGGCCAGTCTGCGGCCGGCTCGATTATAAGCTGCCGCGACGTGGAGACGCAGGCCATCTTCGTGCTCAAAGGCAAGCCGCTCAATGTCTGGGACCTTAAGCGGGATGTGGTCTATAAGAACGACGAGCTCTACAATCTCATGAGCAGCCTGGATATTGAAGACCGCCTCGAGGGCCTGCGGTATGAGAAGGTCATCCTTGCCACGGATGCCGATGTGGACGGCTTGCATATTCGCAACCTGATGATTACTTACTTCTTCCGCTTCTTCGACCAACTCGTGCGCGACGGCCACTTGTTCGTGCTGGAAACACCGCTGTTCCGCGTGCGCAACAAGGAGCAAACGCTCTATTGCTATTCCGAGGGCGAGCGGGATGCCGTGGCGCAGAAGCTGGGCGCGGGCTGCGAGATTACCCGCTTCAAAGGGCTGGGAGAAATCAGCCCGGCTGAGTTTAAGCAATTCATCGGCAAAAACATGCGCTTGAGCCAGGTCGAATATGCGCCGAAGCACGACGCCGCCGGCATCCTGGACTTTTACATGGGCAAGAACACGCCCGAGCGCAAAGACTACATCATGGAGAATCTGGTCGTGCCGGCGGAGGAGTGAGGCCGGCGTGCCTGCCTGCTTATCGCGCGCGCTAGCGGCGTTTTGAAACTGCCGGTGGAAGGAGCCATGCCTCCGCCGCGGAATAACCATTTCTCGAGTGCTTTGGCGGCGGAAGAAGTGGTTCAGGCGGGGGGCCTTCACATAAGCGTGGCGCAGCAGATTTTAATCGCGTGGTCGTGCTGGAAAATGTATTGGTTAGCTACTAGATGTCCGCTAGACGCAAGAACAACGCTGACCAGCCGGAGCTGCCGATTCAAGTGCCCCCGGACAACACGCCGGGCGTGGTGAACGCTGCGCCCGTGCCGGAAGGTGGCGCCACTGAAGCGCCGCGGCGCGGGTCTGCCCGGAAAGGCAATGAGGCCACGCATGTGCTGGCCGAGAAAGTCGCCCTGCCGGCTCCGGCGCGGCCTTTTGTGCCGGGCAAGATCGAGTTGCCGCTGCACCGCCGGGTTGATCGCAACTTCCTCGACTACGCTTCCTACGTCATTCGGGATCGGGCCATTCCCAATCTCGCGGATGGCCTCAAACCGGTTCAGCGCCGCATCCTTTGGGCCTTGCACGACAAGGATGACGGACGCTTCATCAAAGTCGCCAATGTGGTCGGCCACACCATGCAATATCATCCGCATGGCGACGCATCCATCGGCGACGCGCTGGTGGTGCTGGCCAACAAGCGCTACCTGATCGAGGGCCAGGGCAACTTTGGCAATCTCCTCACCGGGGACCTGGCCGCCGCGCCGCGCTATATTGAGTGCCGGCTGACGGAACTGGCGCGCACCGAGCTGTTCAACGACGAGATTACCGAGTTGGTGCCGAGCTATGATGGCCGCAACCAGGAGCCGGTAGCCCTGCCCAGCAAGTTGCCGCTGCTGCTGATGCTCGGCGCCGAAGGCATCGCCGTAGGCATGTCGTCGCGCATTTTGCCGCACAATTTTCCCGAGCTGCTCGAGGCTCAAATCGCCATCCTTAAGAAGCAGCCGTTCAAGTGCCTGCCCGATTTTCAGACTGGCGGTCTCATGGACGCCCGCGGCTACAAGGACGGCGCGGGGGAAATCAAGGTGCGCGCCCGGCTTAGGGTCAAGGATGAGTCCACCGTTGTCATCAAGGAGATTCCGCCCACCACCACCACGGATTCATTAATTGGTTCGATCGAAGATGCTTCGCGCAAAGGCAAGATCAAGGTCAGGAGCATCAACGATTTCACCTCCGAGGAGGTGGAGATCGAGGTAAAGGCGCCGAGCGGAGTGAGTGCGGAGCAGTTGGCGGACGCGCTTTATGCGTTCACCGATTGTGAAGTCACCATCTCCAGCCGCATCGTGGTCATCCGGAACAACCGGCCGGTGGAGTTGACCGTGTCCGAGGTTCTGCGGGAGAACACAGCGCAGTTGGTGGAGATTCTCAAGCGCGAGCTGGAGCTGAAAGAAACCCATCTGCAAGATGAGCTGCACTTCCGCACGCTGGAGCGCATCTTCATCGAGGAACGCCTCTACAAGAAGATTGAGCAGTGCCGGACCAACGAGGCGGTTTTCACGGCCGTGCGCGAGGGGTTTAAACCGTTTCGTCGCCAGTTGATTCGCGAGCTGACGGAGCCCGACATCGAGCGGCTTCTCACCATTCGCATCCGCCGCATTTCGCTTTTCGACATTAACAAGCACCGCGAGGAGGTCGAGAGGGTGAAGATTGAATTGGCCGAGGCGCGCAAGAATCTGAAGCATCTCACCCGGTATGTCATCGGTCATCTCGAAGCATTGCTGGCCAAATATCGGCCGCTTTATCCGCGACTCACCCGGTCCAGCCGTTACGACGAAGTAGACGCCAAAGAAGTCGCCTTCAAGGCATTCAAGGTCGCCTACGACCGCGCATCCGGCTATGTCGGCCACAAGGTTTCGGGTTCGGAATTTCAGGTTGAGTGCACTCGGTTCGACAAGTTGATTTTCGTATTCAAGGATGGCCACTATCAGGTCTCCGAACTGCCGGAGAAGCTTTATGTCGGGCCAGACCTGATCTATTGCGGGTTGCCGGAGCGCGACCGGGTGTTCACGTGCGCCTACACCACTCGCGAGGCCACCTACCTGAAGCGCTTCACTTTTGGCGGCGCGATCCTTAACAAGGTGTATCGTTGCATTCCCCCCAAGGCGCGCGTGCTGTTTTTCGAGCCCGATACGCCCTCTGAGCTTTATATCCGGTATAAGCCAGCGCCGTACCAGAAGATTAATCAGCAAACCTGCCGGCCCGCTGAGGTGGAAGTGAGGGGTCCAAAGACGCGGGGCCGGCAAGTCTCCATCAAGGACGTATCGTCCATTACCAGCCAGCCCACGCGTGGATGGGATCCGGAGGCGCCGACTACCCGGTTGCAGTTTGCGTAGGGGTGACTTGTATTGGGTCGGGGCGTTCCCGATGAGCGTGAGGGAAGGGAGGAAGCGTTTGGGAGATTCTGCCCGTGCACGGTTAGGAGGTTAGGTCTTGATTTCGGCAGGCGTAATTGTAAGGTGGAGAGGGTCCGTGGTATAATCGCAAGGCTATGAAATTATCACTATTGTTTGGACGAGGATTGCCAGGCGTGGCGATCGTCCTTTTGAGTGCCCTGTTGTTCACCGGCTGCGCCACCGTCCCCGAAACCGGGCGCAGCCAATTGAACCTGATTTCGGCCGCGGAGGAAATGAAATTAGGGCTCACGGAATTTGAAAAGACCAAGCAGAGCATCCCGATTAGCAAAGATGCCAAGGCCGCCGCGATGGTTCAACGCGTGGGGCAGCGCATAGCGGCGGTTGCCAATCTGCCCAATGCTCAGTGGGAGTTTGTGCTGTTCGACAGTGCGGAGGCCAACGCCTGGTGCCTGCCCGGTGGCAAAGTGGGCGTTTATTCCGGCATCCTGCCGATAACCAAAGACGAGGGGGGCTTGGCGACGGTCATCGGCCACGAAATTGCTCACGCCACGGCGCATCACGGTGCGGAGCGGATGAGCCAGCTAATGGCCGCCCAGCTAGGAGAGAGTGCTGTGGGTGCGCTAACATCCGGCAGCAGCCAGTTGACGCAGGCTTTGGTTGGCCAGGCTTACGGTCTTGCAAGCCAGGTTGGGGTGCTGCTGCCTTACAGCCGCAAACAAGAGGCGGAGGCGGATTATATCGGGTTGCTCTATATGGCTCGTGCCGGCTATGACCCGATGGCGGCGGTAGCCTTCTGGGAACGATTTTCAGCGTATAACGAGCAGCACGGGGGCAACCGGGAGTTTTCTTTTTTGCGCACGCATCCGTTGGACCAGCAGCGCATTCAAAATCTAAAAGCCAAAATGCCCCAGGCCCAGGCCGAATACCAGCGGGCGAAAGCAGCCGGCAAATAAGAACGTTCTTAAGCGCGGGCCGGAGGGATATCTTTGGTCAGAGCGAGGATGCCGGTAACAATATTGCTGGGAACTTGCTCGAAGCGAAACGGCTCCATGGAATAGGCGGCGCGGCCTTTTGACAGCGAGCGAATCGCGGTGGCATAACCAAACATCTCGGCCAGCGGGACTTCGGCGGTGGCGATCGTTGAGGTGTCTTTGGCCTCGATTTGCAGGATTTTACCCCGGCGCCGGTTGAGGTCGCCCAGCAGGTCCCCCTGGTATTCATCCGGCGTGGTCAGTTCCACTTTCATGATGGGCTCCAACAGGATGGGATTGGCTTTTTTGGCCGCTTCTTTAAAGGCAAAAATGCCGGCCATCTTGAAGGCTAACTCGCTGGAATCCACTTCATGGAACGCGCCGTCCACAATGGCTACTTTCACATCCACCACAGCGTAACCGGCCAGAACTCCGCCTGCGATAGCCTCCTTGATGCCGTCTATCACAGCCGGGATGTATTCCTTGGGAATCGCGCCCCCCACGATCTTGTTCTCGATCTCAATGCCTTTGCCGCGCTCGTTGGGGGCCAGCGTGATGCAGGCGTGCCCGTATTGGCCCCGCCCCCCGGACTGGCGAATAAATTTACCCTCGCCTTCGGCAGCCTTAGTGACGGTTTCCCGGTAAGCAATCTGCGGCGCGCCGACATTGGCGCTGACTTTAAATTCGCGGAAAAGACGATTGCGGATAATGTCCAGATGCAATTCGCCCATGCCGGCAATGATGAGCTGCCCGGTTTCTTCATTGGTAAAGCAGCGGAAGGTGGGGTCTTCCTCAGCCAGGCGCTGCAAGCCTTCGCTCATCTTCTCGCGGTCCGCCTTGGTTTTGGGCTCGACGGCCATCGAGATGACAGGCTCCGGGAAGGTGGGCGGCTCCAGGAGCGCCTCGAAGTCCTCATCGCATAGGGTGTCGCCCGTGGTGATATTCTTCACGCCCACTAGCGCGGCGATATCCCCGGCAAAAACAGTCTCCACGTCAATCCGCTTGTCGGCTTGAATCATCAGCACCCGGCTGACCCGTTCGCGTTTGCGGGTCCGTGGATTGTAGATGACGTCGCCCTTGCTCAAGCGCCCACTATACACCCGGAAGAACACCAGCTTGCCCACATAAGGGTCCGTCCACAGTTTAAACGCCAGCGAGCAGAACTTCCCATTGTCGTCGGAGTAAACTTCGACCTTGGCTTCCGTGTCCGGCGTGATGCCGACGGCCGGGGGAATATCGAGCGGGGACGGCAGATAGTCCACAATCGCGTCAATGAGCGCCTGCACGCCGCGTTTTCTAAAAGCGGAGCCGCACAGCACCGGCACCAGCTCGAGTTTGCAGGTCAGGCGCCGGATGGCGGCTTTCAGGGCTTCCGGCGTAACCGGCTGGTTTTCGATCACCAGTTCGGCGATCCGGTCGTCCTTGTTGGAAACGGCGTCAATCAATTCCGCCAGCGCCATTGCGGCCGCTTCTTTAAGTGCCGCCGGGATATCCGTGACCTGGCAGTTGAGGCCGTGCTCGTCGTTGGGGTCGTAGATGATTGCCTTTTGGTTTACAAGATCAACCACGCCGTCAAAGTGATCCTCCTTGCCGATGGGAAGAAAAATGGGATAGGCGTATGCGCCGAGTTTTTTGCGCATGTCCGCCAGCGCATTCATGAAATTCGCGCCGACGCGGTCCATTTTGTTGACGAAGGCGATGCGCGGAACTTTGTACTTGGTGGCCTGCCGCCAGACGGTTTCCGATTGCGGCTGGACTCCGGCGACGCCGCAAAACACCGCCACCGCGCCGTCCAGCACGCGCATGGAACGCTCGACCTCGGCCGTGAAATCCACGTGCCCAGGAGTATCAATGATATTGATGCGATGGGGGATTCCGGCGAACGCCTTGTATAGGCCGTCGGCTTTCTGGGTCCAGAAGGAGGTTGTCGCCGCCGAAGTAATGGTAATGCCCCGTTCACGCTCCTGGTCCATCCAGTCGGTGACCGTGTTTCCGTCGTCCACATCCCCCATTTTGTGGATGAGCCCGGTGTAGAAAAGAATGCGCTCGGTGGTGGTGGTCTTGCCGGCATCAATATGCGCCGCGATGCCAATATTGCGGGTATATTCGATCGGATACTGCCGCTGGGGCACAACCGGGCCCTTGGTCTTGGGGGATCTCCTGGTTTCTGATACGGTTTCCATGCAGGGGGCTTTCGAGAAAATAAAAACGCCCCGGGTCAGGTCGGCCTGCGGGGCGTTAATTTAACGATGATTACCAGCGGAAATGGGCAAAAGCCTTGTTGGCTTGCGCCATCTTGTGAACCTCGTCGCGCTTGCGAATCGCATTCCCCTGGCCTTGATAAGCATCTAAAATTTCCGCCGCCAGGGCTTCTTTCATCGGAATGCCCTTGCGCGCGTCAGCAAGATCCACCAACCAGCGCAGCGCCAACGAGAACTGGCGGTCGGTGGGCACTTCCAACGGCACCTGATAGGTGGCCCCGCCCATTCGCCGCGCCTTGACTTCCAGGCGCGGTTTGGCGTTATCAACCGCCCGCTGCAAGACTTCCAGCGGGTTGATGGCGGGGTTTTTGGCAACGAGCTCATCCAGAGCGCCATACACAATGCGTTGCGCCACGCTCTTGTTGCCCTGCTTCATGACGGTATTGACCAGGCGCGTTACCAGCGCACTATTAAACTTGGCATCCTTGGGGATGGGCCGACTGATTGCTCGACGACGTCGCGACATGTATTCGTTAAAACGTAATTAGATTGTGGGTTCGGGAGTTAGCTGTTTACGCGGCTGGCGCGGCGGCCGCCGCGGCGGCCGGGCGGGCGCCGGCTTTGGGCCGTTTGACGCCATATTTCGAGCGGCTGACCCGGCGTTTCTCCACGCCGACCGCATCCAGGGTCCCGCGCACGATGTGATACCGCACCCCGGGCAGATCCTTCACGCGCCCGCCCCGTATCAGGACAATCGAGTGCTCCTGCAAGTTGTGGCCTTCGTCCGGAATGTAGGCGATGACCTCGTATCCGTTAGTCAGGCGCACTTTGGCAACCTTGCGCATCGCCGAATTAGGCTTCTTGGGCGTGCGCGTCATTACTTGAATACAAACTCCCCGGCGAAAAGGCGAGTTTTCCAAGGCGGGAGACTTGGACTTATGCTTTAGTCTGCTGCGGCCCTTGCGGACCAATTGATTAATTGTCGGCATTCGGTTTAAAATTCCTCGCCCGCTTCCAGTGCGGCAACGCAACCAGAGTTTCAGGCAAACAGAAGCTGAAATATAGCAAACAGGCTTTGGAGCGCAACAACTATATTTAGCAACTTATTACGTCGCTTTGCCTCAAAATAAACGGCAGGGTCAACCGCCGGGAGTCTCCTGGCGGTTGCTGGGGGGACAGGAGCCCCGGGCGCGCATGCCGGACCCCATAGTCCCAATGATGCTTTAGCGCGAGGGTCTTCATTTAAGCGCCGCGCGTTGAGGCAACCGGTTCGTTTTCCGCGTCCGGCGCGCTCCCTTCTTTGATGGAGGCAAGCCGGCACTCGTCCACCATGCTCGATTCTGGCCGCCGCCAAAGTTATTTATCGTTGGCGGCCGGGAGCCGAACCGGGTCCGCCTCGTCACCCATGAATAATTTGGGAGCACCTATAAGCGGGCGGCCAGGAGCAACCCGGCCAGAGCTAAGCACGCCCAACCGAAGCGGTCGCCGTATTGACGGTAGGGGGTTGGCGGGTGGGGTTGATCGGGAGTCAGCAGCGGGATGTCGGCGGTCAGGAATCCCGGGCCGTAGATGGTGCCCCGGGCGTCGTAGAAGACCTGGCGCAGGCGCCCGTGGGCATCCACCCAGCCGGTGAGGCCATTATTGGAGCAGCGGATGAGAGGCCGGTGGTTTTCGATGGCCCGGAACACCGCGGTGGCGGCGTGCTGCCATTGGGCGGCGCTTTCGCCAAACCAGCCGTTGTTGGTGAGGTTAACCAGAAAGTCGGTGTCTTCGTCAACCGCGGTGCGGGCCAGGCCAGGAAAGGTGTCCTCGAAGCAAATCAGCGTGGAGGTTTTTACTTTGGGCGTCGTCAGCGCAAAGGGGACCGCACGGTCGCCGGGGGTAAAGCCGCTGCCGATGGGAGTGAACCACTTGAGAAACGGCAACCAGCGGGCCAGGGGGATGTATTCGCCAAAGATGACCAGGTTGCGTTTGATATAACGGGCAACAAATTCGCCTTCGGGGCTTAAGAGGAAACTGGCGTTGTAGAACTCCAGCTCGTTGTCGCGCGAGGGGCGCGTTGAGGGGGCGGCGTCGTCGGAGCCGATGATGAGCCAGACATGGTGTTGGCGGACGAGGTTGGTGAGGGCCGTGTAAATATCAGCATCCCATTGGGCCAGGTTGGGGATGGCGGATTCCGGCCAGATAAGCAGGTCTGTGCGGTTGGTTAGGGCCAGCCTGGATAGCTGGAGGACCTCCTGAAAACGCTCCCAATCGCGGCTGGAGTCCCAGATGAGGGTTTGAGGAATACTGGGTTGAATGAGGGTAACTTTCAGAGAACGGAGGGGAGGCGGTTCAAAGGCAAGCTGGCGAAAACCAAAATGCAGGGCTGCCGCAATCGCGGCGGCCGGAAGCAGGATTTCACCAGCCCACGTTGATCGGGAGGTGGGACGCGATACCACCATCAGGCCGGCCGACAGCAGTGAGAGCGAGGTCCAGACGACGAGGAACGAAACCCCATAGACGCCGGCAATCGAGGCGACCTGGATGAGCGGGATTAGCTGGTATTGCGAGGCCCCCAGCGGGTTCCAGGGAAAGCCGGTGAAAAGGCGGGCCCGAATCATTTCGAGCGCGACCCAGAGGGCAGCGCCCCCGATCGCCCAAAGAGTGCGCCGCCCCCAACTGCAAGCCAGCACGTTCACCGCCCCCCCCGGCCACGGGAGTGTTCCCGCAAGCCGTGGTTCGGGCCGTTTGCGCAAGAAGCCGAAGCGGGCGGAGGTATTCGTGTTCCGGGACAGGCTCATGGTCAGCAGCCAGACCCATGCCGCCGGATAGAGGGCGACATACGCACTGAGGGATACCCAGCCAAGCGCGGGGCCGAGCGGAATGGAGTGCCAGCGGTAAGGGATCAGCAGCAGCCAGTAAAGCGAGGCGAGATAGTAGGCGAGGCCGCCCAGGTAGCCGATGCGAAAACTCTCCCAACCGCGCTTGCCCAAGGCAGCCCCCAACAGCAGGGCGGGCGCTACCCAGGCCAGGCCGGCAAGGCCGGGTTTGGGAAAGGAAGCCGCCAGCAGAAGCCCGGCAAGGACAGCCAGCAGGCAACGACTGCGCAACCAAGAGTTGGGCCTAAAGAAGCTCACCTGACCCAGCTTGCCCATGAAGAGTTGAAACGCAAGATCAGGATGGCCAGCATCGTTAACCCCGGCAGGGGCCTTTATTATCGGCGTCTAAGTTTCGGTAGGTGAGGGGGAAATGGTTTTCCCAACCCCAAAGCCGCTTTTCGGATTCAGAGGGCCGGGGTGAACGCGTCTCTTGATTCAAAGCCGCCGGCCAACCCTGCGGGCGTGGCTGACCGGCGCGAGGTTGCCGAAATCGCTCGGCTTGCCACCCCCTTGACGCAACGCCAACGCCGCCGTTTGGGATTGCCGCGGAAGAAGAGATCCCAAAGTTTTTACAAGAGGCCGGGCTATGCCGTGTTTTATCAGGAGCTCACGCACATGGACCTCGAAGTTCTCGTCGCACTGCAAGACACCCACTCCGAAGCGCTTAACCGCCGCCCAACCCGCAACCGCAACCGCCCCGGCTCCTGAACAACAAAACCAAAGTCTCAGAACAGGTTCCCGAACCAATCCCATCCATCACTCACCCTGCGCGCAAAGCCTGGGGATAAATCTTCAATCAAACTCATCCCAATCAG
>JAAYVL010000025.1 GCA_012517205.1 Verrucomicrobiota bacterium
CAGCAATGCGGGCACCATTTTTAGAGTTGGCAAAGACGGAGCCGGTTTCTCGCAAATCTATGCCTTCACCAACAGCGATCGTCCCCAGGGAGGCCTGGTGGAAGCGAATGATGGGACGCTGTGCGGCACCACTTCATACGGTGGTTCCCATCACTATGGGACGGTGTTCAAATGCAATAAAGACGGCAGCGATTTCTCAATCCTGCACGTCTTTCCCGGCGGTGCTGGGGATGGAACAGTGCCTAACTGTACCTTGATTAAGGGGCATGATGGCATCCTTTATGGGACAACTTATTCCGGCGGGGTCTCCAACCTGGGAACCGTTTTTGCCCTGAATACCGATGGGAGCGGTTATGCGGTTTTGCATCACTTTACAGGCAGCAGCGGTGGTGCGGATGGCAGTTCTCCTTTTTCCGGGGTTTGTCAAGGCTTGGACGGCGCGCTTTACGGAACAACGCTCATGGGAGGCAGCAAGAATGAAGGAATCGTTTTTAAGGTCAGCACCAACGGCTCTGGCTACACCATCCTGCGTCATTTCAACGGCGGCACGCAGGATGGCCGCTGGGGTTATGGCGGTTTAGTGCAAGCAAGCAATGGGCGGTTGTTTGGCACGACTTACTATGGCGGCACCGCCAATGTCGGCACGATTTTCACCGTTAATACCAACGGCGGCAATTATGCCGTGCTGCACAGCTTCCAGTTGGACTCCGAGGGGCTTCAGCCGTTTACGAGTTTGACGATGGGAGACAACCAAGTCTTGTACGGCACGGCGCGTTATGGCGGCATTTCGGACGGGGGCATCATATTCCGCATTAATTCTGATGGGACCGGGTATACTGTTTTGCACCGATTTGTCCCTGCGACCGAAGATGGGCATCAACCACTGGCGCCGCTCTTACTGGGAAGCGATGGTGCGCTTTATGGTTCCACTTATTTGGGGGGGGTATATGCAACCAATAACGTGTATGGCACGTTATTCAGGCTGTGTTCTCCCCCCACCATCACCGCGCAGCCACAGGACCAGACCATTACGGTCGGCCAGGACGCCAGTTTCTCGGTGAGCGCGACGGGCACATCGCCATTGGGGTATCAGTGGTCGTTTAATGGCACGAACATCCCCGGCGCAACGGACAGCAGCTACACTTGCTATAGCCCACAGCCAGCCGATGTCGGCAATTACGCCGTTACCATCACCAACATGGCGGGCAGCGTCCTCAGTTCAAATGCCCTGCTGACCCTCCAAGGGGTTTTGACGATTATCGCCCCCCCAACCAACCTGGCTGTTTGTGCCGGGTCTCCAGCGGTTTTCACAGTGGAGGCGTCGGGTTTGGACGTGACCTATCAATGGCAGGGAAGCGGCGACGGCGGCATCACGTTTACCAACCTCAGCAGCACCGCAACCAACGCGAGCTACACCAATCTAATTACCACGGCAGCCGACGATGGCTATCAATATCAAGTCATAGTCAGCGGCGCTTTCAGCCCGCCGGCAACCTCCGCGCCGCCGGCCATACTGACAGTTAGCGCGCCCGCCATAGCCGATGCCGGTTTGGATCAAACGGTTTGCGCCAGTAGTCCCGCGACGACGCTGGCTGGCTCCATAGGCGGCGCGGCGACCAGTGCGACATGGAGTGGGGCCGGCACCTTTATCCCGGATGCCGCAACCCTGGACGCAGTTTATATCCCCACCCCCGCAGAGGTTGCGGCGGGCGTTGCTACGGTGATGCTGACGACTGATGATCCGGCCGGGCCCTGTGGTGCGGCCAGTGATACGATGACAATCACGATTATGCCAGCCGCCACAGTTAATGCGGGGCCGGATCAGATCGTCTCGGCGGACAATCCCGCGACGACGCTGGCCGGCTCCATAGGCGGCGCGGCGACCAGTGCGATGTGGAGCGGGGCCGGCAGCTTTGCTCCGGATGCCACAACCCTGGACGCGGTTTATACGCCAACGGCGGCAGAAATTGCGGCCGGCACCGCCACAGTGACCCTGACGACGGATGATCCCGCCGGGCCGTGCGAGGCGGTGAGCGATTCGATGACGATCACCATTACGTCCACAGCGCCAACCCCGGCAACCATTATCAGCCTCAGCGGCACCTCCCTCAACTATACAGGCGGTTCCGGAACACAGTTTGTCCTCTTGCAGTCCGCCGATCCGACAGCGCCGCTTGCCAACTGGACAAGAGAAGCGACCAACACCGTTACCCCGGGAGTTTTCACGGTTCCGCCGGTGGGCGCGGCGGCGTCCGCATTCTATATTATCCAAAGCGAATAATAACCGTTCGCTTTCTAAACGAAGCCTCTCGGTTTCCGGGCCGGGGCAATAAACCCGGCCTTTTTCGTAGTCTGGGCCGAAGCGCCTTAATAAATCGCGAAGCGACCTGCGTCACCCAAATCTGGAGTCTGGTTAGCTGAGTTGGCGACACGCTTCAGCGCCTGGGCTGCCGAACTGGCGCAATTGCGTTATGCCACCCGGGAGCGCTGGTCTGGACCGGCAAACGGCGGTGCCGCGCGCGGGCTGCGCGTTTTGACGATCATCGCCAAGCCTGCGCCGAGCAGGAGCATGATGGCCGAGATAAGGTAGGCGTAGTGGCAGGTGCCGTACGCATCGCGAATCCGGCCGGCAAGCATGGGACCGATCACCCCAGCCGCGCCGAACGCGGTGAAAACCAGCCCATAGTTAACTCCCAGGTTATCCATGCCGTAGAAATCTGCCGTGGCGGCGGGGAACAAAGTGAAGAGGGTGCCGTAGCAAAGGCCGGTAAAAGCCGAGCCGAAGATCAGTAGGCCGGGCGTGGTATAGTGGCTAAAGGCGAACAAATTTGCCGCCTGCAGCACGAAGGCGAGAATCAGCGTATTGGTTCGGCCCATGCGGTCGGAGAGAAATCCGCTGACCACCCGCCCAATCGTGTTGAAGATCGCCAGCGTAGCCACGGGCGCAAAGCCCCACTTATCCATGTGGGCCTGGTCTTTGGCAATCAGGGCCACCTGTGAAATGATCATGAGTCCCGCCGACGCCGCCATGACGAACATCAGCCAGAGCAGATAAAATTGCCGGGTTCGCAGCATTTCATGCCAATCGAGGTTGGGGCGCGCCGCCGGGGCTATGGCCGCCCCTGCGCCCGCGTCGCCACCGGGTGCCGCCACATAATCGGCGGGCGGATTGGCAAGCATTTGGGACAGGAGCGTCACCAGCACCATCGTTCCCAGGCCGAGAATCAGGAAGGTGTTTGGGATGGTGGTGACGCTTAACAAATACTCCGTCAGGGGCGCGATATAAACCGCCGCCAATCCCACCCCGCTCACGACGATGCCGGTGATTCGCCCTTTTCGGCCCGGAGGAAACCACTTAATGGCCGGCGGGGTTGTGGCTGAGTAGCCCAACCCGATACCAACGCCGCCGAGCAGCCCAAAGGTGACAAGCATTAGTCCTGGAGTCGTGGCGAAGCGCGAACCGATCAGCCCCATCCCGAGCAAAATGCCGCCGAGCGAAGCCACGCAGCGCGGGCCGATCTTGTCCTGCCAGCGGCCCGCGACAACCATCATCAGCGAAAAGGAAGCGGCGGAAATGGTAAAGGGCAGCGAGGCCTGGGCCGCAGTCCAATGCCATTGCAGGACCAGCGCCTTGCCCATGACGCTCCAGGCATACAGCACGCCCAGGATCAAGTTGATGCCCAATGCCGCACCCACCACCACCCATCCGCGCAGCGGTGTTATGGGTCGAGTGGTCATGGGAGCTTTCGGGCCTCGCGGGCGGGCATGATTAGAGGCGACCCACAGCCAGGCGCAGGTAGCGGCGCGGCATCCCCCCGATTGGCTGTGGGTCGGTTAGCATCACGCGCACGCGCCCAGGCCCTGCGTTTGTCTCGGAAACAGCCGCAGAACCAACCCACCCATCGGCATGGGTCCAGCTAACGAGATTAGACCAGGACGGCGTCGGCAATTCAGCGGCGGTCTGCAAGTAAAAGGCCAAGTCGGTCGCATTGGTATTGCGGAGGAAGGAGCAGGTCAGCCAGGCGGTGCCGTTGGTGTGGAGCACTCGGGGTGACAATTGCCAACCGGATTCGGGGAGGGTCGGGTTCAAACCGAAAGCATATTCCAGAAAGTTGGGTAAATCGTCATGATCGGCGTCATTCGCATCAGCCGCCACGCCAGAATTATTGGTGGTTCCAAACCACCAGGCGCGCCACTGCTCGATCGTGGCAGGCTCGAGGGCGTTGATTTCCACGAAGGCGAGGCGGTTGCTGACCGCCCCGGGGCCGTTGCTTAAAGTGAGCCTTCCATCCGTCACGATAACGGTGCCATGCGCCTCGACCCACCGGTTGGCGGCGGAGGGCGCGCCGCTAAGCAGTAGAAGGTTCTCCGCCAAGATCCGATAAACGCCGGTGGCATAGGCGGGATCGCCGGCGGCGACAAGGACCGAGTAGGGGCCGTTAGGCACCGCAATTTCCCACGTGTGGCTCCCGCCAGCCTGCATTTGGCAATGGGTATCATAACGCAGGTCCCGGGAACGGCCTGCCTTGCGCTCGATGAGATTCCCGCCGGTCAGCGCGGTTTCCCAGCCATAACTATATCCGCCCGCGCGCAAGCCAAACGCCGCTCCCGTGTCGGCGCGATGACCCTCCGGTACGATAGCCGCGGGCGGCTGAAAATTGATTTTGGCGGCAAACCGGGCGCTGACCGGCTGCAAGGCGACGTCGAGCCGGGTGGCGGCGCCGGCGCTGACCATGACATTCGTTACCCGTTGCGGCGCATACCCCGGCGCGTAAAACCATAGCGTATAATTGCCCGGCAGCAGGATGCGGTGATAATCGCCCACACTGGCATCAGAAAACACGAGGTGATGAACCCCTTCCGTGCGCACCGCGCCCCGGATGGGCTGGCCGGTCTGCGCATCGCGAATGATGCCCCGCACGCCGCGCAGCGCCCACTCCATGTAAGCCAGCATGGATTCCTGGTTCTGCGACCAGTAGGTCGGCAGCGTGCTGGCGGGCGGGTTCGGCCATTGGTAGTCCGAGAGTTCGATGGTCACCTCGAGCGAGGAGGCATAGCGATAGCTCCAGTCCTGCAGGCCGCCGTCAATGGCATACCAGTCCGCGCCATTGACGATGCCGTTGGTGAAGGGAGGAATATTATGGGCCCACATCGGCGGGTTATTGGACGCATAGCTGCGCGCCATGGCCTGGAACAACGCCACGTCCGGGGGAGGGCTGAATACGCTGCCCAGGTTGTCGTTGTCGTAAGGGTAGTTCACAACCACGGTGCCGGTATGCAAGTTGGCGCCGAGCGAAAAATTGTGATTGGTGGTCCAGGCCATGAGGGCGCGCACCTCCGGCTGGAGGCCATTGGTGTTTATGGACGGGCCGTAAAGCCCGTTGCCGAGATTTGTGCCCGACCCCTCCGGAAACGAACGGTTCAAGTCGTAGTTGTTCGCATTGTAGCGCCGCGGATTTTTGCTCTCCCGGCCATCTGGATTAACCAGCGGCACGATCCAGATTTCGACGTTGCGGACGAGATTGACGATGCGCGTATCATTGCTGCCGTAGCCTTTAAGGAGCAGATCTATGAGGTAAAGGCACAGTTCGGTGCCGACCGCTTCGTTGCCGTGCATGGCGGCAAGGTAGCGGAACCGGGGTTTATCCTGGGGCAAGTCCGGATCAGTGGTGATTTTCAGCGCCCAAAGATCGCGGTTCTGCACCGACTTGCCCAGGCTCAGCTTGCGGCAGAGCGCGGGGTAAGCCGCCGCGTAGCCGTCCAGCATGGCCGTCATGTTCGTGTAGCCATGGTAATCCCCGAGCGCCTTTGCCGCCGAACTCGCGGGAGGAACGAGAACCTTCAACGCCCATCCCGCAGCTTGCAGGTTCGCCAACTCCTCGTCGTCCGCATACACAACCGCACGGTCGGGCCGGACGCTGGCCACGTCGTAGCCGGCTTGCACCAACGGGTCCAGGGCGGCCCGGCTGGGGAGGGCCACCTCCACCACCGTAATCGGCTCCCGGCGCGGGCCGGCCCCCTTGCCGCCTCCGCCCGGCGCTGGCGCTGCCAAGGCACCGGCCAGCGCCAGCCAAAGGAGCAGGGGAACGATGAACGACGCTGAAACGCCACCGGCCGCCGCCCGGGGGAAACCTGGGCTTCCCCTCAATCGGCCGTGGCTTCGAGCCAGTCTGCGTTCGTCTCGGCGTGCTGGGCTATTTCGGTCCAAATGGCCTCCAACGAGGTTTGCGGTTTCCAGCCCCAAACTTGGGCGGCCCGGCCGGAATCCAGGACCAGCCAGGGGACATCAAACGGGCGGTTCCGGGGTTCGGCTGCAACCGGGTGCTCCCCAAACCGCTGCGCGCACCACGCGCTCAACTGCCGCAGCGAAGCGCTTTGCCCCAGGCCGCCGCTCACATTCAGCACCCGCGACTCGGCAGCGTGCGGCCCGGCAATCTGCTGCGTGATCAGCGGCAGCAAATCGCGCGCGTGAAGGCAATCGCGCACCTGGCGCCCGGCGCCATCAAACCCGATATACTTCAGCGGCCGCCGCCGGCAATAGCTGTGAATCCAATAAGAAAAGATGCCCTGGTCAATCCTGCCAAACTGGCCCGCGCCGGCCAGAACCCCGCACCGGAGGATGAACACCGGCAAATTGAAGCTCTCGGCATACTCGCAGGCCAGGAGTTCCGAGGCGCGTTTGGAACTGCCGTAGAGCGACAACGGCGGTTCGGCGGAGAACTCCTCCGTGACGCCCCGGGCCCCGAACCCCGAAATCGGCGTGTCGGCGCGCGGCACAAACCGGTCGCCCTGCGCGTCCACCGGAATGGCCGCGAGCGCGCGAATCGAATAGACCCGGCTGGTGCTGAGCAGGGTAAAGCCACAACGCCACTGCTTTTGCAGCTCCAGCACGTTGATCGTGCCCACAAGATTATGCTCGAGCAACTGGCGGCTGCTGGTCCGGCCGTCCACGCCGGCCAGCACGCTCGGATTGGCGGCCGCCTCGATAATCCAGTCGCAGCGGGGCAGGGTTTCGAGGTCGCTGGGGACGCGGACATCGCCATGAAACAGCCGGACGCCCAACCCGCGCAACGCCCGGCGGTTGGTCTCGCTGCCGGCACGCGCGAAGTTGTCCAGGCCGAGTATCTCCCAATCCGGCCACCCTTCCCGCAGCCCGCGGGCGAGCGTGCTGCCCACAAAACCGCAAATGCCGGTGAGGAGAACGCGCATTTCTAGGGAGCGGGGATTCGCTGCTGCCAGGCGGCGACGATCTCCTCGAAGATTCGCGGCAGGCTGCGGGTCAGTTGCCAGCGGGGATAGTGCGCCCGCATCTTGCGCAGATCGCTGTAGTAGCAGATATGGTCGCCGCTGCGGGCCTG
>JAAYVL010000132.1 GCA_012517205.1 Verrucomicrobiota bacterium
CGCGTTTCGGCTGGGGGCCGTGGGAGACAGCGATCCGTTCACGGGCACGACCCGCCAAACGATCACGGGCGAGGTTAAGCCCGGCAACACCTATACCTTTAACTTTACGCTGACGGCACCGGTCACTCCGGGGACGTATACGACGGATTGGCGAATGGTGCGCGATGGTTACGCCTGGTTTGGGCCGACGCTAACCAGGCAAGTGACGGTCGGCAGTGGCAGCGGTTCTTGCTGCGGCGGGAGCGATAACAATCGGGGCAGCCTGCCGCCTGCGAATTGGACACACGACACCGGGGAATTCAATCCATCGTTAGAAGGAACGTGGTCTTCGGCACTGAACTGTGGCGGGGCCGATTATTGGTATACGGGCCGCCTTTCGGGCACGCGCAACGCGTGGTGGGATGCGGGGTGGGATTTTCGGGGCCGTTACGCCTTTGATTTTCTCATTCTCGCTTGCCAGGGCGGTTGGCGCGGGGTGCCCAATTACCGCTGCTACCGGCGCGACGGGAGCGAGATTCTGGGCTGGGGGGTTAATCAATGCGACCAGAATGGCTGGTGGAATTTCTGGACGGGCAACTTTAATGGGAACAGCGATCGGTTTTGGCGATTTCGTATTCGGGGAGAGGATTCGGCGAAATGCGGGACGGCGAACACGATTGTTGCCTGTCGCGCGCGTTTCTACGGAGCGAAGTGGTACTACATAAACGACTGGGTTTGCCTGGGCGGCTACAGTTCCAGTTCCGTTAGCGACACGCATGGCTTTGACGAAGCCAATGCGTATCTCTACCCGGCTATAGATACGAGTCATGGCAACGTGATTGCCCCGGCCCTGTTCAACGGCAAGGTTCCAGGCCGCGTAAAGACCGGCGATTGCAATCATGCCAACAGCCTCAACTTCAAGGGCAACGCCGCAAGCTACGGGGGCGGCGACAACATGGATTCCTACGGCTTTGCCTGGGCTTATGCGCCCGAGGGCGCGGGTCCCAAGTTTCTGATTGGCTCGGATGACGGTAATCGGGTGTGGGTCAACGGCACCCGGATTAACGACAATAACGCATACCGAGGGCTCACGCGCGATGCGGATGAGACCGGGGGAATCGGCTTTCAGAAGGGATGGAATCGGATTCTGTTCAAAGTGCATAATGGCGGCGGTGGATTTGAGGGGACGATAAGCTTGCGGAATGGAGGAACCCGTGATTGGAACGAGCCAAGTGTGACCGTCTTCGATATGGGAAACGGGGTTTATAGTTTTGGCGCGGGTTTTGAGCAGGACTGGTGGTATCCGTGCATCGGCGTGGCGAATTTCTATGGCGCGAGCAATCCGCAGCCCAACAGCAATCATTACGGCAATAATACCACCGTCGCCGCCAGCGGCAGTGCGCAGGGCTGCGGCCCGGTGCCTTTTTGGAAGGTGATGCAGTTTCAGTGGGGATACGGCATCCCGGTGAGCAATTACGCGGACGTGAGCGCCAGCGGAACGAGTTGGTCGCACACCCAAACCGGGGTGACCGGGCATCGGCGGTTTCACTTTTTCGCGGTCAGCCGGTCCGGGCGAACTTCATTCCAGAACAGCGGCGTGAGCGGGGGATGGAATTGGGTCGGGGGCGGGTCGGGGAACTATATGGATGTGTATGTGGACAATGTGGCGCCGGTTAATCCGAGCTTCACAACCGCCTCTGCCGTGAGCACCACCCAGATTAACCTGGCTTGGGCGATTCCCCTGGATCAGGGGGTGGGCATTGTGGCCGGAGCGACGGAGGCCGCTGATGAGACGTCCGATTCCTCCGCCAATTACTACCGGCGGGGCGACGTGGGAGTGCAGGTATATCGGGATGCCGTGGCGATTTCGGCCTGGGGCGTTGGGACCTCGAAAAATGACACCGGCTTGACGCCCAATAATCCCTACACCTACACGATAGAGGCGCGGGATAATAACAGCCAAAGCCGCGGGGCGTGGGCCAACACCACCGGGCGGCAAGGCGCGACGGTTGTTTGGACCCTGTCAATGCCACCCGTGGCGGGCAGTGTGGTGCCGGACAATTTAACCCCTTGCGCGGGCAGCCCGGTGACGTGGTCCGCCACGGAAGGCTTCGGGGCGGGCAGTGTTGCCAAGTACAAATATGCCTGGAATCAAAGCCCGACGTATGCCTGGACTGGGTCCGAGCCGGATTGGTCCGTGGATACCCTCCAGACCATTCCCGCGGTTGCGGGGACGTGGTATTTGCACGTGAAAGGATATAACGGAGCGGGGGTGGAGAATGGGACCCATGCTTATGCGATAACGACGCTGGCGGCACCGACGACGACGGGCATTGCGGGCAGCAGCGCGGTGGCGATAGGGCAGGTGGGGGAGATTTACACGGTGACCCCGCCACCGGCCAGCGGATCGAGTTTTGTGTGGAGCGTGCCCGGGGGCGCGGTGATCACCGCCGGTGGAAGTGGCCCGAACAATAGTCAGATTGTGGTTACGTTTGGAAGTTCGAGCGGAGATGTGACGGTGCGGGAGACGACGGCGGGAGGATGCGAAGGGCCGTTGGTGATGAAAGGGGTGACGGTGGGGCCGAATCGGGCGCCCGTGGCTGGGGCGGTTAAGACGATTAGCACGACGAAGAACACACCGGTGACCATTTACAAGGTGAAACTGCTGGCGGGGGCGACGGATGCCGATGGAGATCCGTTGAGCATCAGCGCGGCGGGGCCGGTGAGTGCGGAGGGAGGGCAGGTGGAAGAGCGGGCTAATGATGTGAAATATACGCCGCAGGTGGATTTCTGGGGGCCGGACAGTTTTACCTATACGATTAGCGATGGACAGGGGGGGACGGCGGTAGGGACTGTGGAGGTGATGGTAAGTTATGGCGGAGGATTATCGCCGAATTTGGTGTATTGGCCGACCCATGATGGCACGATGTTCCGGGTGACGTTTGCGGGGATCCCCGGCAAGGAGTATGGGGTGGAGTGGTCTGAAGCCCCGTCCGGGATGCCGTGGACATGGTTGAAGAATGCGACGGCGGGACCAAACGGGTTATTTGAGGTGACGGATGTGGTTTCGGAAGTGCCGGCCCGGTATTATCGGATAGTGTATCCGCCGCCGCAGCCGTAGCTGCCGGGGTGAAAAAAAGTATTTTCTGTTGACGCGACAGTGTCCGGCGCTTTAATATGCGACGTAATTTGATTAAGCCCATGAAACTCAGGTTTTTGGCCATTGGTGTCGTGTGGGCCAGCATGACGATGCTGGTGCAGGGAGAGTGGGCGACTTTTACATACAGCAGCGGCTTCCAGAATGGAGGGGTGATTCCGGACAATTCACAGGTGGGTTGGGCGGATACCCGGCAGGTGAGTGGCTTGACCGGCGAAATTCTGGACGTAAACGTGGGGCTGCAGTTGAGTGGCGGCTGGAATGGGGATCTGTATTCCTGGCTGGTGCATAGCACTGGTTTTGCGGTTTTGCTGAACCGGGTAGGCGGCACGGGGGTTAATCCCCCGGGTTATGGCGACGCTGGAATGAGTATGATGCTGGATGACCAGGGCGAAAAGGGAGACATTCATTGGTATGGAGGTGGTTTTATTCCCACGACGACTGCATGGCCAACTGTCCCGGACGGGGCTCCGACACCATCGGATAATTGGAAACCGGACGGACGTTATGTTGACCCCATAGATGGAGATGTGGGGGTTGCGCCACGGACCGCACTGCTGAGTTCGTTTAACGGGTTGAATCCAAATGGCGACTGGACGCTGTTCATCGCGGACGTTGCGGCTGGCGAAACCAGTACGCTAACAAGCTGGACTTTGAACATTCAGACGGCTGCCGTGCCGGAACCGGCCAGCCTGGTGCAAGGCGCGGTGGTGGTGTTGTTGATGGGCGGAGTGATGGGGGGCTATCGCTTGAGAGGGCAGAAGCGGCGGTTTCATTCCCATTGACTCCGGTCGCTGGTTAACGATTAGCTTCGGGGGCATGTCAGCAGTAAGGGGGTAAAGGACAGGCCGGTTTCTTGCGGGGCGTTGATCCCATGCGGACCGTCACGGGTTGAGGCCTCGTGGCGAGCAGAGGCTATGGCGGCCATGCAAGGTTTTCTGCCGGGTTGGCCCTCAAATGCCCAGGAAAAGGCGCTTGATTGGTGCAGATAACGGCAAGATACAGTTGTAGCGAAGTCGTTCGGGTTCGGTTAGGGTGTGACGAGAAAAGCGATGACTACGGCTGGCGAACCAAATAGTTCGAGAACAGAAGCCCAGCTTTCGGGGGACGCACCTGTGGATTCTGGAATAGGTTGGGGTTACGGTCTGCTCTTTGTGCTGGGCTACGCTCCGCTGTTGGGGTTGTTTTTTTTGAACTTGTGGGGACGCCCTCATTACCAGTTCTTTCCCTGGGCTTTGCTGGGGGCAGGCTTCCTGGCTTGGATCCGGGGGAAGGAATTGAGTCGCCCCTTCGTGCCTGGGGATCGCAAGGTGACCATGTTTCTGCAGGGGGTCTCGTTTTTACTCCTGGGTTTGGCTACGGTATCCTGGTCGCCATGGCTGGCCTGTCTGGCGGCCCTAACTGGCTTGGTGGCCGCGATTTGGGGGCGGGGAGGTAGTAAGCTGCTGAATGCGATGCTGCCGGCACTGATATTGTTATTAATAATCATCCCGCCGCCACTGCTGGCTGACAACCTTTTGATTCAACAAATGCGCGTGTTGGCGGTTCGAGGGAGCAGCAGCGTGCTGGACAGCCTGGGAGTGATACACGCCCTGAGCGGCAATGTCATCGAGATACCCGGCCAGCGATTATTGGTGGACGAAGCTTGCAGCGGCATAAATTCAGTTTTGGTGCTCCTGGCTTGTGCGCTGTTTTACGGCCTGTGGCGGCGGCGATCTCCGCTGCACATCCTTCTGAGTCTGGTTAATGCGTTGGGGATTGTGCTGTTGGGCAACCTGGCCCGGATTACGTTAGGCGCCTGGGTCAAGTTTCGTTACGGGATTGATATCCTTACTGGGACGGTTCATCAGGTGGCAGGGTTGCTTCTGTTCCCGACCTATATCGGAATTATTTTGAGCATGGATCAGTTGCTGGCGTATCTGTTGAATCCAATCCGACGGCGAAGACAACGGCCGGGGCTGGTAGCCACGGTCGAAGAGGCTCAGGTTGGCCGGATTCCGCCGGGGATGCCCCGCGGTTGGGTGCGAGTCATGGGATGCGCGTTCGCATTGGTTGGTTTGGTGAGCCTGGGGCTGGCCTGGGCGCATCATAAGCAGGCTATAGCGAAAGCCGTTCAACTCCAACCGGCCTTGCGCTTCGATGCCTCCTTTACGATGCCTGACCAAATCGGAGAGTGGAAACGGCTTCCCACAGAAGTTCCTCCCCTCCAAAAGGTGGAGACAGTGGGCGTCCGATCGCAGGTTTGGCATTATCGTTTAGGGGATATGCAAGTGTCGCTGGCGTTGGATTATCCCTTTCGTGGGTATCACTCTTTGGAGGGGTGCTATGCCTTGAGCGGTTGGCATTTGTTGGAGAGGCGATCTGGTGGGGGATCAGGGACAAATGGCAGCCTGCCGTATGTCGAAGTTCACATGCAAAACAATATGGGGATGCATGGGATTCTTTGGTTCAGCTTGGTGGACGAGCGCAACCGCTGGCTGACCGGGGCGGCTTATGTCCCCACTTTAAGTGAAAGACTCCGGCAGCGAATACAATTGGGGGGAGAAAGTGAATTCGTCAGCTACCAGATACAGGTTCTGGCCACCGGGTTTAATCCCATGCGCCCGGCAGAACAGGAGCAAGTGTTGCGGTTCTTCAAGGAGGGACGCCGAATCCTTTGGCAGCAGCTTTCCGGGCAAATCCAGCGCCAGACATGAACATTCGCCGTTTCTTTAAGCGTTGGGCCAAGTCCCGGGAGCCCCGGCTTCTGGTATGGGGGATTCCGGCGCTTGTGGGCTTGGCGGTTTGGCTGGCCTTTGGCATCTACCTGCTCGCTGGGAAACCTTGGCAAACGCAGGCGCACTATACCCGAATCGCTGCTGCCGCCCTGGCGGCGAAAGACTTTGAGACGGCACGGATAGCCTCCCAGAGATTGTTGGCGCTGGGGGTTGAGCCTCGGCGAAAATACCTTTTCGACCTGGCTCTGGCTTTGGGAGGTCTGGGCCGCGGAAAGGAAGCGGTATCGTTGTTAGGCAATATCGCCCCGGACGATAAGCCCGGTTATCTTCCAGCCCACCTCTTTGTCGCTCAAACCTTGTTGGTTAAGACCAACGCGACGCCGGTGGAGATGAGAATAGCCGAAACACACCTGAAGCATGCCATTGCGCTTGATCCTAATTCCCCAGCCGCTAACGAGCTTCTGGGACGTTTGTATGTCCGATCTGGACGCTGGGAGTTGGCCGAGAAGCACTTGCGTGTGATTGTGTCCGCCAAGCCTGAGATTTCCCTCTTGCTGGCGGCGGTTTACCGGGCTCGAGGCGATAATCTGGTAGCTCGTAATTGGGCGGAGCGTGCCGGCAAGTACCATCGGGACAAGGTGCAGGCGTCGAAATTGGATTTGCCCTCGGACCGATTAGCCTGGGCGGATGCCATGGCGATGACGGAGGATTATGCCACTGCTTCCCTCATTTTGGAAGCCGGCTGGCAACAGTTTGGCAACCAGGCCTACTTGCAACCGCTGGGGGAAGTCTGTGCCCTGTGGTTGAAAAGCATCGCCCAAACCCGGCCTGGGGATTTGGCCTCACAGATCACGCTGATCGAGCGCGGGTTGGAATGCGCCCCGCAAAACGAAACCTTGCTTCGGCATCTCATTAGATTGACCCACTTGGAGGGGCCAGAAGCGGCGGCGGCTCGCCATACCCTTAAACGCATGCTGGCCGAAGGAAAAGCCGCCGCTACGTTGCATTTCGCTTTGGGGGTTGATGCGTGGCAACAGGGTCATCCAGAGGAAGCCCTAAAACACCTTGAACTGGCGTACGCAGCCGCCCCGCTATTGCCGCAGGTGGCTAACAATATGGCTATGATTCTCACTGTCGGAAACAAACCGGACCTGCCCCGGGCTCTGATGATTATTGAATCCGTTCTCCAAAAGTTTCCCCAGGACCCCGTCTTTCGCCAAACGCGCGGGGAGATTCTAGTGCGCTCCGGACGTTCCCAGGCGGCGATTGCCGACCTGGAATACGCACTGCCGCGGCTGGCCTCAAAGCGCGCCACTCATGCGGCTCTGGCGGAAGCGTATCGTGCAGTAGGCTTGCGTGATTTGGCAACGGAACACGAGCGGATGGCCAAAACGGATCGGTGATCGGTGTTTGCGATTGGGCTAGCGGGAGGTGCCCGCTTGAGAAATGTCAGGCTGCCTATGTGCAGCCGGAGCCGGTGCGCTATTCGAGAAGATTGAATGGCGAGGATGTGGACGGTTGACGGCAACAGCTGGCTGGTCATCGAATCTGGCGGGGGCAGTCTCATTCATTTTTAAGGCCGAGAGCCCTTTGACCCATCCTTCCGCCAGCAATTCACTTACAATTTCGAATACTTTAGCTGAGGACACGCAGGGGCAAAATCTCTTGCCACATTTCAAGGGCGATTTGGCTCCGTATTTTGCGTCAAGGCAAACGACGGCTTTCAATTCGAGTGTGCCGAAGCGGCCGCCTTGCAAGGTATGCACTGCCCGGTGCGTGGAACTGGCGGCATCAGCCTGCTGCCATGCGCGTTCACCATCCGCCAGGGTCATCCGGACTGAATTATACCCCAGTCGCTGGGCGGCAAATACCAGATCCATCCATAGTTCCTCGACGGAGTGGGCACGCTTTCCCTCGAAGGCAAGCCAGTGCATCAGGGTTAGGGCGTATTGAATCTCCTGCCGCATCTCCAATGAATTGCCTACCACTCGTCCTACCGCGAACCAGTTCCGGCTGAAATGAAGTTTGCCGGCACAGATCAGCAAAATGAGTGTCGCCACGCCCAGCAGCACAGGAATCAAATTGCCGTGCGACCAAAATGCGACAAAACCCATGAGCATGAACACCAGCGTCACAGCGTAAATCGAGAGTACCACCTTGCGACGGGACAGTCCCATATTCAACAGGTGATGATGGATATGTCTGCGGTCAGGTCGGAAGATAGGCAAGCCGCGCAAGCCGCGGCGAAGGATGGCAAGAACGGTATCGACAATGGGTAATGCCAGCGCAAATAAAGGGGCTATCAGTGCCGCAAAGACGGTTCCTTTATGCGAACTGACGATGGCAAACAAGCCAATCTGAAAGCCCAGAAAATACGCCCCGCCGTCACCCAAATAAATGCGTGCTGGCGGAAAGTTAAACCAGAGGAAGGCCAGTAGGGCCCCCGCCATTCCTGAAGCCAACAGGCCAAAACTGCCGCCTTGGTGGCCCACATAGGCCAATAAAACCATCAGCATCAAACAGATTCCTGCCGCCAGCCCATCCACACCGTCTATCAGGTTGATCAAGTTCGTCATACCTACCAGCCAGAAGATGGTAAGGAGCGTGCCCCAGCCACCGAGGGGGAGGATGGTTGCGGAGAAGGGCACCGTAAACTGCTGGATTTCCACCCCAAAGGCGCAAACCGCTGTCGCGATTAGCACCTGTCCCAATAGCTTGCGTTTGGCGCCCAGCGGTTTCAGGTCATCCCAAAAGCCGAGCATAAACATCGCCAGAGAACTCAGTAAGACCACCCACCTCACAGGAAGTTTTTGCGTCTGTCCCGGCCACATGACCATGGCCAGCAACTCGACTCCCAGGAAGGCAACAGCCAGCGCCAGTCCGCCCACCCTCGGGATCGGTTTCAGATGGGTGTGGTGCAGGTCGCGCCAGCGATGCGATAGTTTTGCCAGCACAGTTGGTCGAAGAATAAGGGGAACGATTCCCATCACTATCCCCATACCTAACAGTGCGCAACTAATGGTTGGCCAATAGTTCATCAGGAAGGCGTTAGGCATCGAACGTGGCGACAGGGCATCGATGCGATTTGTTTTTCCTGGGGGGCTGGCTCATTCGTGAAGAATCCTTCCTGCAGAATAACATTTCGTGCGCCGCCCCGCGCCAGAGCTACTAGTTCGAGAAAGCATCCGTTGCAACCAGTGATTCAGTTCGCGAGAAACCATACTTCACTTGTGTTAACCGTTATAAAGAACGTTGCGTATTAGTGGCAGCTACATATGATTAAAGATCATGCTTACCATAGTTCAGATGTCGGAAAAAGCAATCTGAATCCACGTCAAACTGGCCAAGTAGGTTGCTTTAAAAACAGGGCAGGAAGTGAGGGTTAAACTAAATAAACGCTTGATGCCTTTTTGTCACCAAACCACAGGTTTTGGGGTGCGTCTTGAGCAGCTTCGCCGACGTTGTTCAGGTTGGGAGCGGCGATAAAAGGACTGGCGATAGCGCCGCCTGCAGGCTAGTTTGAGGGCTAATATGAACTTCGGGGGCCGCAAATGGATTGCCGAATGGCTGGTCGGCTTGGGGCGGATCACACTTCTGGCGCGGGAAGCAGTGGGTTCGCTTTTCCGCTTCAAGGTGGCGTGGCGTGACTTCCTTTATCAAGTCCACTTTGTTGGCGTCAAATCCCAGTCAGTGGTTCTGATCACCGGCGCCTTCACCGGCATGGTCTTGGGAGCGCAGACCTATTTCCAGTTCCATAAAGTCAAAATGGATACCGCCATGCTTGCGGTGGTCAGCGTTTCCATGTGCAGTGAATTGGGGCCGGTTCTGACCGGGCTCATGGTTGCCGGTCGCGTTGGCGCGGCCATCGCAGCCGAACTGGGCACCATGCGCGTTACTGAGCAGATTGACGCGCTTCGCACCCTGGCGACGCACCCAGTGGATTACCTCGTCGTGCCACGCCTGCTGGCTTTGCACCTGGCGCTGCCGTTGTTGACGGTCGAAGCCATCGCCATCGGCATCGGGGCCGGCTATTTGGTGGGGGTGTTTCTGCTGGGGGTAGATCCAGTTTACTCGTGGTACAATATGCTGCGCTACACAAGCACTGGCGATGTCATCGTCGGACTGATCAAAGCGGTGTTTTTCGGCGGCATGATTGCGTTGGTGGGGTGCTACAAAGGGCTTTACTGCGGCGAGGGAGCCGAGGGCGTGGGGCGCGCCACGACCGAAGCGGTAGTATATTCCTCGATTGCCATTCTGATTTCCAACTTTTTCCTCACTCTCACCCTCGGGCGCCTGCTCAACACGTTATGATCGAGGTTCGCAATCTGACCAAGCACTTCGGCTCGAACCCTGTCTTGAAGGATGTGAGCTTCCGCATCGAGAAAGGTGAATCGGTGGTCATCATCGGCCGGAGCGGTTGCGGCAAAAGCGTGCTGCTCAAACATCTGATCGGACTGCTTCAACCGGACGCTGGCCGGGTATTGATCGAAAGCGAGGATATTGTCGGCATGGGCGAACGTGAATTGCTGCGCGTCCGTCGCAAATTTGGCATGTTGTTTCAGAGCGCCGCCCTTTTCGATTCCATGACTGTCGCGGAGAATGTTGGCTTTGCTTTTCGCCGTGAGCGTGCCCTGCCCAGCCGCGAGATTCGCCAAAGAGTCGCCGAGGTGCTCGAAATGGTGGACTTGCCAGGCATCGAAAACAAGAAACCTTCCGAACTGTCCGGAGGCATGCGAAAACGGGTTGGTCTGGCTCGCGCCATCATCTATCGCCCGGCTATTGTTCTCTACGACGAGCCTACTACCGGTCTGGACCCAATTGTATCAGACAGCATTGACCAACTCATCCTGCGGGTGCGTGACCGATTGTCGGTGACCACTGTCGTGGTCACGCACGACATGCGCAGCACCCGCCGCCTGGGGCAGCGCATTCTGATGCTCCACAATCGGCAAATCTACGCCGCCGGTACCGCCGACGAGATCTTTCACTCTTCTGATCCCATCGTAAGGCGGTTTATTGAAGGAGTTTCCGATCCCAAAGAGCTCTACTTTTGATATGGATAAATCACGTCTCGAATGGAAAGTCGGCCTGTTCGTTTTTGTCGGTTTAGTGCTGGCGGCGGGCCTGCTGCTCCAGTTCAGCAAAGGAACAACCTTCTTCCGGCCCGCTTATGAAATCATCCTCGAAGCCCCTACTGTGAGCGGTTTAAAACCCCGCGCCCAAGTGCTGATGTCAGGCATTCAGGTAGGGTCTGTGTCCGCCATGCAGCTTGCCTCAGATGGCAAAAGTATTCTCATTACCCTCCGCATCTACCAGCAATACCAAATCTACAAGGATGCCCGCTTTGTCTTCGAGCAATCCGGCTTTCTGGGGGATCAATACGTTGCTATCCTTCCCACCCAAAATCAGGGAGAAGTTTTTCGTCCCGGGGATCGTGCTGCTGCCGAGGCGCCGCTGGATATACAGAAAATAGCCCGCTCCGCCGCCGGATTGCTCGAACACATTGACGCCGCTGCGACTAACATCAATCACGTTCTGAGCGACGCCCGCCTGACGGTGCTTAGTGCGCGCGCTTTGACCAACCTTCAGACCGCGTTCGACAATTTTCACCGCGTTTCCGAGCGGTCTCTCGAGGTCGTGGAAAATGCCGGCGCCCTGCTGGACACTAATCGCCCAACCGTCTCCGCCGCGCTCAGCAATTTGCTCAGCTTCTCGGATCAGGCTAATGAGGCGGCTGGCGACGTGCGCGCCCTGCTGGCTGCCAATTCATCCGCCATCACTACTTCCCTCAGCAATATTCAATCTTCCACTGATACCCTGAAAGCACTCCTCGATAACCTCAAGCAGGGCAGGGGAACGGTGGGGAAAATGCTTGAAAGTGATGAAATAGCCGCCAATGTTTCGCAGGTTGTGAGCAATTTGAGTATCACCACCAGCAACCTCAACCGCTTGGGCCTCTGGGCAGTCTTGCGCAAGCCTCGGCCCGCCCCGACTAACCCTCCCGCGCGTGCCGTGCTGACCGCTCCTAAAAATCCTTTTCCTTGAATAAAACCTATGGCGCTTTGGGCAATTCGTATCCTGTTCCTGGGTCTTTGCACTGGCGGTGGCTACGCTATTAGCCAGGTTCGTTCCGAATGGCTTGGCCACGGCGCCTGGTTCCTCATCGCCGGTTTCGGCTTCGGCTGGCTGCTGATTGCGATTGACGAAATGCTCAAGGGCTTTTCGCTGCGCGCATTTTCCGCCACCACCTTCGGCCTGTTGCTCGGCACCCTCGTCGCCCTGCTCATTGACCACTCGGGCCTTTTTGGCGAACCCAACGATAATTCTCCCCACCGCCTCATCGTCCGTCTGGCCCTTTTTGTCGGCTTTGGCTACATCGGCATGGTTCTGGCGATGCGCAGCAACAAGGAAGATTTTTCCCTGATCATTCCCTATATTCGTTTCGCGCCGCAGAACAAGCCTGACAACCTCTTGTTGCTCGATACTAGTGCCATCGTGGACGGCCGCATTGCGGACCTCATCGAAGCCAACTTTATTGAGGGCCTCATCGTCGTCCCGCGCTTCGTCCTCAAGGAACTCCAGCAACTGGCCGATTCCAACGACCCTCTCAAACGCGCCCGAGGCCGGCGCGGCCTGGACATCCTCAACCGCATCCAGCGCAATACCCGCAACGAAGTTAAAATCCACGACGGTGATTTCACCGACGAAGCCGCGGTGGACGCCAAACTTGTCCGCTTAGCCCGCAACCTCCGCGCCAAGCTCTACACTAACGACTCGAACCTGGCTAAAATCGCTGAACTTCAAAGCGTTAATTGTGTCAACCTTCACGAGATAGCCAAAGTCCTCCGCACCGTGCTTCTGCCCGGCGAACTGCTCAACTTGCGCATTGTTCGCGAAGGCAAGGACAAAGGCCAGGGCATTGGCTACCTTCCCGACGGCACCATGGTCGTCGTCAACAACGCCCAGGAAGCCATTGGACAGCAGGTTCAGGCTCTTGTCCAAAGCCAGCTCCAAACCGGCGCCGGAGTCATCGTATTTGCCGATCTCAAGCCGCCTGCCACTACTTAAGCCGCCGGCCTCGGCCGCGCCCCTGTTTTCCCTTCGCCATGTCACTTCTCCCCCTGACCTTTGGCTCAGCAGGGTGGGTTGGCTTTCTTCCCATACCCAGCAACTCCCCTATCAGCACCCGGATGCAGCCGAGCCTCCGTTGTCTACCCTGACTAATTGCCGAATTTCGAAGGTAGCTCGAGGGCACCTGCCCTCCTTTTACCTGTTTTATGCTGCGGTTGCTCAGCAAGGTAAAGCCTCTCCTCCGATTACGGCTGGCACTTGGGGGGCAGACCGATGGCGCACCGTTTAGATGCAGGAGGCCGTCGTTTTCCCAACGCTCATCCATCCAGTGGCCGTTCCCTGCCTGTTAAGCGGCCACTCACTCCTGCTATTACCCCAAACTGAGAAACGTCTGCCCGCAACCGACTGTTTAGTTGAAAGGGTTACTGCCCGGCAGTATTTGATTTGAGCTTCGGGCTTTTGGATGTAAACCGGTCCCCATTCATGGTGCGCACCTTCCAGCCGAATGGACGGAGTTCGAGGGTTGCCGCTCCGGTGTTGCGCGTATAAATAACCGGCACCTTCCAGCATGCCAGCCGCTCGGTCAGTTTTGCGGTTGCTCGTTCCGCGGCGGGAAACTCAGAATCAGCAACGATAATCAGGCGCGGTTGGATAGCTTCCAGCAGCGCGTCGCTCAGCGCTTCATGCTGGCTGGGCAATCCTGTGACTACAATATCCGCGCGCAAATCGGGCGTTCGTTCGAGCAACGCGTTCTGACCGGTGCGGCCTAAATCGGAAAGCAATAATACCCGCGTGCCATGAAAATTGCCCAACAAAACCATCGCGTTGTCGTCGGCCTGTCCAAACCGATCGTCAGCTTCGGGGTGGAGTACCTTCCAGGGACCGAAGCGGTCACCGCTGCTGATCCTTCGCAGCCATTGCGGCCTGCGCTCGAATTCCTGCAGGAGCAGCCGATATTTGGGTGAACGAAAGCGCACCGGGCTAACCAGAATTTGGCGTGCGTGAAATAAGTCTGCGATTAAATCCGCGCCGCCAATGTGGCGCAAATCACCGTGCGTCAGGATCAGTGCTGGCAGGGAGTTGATTCCCTGGGCGCGCAGAAAGGGTTTGGTGACGAACTCAACGGAATTCGTCGAGCCGCAATCCATCAACCAACGGTCAGACTGGTTTGAGGCGTGGTAGTAAAGAGCCATCCCGCCGTTCACCGGGATTACTGTCAGGCTCGCGGGCGGCCGCATTGCCAGCCATTGCCAGGCATAAAAGCCCGCTAAAACTGCGACCCCCATCAGAGTCCAGCGTCGCGGCTTCGCGGGCAGGAACAAACCCGCCATCCCGCCGATCAAGATAAGGTAGCCGGCAATCACTCCCCACCCCGCCGGCCCTCGGACGTAATAGTAGGCCCCGGGAAGCTGCGTGGCCCACTCGCTCAATTTGACCATGCAACTCATCCAGAGCCAGGCGCTGTGGTTGAAGCATTCCCCAATCCACGGGAGCCAGCTTCCGCAAATCAGGCTGCCGACAATAGCCGCCAGCGTCAGGCTGCTTAGTGGCACAATAACCAAATTGGCCAGGACCGTCACCGGGCTGAAGAGATGAAAATAGTACGCCGTCAGGGGCAGCGAACCCATCCAGGCCGCCAGGGATACCACCGCTGCGGCGGTCCCTCCCCGCAACAGAAATTCCAACCCGCGGCGCCAGCGCGGCAACAGGTCTGCCGGCACCAGTGGGTCAGATTGGAGCAGGCGGTTGCGCATGGCCTCCAGCGGCGGCGCGAGCAGCGCAATGCTCAGCACGACCAGAAACGACAATTGAAAGCTCGCCGTGAATATTTGCCGGGGATCCCATAACAGGATAAGAAGGGCGGCCGCCGCCAGGGAGTTCAACAAATCACTTGGCCGCTTCAGAGCCCAGCCACCGATGATGATGCTCATCATCACCGTTGCCCGAATGGCAGATGCCTGCCAACCCGTTGCCGCCGTGTAAAACCAGATCAATGGGATCACCACCCAGCCGCATCCCACGCGGGGCACTTGCAGCAGGCGCAGTAAGCGCGTGAGAATACCCGCGATCAGGGCCACGTGCAGACCGCTGATGGCGAAGATATGCATCGTGCCCGAGCGCATGAAGGGTTCATAGGTTTCGTGGGTCAAAGCGGGTTTCCAGCCCAGCGACATGGCCCAAATCAAGCGCAGGGGCTCATCTTCCACCGGCAGGCCGCGAGCCAGGGAGGCTCGGGCCCAGGCACGAAACCGGTCGCCCAACGGTCGAGGGTGCCGGCCGTCCAGGACTTGCCAGTCATTGGTTGTGGACGCGGTGAGGAGGTAATGGATGCCGTGCCGCCGCAGGTAAGTGCGGTAGTCGAATAAGCCCTCGGCCACGGGGCGCGGCGGCGGCGCCAGAACCCCCGTGATCTGGACAACGTGCCGGGCATAAATCTCATCGGGCAGCCGCGTCGGTGTGGTGACCAATACATCGCCAAAAGCAGGTTGCCAGGCGTCGTTGCCGCATTGCAGGTGGCTTACCCGGACTTGCGCGATTGTCCGCGTGGTTTCCTTTTCATTGCGTACGTAAGTTCGGTGCCCGGGCGTCTCCGTAAGTGTGCCCCGGATCGTTGCGAGTATCGGCTCGGAGCCGACGATCAGGCGCAAGTCATGGGGAGAGAGCAGGGCGGTGCGGAAAGTCAGATTGGTCCAACCGGTGAAGAGCACCAGCGCCCAAATGAGCCAGGGCCGCGCCGCGGGCAAAGCCAGCGCGCCCACCCCCAGCCCCAGGGAGATGGCGAAGAGAGGAACGAGCGGGGGTTGGTAAAGCTCCGCGAGCAGCAGCCCGCCAATATAAACCAAGGCGATCCAAACCAGGGGGCGTTTCATCGCAAGCGCGAGCTTATGCGGGCGGCGGAAGCATGCACTGGGTTGGGACGAAGAAAGCGGTGCGGGTCAGGAAAGAAACTTGCCAGGGTTGAGGATGCCGTGAGGGTCGAGGGTTTGCTTGAGGGTCTGGTGGAGGGCGCGGACGTTGGGAGGCAGAGCGCGGGGCCACCAACGGAGCTTGGCCAGGCCGATGCCGTGCTCGCCGGTGATGGCGCCGCCCCAGGCGATGATCTGACGAAAGAGATCGTCGAGAGCAATCCGGGCGCGGTTTCGGGCGCCAGGCTGTTGAAAATCCACCATCAGGTTGGTGTGGATGTTGCCATCACCGGCGTGGCCGAAGCAGGCAACGGCCAGGCGGTGCCGGCGCTGAAGACGGGCGGCGAAGGCGAAAAGGTCTTCGAGGCGGCCGCGCGGCACGACAATGTCTTCGTTAAGTTTGGTCAGACCGGTATCGCGGAGGGCGTAGGAGAACTCGCGGCGGATTTGCCAAAGGGCTTCACACTGGGCGGGACCGAAGGCGGTTTGGACGAAAAGGGGCCGGCGCGGGGCCAGGAGTGCTCGCAGTTGGCGAATTTCGCCGCGGACGGAGCGCGTTTGTCCGTCGAGCTCAACAATGAGGTGGGCGCGGCAACCGCGCAGGCGCGGGCTGCGCGTGCGGCGGTAGGCGGCGGCGAGCGTGAAGGAGTCCGCCAACTCGAGGGCGGCGGGCAGAAAGCCGACGGCCAGAATGGCGTGCAAAGAGCGGACAGCGGCACGCATGGAGGCGAAGCCGAGAGCAAGGCAGGCGCGGTAGGGAGGCAGGGGCAGCAGTTTCAAAGTAGCTTCCGTGACAACGCCCAGGAGACCCTCGGAACCGACAAAAAGACGATGGAGATCAAAGCCGGTTTTGTTTTTATGCGTGCGTCCGCCCAGGCGCAGGATGTCGCCGCCGGGCAGGACAACTTCCAAGCCGAGGACGTAGTCGCGGGTGACCCCGTATTTGAGGCAGCGGGGACCGCCGGCATTGGTGAGAATGTTGCCACCGATGGAGTTGTCGGCGCGGCTGGCGGGGTCGGGGGGATAAAAGAGGCCTTGCTTTTCGACGGCTTGCTGGAGGCGGGCGGTATTAACTCCAGCCTGGACAACAGCAACGAAATCGGCGGCGTTGATTTCACGGATGCGATTCATGCGGGCGAGGGACAAAACGATGCCCCCGCGGGAGGGAACGCAGCCGCCGACGTAGCCGTGGCCGGCGCCTCGCGCCGTGACAGGGATGCGATGCCGGTGAGCAAAACGAAGGACCGTGGCGACGGAACGGGTGCTGCGGGCCAGGACAACGGCGTCGGGTTGGTGGGTGGCAAACCACTTGTCGCCGGCGTGTTGGGTTAGGACCGACGGGTCAAAGCTGATTTCGCCCGGAGACAGGAGGCGTTGGAGGCGACGGAGCAATTTAATCTTTTTCGGGTTCATGGTCAGACGGGGAGGCGGTCAGAGGCCGGCGCGGTTTACCGGGCATATTCCTTATACCGGCCGGCAACGTTGGCCTGCTGGTCATCGCCTTCATGGAGGTAGAAACGGTAACGAAAAGTGACGCTCTTTCCCGGGGGAACGACGAGATCACCGGCGGAGCGGTCGGGCAGATTCTCGAAATCATGGCGGCCAAAGGGATTGGCGGCGAAGAGGCCGTAATCACGGACGTGCCACCACGTCGGGTGCCGCGGGTTTTTAGGGTGATCGAAGATGGCGATGCCAACAGTTTTACCCGCCACCGGCCCATAGTAATCGCACCAAGCAGCGCGTTTGCCCCAGGTGTCGCCATCGCGCACCCCGGCGCTGTTAATGATATGACCCTGGCCAATCTTGCCTTTGAGCCGCAGGGTTTCGGCCAGACGCACCGCCAGGGTCCCCTCCTTGGTATCGCCCAGCGTCAATGGCCCGTGGGAGGCAAACAGCGTAATCTCGAAATCAAATATCCGTTCACCGGGACACTGCGGCGCATAGAAGCGAAGGGTGCGCACGTCGGAACAAACCCTCCTGCCATCGGCGGCGACCCACAGGTTGCGCGAACGAATGAGACCTTGCCGGCGCCCGGATTTGATCTGCAGGAAATCGTCATGCACCGTTTTTCCAAACCCCTTCTGCTCGGACCAAAAATCGTGCCCATTGACCGCCCCGTGGGCGAACCACAGCGAGCGATGATGCGGGTGATCGTGAGCCTCGCCGGGAGTATCCTTCATCGGCCAATCGCGGGTCAGGGCGGCGCCTCCCGGGCCGATGAGCGGGTAGCAATAGGGGCGGGGCACATCTTTGAAGAAATACTCGGTGAAAAGCTGGCCGTGCATCTGCACGCGCACCCGGTCAGCCAGCTTCGTAATTTGCACGCCCGGCTTGGCGGCGGCGGCTTTTACCTTTGTCGGGCCAGCAGCCGGCGTCAGAATAAGCAAGGCGAGGGCAGCGCCGAATTGCGAAATGCGTAATCCAAACATGACGGGCGTATATTGCGAAGCGTCGTAGCTACGGTCAACCCCGTTAGGAGCGCCCTATGAGGGAAAGACAGGCCGGCAACCAGGGGAATAATAAAAGCCAGCTCCCTGCAGCCCTCAATGCCCCGGTTGCCCGCGCCTTGTCAGGTAATAGTCACCCGCATAGGACGTTGCGGCTAAAGCCATCTTTTCAGGAAAATCCCTGCATCCGCCGATAAGTCCTGCAAACCAAGCCCCAGGCCGCGCTTTAGAGGGTTCTTCCTCGATTGGCGTGGCGGAACCGTCAATACCCTCCGTTTTTTATGAATACGAGCTGAGGATCGCTACTTTCGGTTCTCAGGGCATCGCTCGCCACGAAGCGCCCAGGCTTGACCTGCGGCAGGACCGGAATTTCCCTATCGCGCGCAGTCACGACGCACGCACCAAAAGCGGCCACCTGTCAATTTTACACTCGGAGCCGCAGCCCGAACATATCCGACGCGCGCAAGCGCAGCGACCGAGGTTGGCGTGGCGAACCTCGTCGGAGAGAGCGTGGGCAGGCCTATTTCAAGGCTGTGGTGCGATCCTGGAGCCAGCGGTAATCCCGGGGGGACGTTTTGCCGTAGGCTGGGCAGGTGCCTTTGACAACGCCGTGCCGGGTGACCGGGTCAACCCATCTATGGGTTTCGGCGTGGCCATCAGCAAACGCAAGGTTGCCGCCGTTGTTGTGGAGGGCGGCGACGATATCGCTCCACATGGTGTTGTTCATATTCATCTGGAACAAACCATCGTTGATGGAGTCGGGACATTCATCAATGAAGACAAATGTCAAGGCGGGACCCGGGCGGGTAAGTTGGGAGGCCTTATTGAAAATGAGGTAATTAGGGTTGCCGAAGCGGACCATTGTGCCGTTGTAATCGCCGATGAAACTGTTCATGGCGACGGTGCGGTTGCGCGGGACGCCGTAGGCGCAAGTGTAAATGTCAGCCGGGCAATGATAGCTCCCGAGTGACTTGCCCATGTAAGGTCCCATAGACCCGTTTATCAGGTAATATTTGTTCGTGTTGGCCCCCATCGGGCTGCCCCGCCCCCAATCAAGCCAGCCGGTGACCCAGTTCCCCAGGTTCTCTACCGCATGGAACCCTGATGGAGTGGAGTTGCTGGGATAGAAGTCATTGGCATCTGTGGCGTACATGTTCCAGCCCAGGCAGAGTTGCTTGAGGTTATTGAGGCAGTAGATTTGTTGCGCTTTGCCCTTGGCCTTGGCCAGCGCGGGCAGCAGCAGGGCGGCCAGGATGGCAATGATGGCGATGACGACCAATAGTTCGATGAGCGTAAAAGCCAGGCGGCGACAGGTCTTGCGCGTGCCTGAGGCAGGCGCGGATGGCAAAGGCACCAACACTTTGTCCGGGCCTGAACTCACGCAGGAGGTTTCGGTCTCTTGGCGGTAGGTCGAAGTCATAAGTTTATGGTTATCTGGATACAGCACTAGTTAGTTGTTCGCATATATCTTGCCAACAGTTCTACCGCAAATTATCGTAAACGAGAGGAGGCGTCAAATACTAAAAAAGGCCGTGTGGGCGATGGTTCAAAATACTCGATGAGTTCACGCTGCACGCGATCTTTAAGCCAGGCGGCGCTCGGAGCTATGGCTTCGCGTTTGAGCGTGCTCCCAAACGCCTCCATGGCGGCATTGTCGCAGCCGCAGCCCCCGCGGCTCATGCGGACCGCCTGGCGCGCCGTCTCCCCGGCCCGAACCCAGGCATAGCAACCGTTGCGAGTTAACTGCGGCACCCGGCAAAGTTCCCGCACCGGGTTTGGGGGGATTAGCGCATCCACAGGCTTGGCGGCCACCCCGTATTGCCGCTTCCCGTCGCGCAAGTTCCCAAGGCCAATCCCGATCCCCTGGGCGACTTGCGCCTTGCTCTTACCGCTGCTCTGGAGTTGATCGAGCACCGAACACTTGAGCCCCTCACGGTAGCGTTTCCGCGGATGCCGTCTTTCCGAGCTCTCCGGTATCATATTGCCGTTCTCTCAGACCCTTGACCCAGTATCCACTTTTTCAGGGGAAGGACTCCAACTCGCCCACCCACCCGCCTCCGGCTTTCGATTTCCCCCTCAGTCTCGCTGTTTCAACCGCGAAAACCACCCTAAAAACTGCCCCCCAAGCCCATCGGACTCCCAATCCCCCCAAAAAACCTCAACTCCTTGCAATCACGCCACTTCCAGGCTGCCAACAAGCCGTGTACAAGGGGTGTACAAGGGGTGCCCACCGGAGATACATAAGATTTATCGTTGTATACCCGGTGGGCACCCCTTGTACACCCCTTGTACACGGCTTGTGAATGGCTATGGATTAGGCTGAAAAGACGGGAGTTAAGTGAAAAACGGCGGTTCCTCTACGGGTTCGGTAAAATAGATCAGAAGGATGAGCTGGCCTGAGGCATGAAGCCAGAAGCCTTATTTCATGAGCTGTTGAGACTGGGATTAAACTGGGCAGGAGCCGAGATTCGACTTGAAGCCACAATCGGCGTGGCGTCTCTGGGGGTCCGGGAACGGCCATCGCTTTTGGCATCGAACCGCGGTCTCCAGGATGACGGGCGAATGTTCTGCCATGACCATACCGAAGGACTCAACTGCTATCATCTCAATAGGTTCCAACATCGAGGTGAAATCCGATGCCGGTTGCTCCGGGGCAAGGCCAATGTGGGCGTATTTTTCGGATGCACCTCCTCTTGGAAGGATTAAGCCTCCATTTCATCAGAGAGTTCGAGGGCTTCGCGTTGTTGCGGATGCTCTTCAAGCCTGTGGGCGGGGCTTATGGCCAAGCTGGCTTCAGCAAAGTTTGCTGCGTGAGAGGGGACGAGTTGGGGATGCGCAACGGTTAGCCCGGTCTCAGCGTATTTGCCGATTGGGTGGTTAGCGGGTGATTTTGCCACTAATAAAGAATGTTTGACAAACCAAGGTATTGAGCTTAAGATGGAGGGCAG
>JAAYVL010000045.1 GCA_012517205.1 Verrucomicrobiota bacterium
CCCGCCCGCCTCAGATTTATAACTAGCTGCTTTTAAGGAGCTTAGCAATCATCCTCCCGTTTTCCCCCCTCGTTTCGGCCTTTTCAAGCATCCCCATCCTTTACCCAGATACCGTGGATTCACCCTGCCCCCTGGCCGTGTACAAGGGGTGTACAAGGGATGCCCATCGGGTGTACCAGCTAAAATCCGATGGATTCCCGGTGAGCATCCCTTGTACACCCCTTGTACACGGCCTATAGGCAGGGTAAATTCAGGGTGCGGGCGGCGCAAGGGCCTTATTTTCCGGGGGGTATCCACATTTCTCGCGTCCCTGCCATCGGAGGGGGAGTTATGGCTGGCAAGGGAAGAATGGGTGGGCTTGGGCGGTCGAGCGCCGGGCCGGCCGCGGAAAGGGGAGGCCGGCTATGCCCCGCCGGGAATCAATTCGCCGCACACCCGCGCCACGCCGCGCGCCATTGTTTCCGCGCTGAAGCGCTCGAACACCGCCCGCCGGCCGGCTTGCCCCAGGGCCCGCGCCTGCGCCGGGTCCGCCAGCAATTCACCGATCGCCGCGGCCAGCGCCGGCGGATCCTCCGGCGCGCAAAGCCGTCCGCCGCCCGTGGCTGCAATCAGCTCGGGGAAAGCCGCCGTGCGCGGCTGCACGACCGGCACGCCCGCCGCCAGGGCTTCGAGAATATAAAGCCCGAAGGCTTCGCCATAGCGCGCCGGCACGGCAAAGACCGAGAGCGAATGCAGAAACTCCAGCTTGCGGGCGCGGTCGGGGTTGGGGACAAACTCCGCGTCGCCCAACAGGCCGCTGGCCGCCAGCCGTTCGCGCTGCCGGTTCACGAACGGCGTATCCGCCGGCCCGCAGCTTCCTCCCACGCGCAGTTTCAGCCTGTCCGCGCCCCCCTGCCGCCGCAGGCAAATGAAGGCTTCGACGAGCGTATCCAGTCCTTTCTCCGGGCACATCCGCGCAAAATACCCCAGCACCGGCGCGCCCGCCGTCCCCGCCCCGGCCCCCGGGCCGGCGCCGTTTTTGTGGTAGCCGTCCAGGGTGATGCCGTTGTGAACCACCCGCACCTGTTCCGCGCCCAGGCCGAGCCGCGCGCGCATCAGGTCGCCAAAATACCGGCTGGGCGCGATAAACCGGTCCACCTCCCGCGCCCGCTCCGCCAGGACGCGCCAGCACGCCGCGCGGTGCGACACGGGCAGGGCTTCGAGGAACGAGTCTTCCCCCTGCAGGGCGCAGACCAGGGGGACGCGCAGTTCGGATTTGAGCCGGCGGACCATGCCAACCAGCAGCGCATTGGAGAGGCAGAGCACGTCCGGCGGCGGCTGGCTTTTGAGCCACGCCAGGAGTTCCTCCAGTTCCCGCGCCTGGTGGCCGGCTTCGCCGCGCAGCATGGAAAGCGTCAGCGCGCCCAAATCCGCGGCGCGCGTTCCGGCGGCCCGGCCCGCCGCCCACGCCAGCACGCGGGGCGAGGCCAGCCAGTCATGCAGCCAGCCCGGGGCGTGGCGGAACAGCGCGGATTTCTGCTGCAAGTAAACATTGAGCCCGCTAAAAAACACCGGCCGCCCGGCGCTCTGGTCCGGTTCATCCAGCGTCAGCGGCAGGTAGAGCGGCACCAGCGTGGCCGTGTGGCCGAGCTGGCCCAGGGCGGCGACCAGCGCGTTGTCCCGCAGGCAGCCGCCGCAAAACATGGCGCCGGCGCCCGGCGTTAGTTGCACCAGGTTCACGGCGCGCCGAAGCAATACACCCCGCCATCCTGGGCGCCGATGACCACCCGCCCGTCCGCCACCGCCGGCGAACTCTCCAGCGGCGGCCCGATCTCGCCGACCCACAACGCCTTGCCCGCGTCCAGCGACACCAGGTAGAGCCGCCCGTCGCCCGACCCCGCCACCACCCGGTCGCCGCACACCACCGGCGAGCTGTCCACCTTGCCCCGCGTCGCAAAGCTCCAAACCGCCTGGCCGTCCGCGCGCCTCACACAATGCAGCCGCTTGTCCCGGCCGCCGAACACCACGAACTCCCGCGTCACCGCCGGCGAGGAGAAATACGGGAAATCCCGATCGTGGAAACTCCACACCTTCCGGCCCGCCTGGAGGTCCACGCAGAGAAACTCGTTTTCATACTGGCCGAAATACGCGCGCCCGCCGGCCAGCGCCGCCGACGCGGGGATGTAGGCCCCCGCCTCGACCTCCCGCACCGGCCGGCCCTCCGCCAGCGAAAGGACATGCAACTGGCCGTCGCAGCCGCCG
The DNA here is from genome assembly GCA_012517205.1 of Verrucomicrobiota bacterium. GTDB lineage: Bacteria > Verrucomicrobiota > Verrucomicrobiia > Limisphaerales > UBA8199 > UBA8199. The sequence goes on from JAAYVL010000045.1 coordinate 2,242, forward strand.
AAGACGGCCTGGCCGTCCGCCACCGCCGGCGCGCCGTTGATGTAGTTGCTGGTGGCATAGACCCAGTTGCTGCGGCCGGTCGCGGCCGCCACGCAATGCAGCCGGTAATCGTAGCTGCCCACCAGCACCCGCGTTTCCCCGCCGATCTTCACCCAGTTGGGCGCGCCGGGAATCCGGTCGCCCGTCTCGTATTTCCACACCAGCTTGCCGGTCGCCGCCTCGAGCGCATAGAGAAACGCATCGTTCGACCCCACATACACCCGCCCCTCCAGGACCAGCGGCGCCGACTCCACCTCGCCCCCGGTCTTGAACGCCCACACTTTCCGGCCGTCGGCCAGCGCCAGCGCATACACCTGCCCATCATCCGAGCCGATAAACACCCGCCCGCCCACGATGGCGGCGGAGGATTTGACCGGGCCGCCGGTCTTGAAAGTCCACTGCAGCCGCAGCGGCTCCGGCAGGCGGCCGCCCGCCACCCCCGTCAAGGCCGGCCCGCCCCGAAACATCGGCCAATCCGCGGCCGGGGCGGCCGCCACCGCGCACCCCAGCCCCAGCAGCCCGCTCCATAAAACTCTCGCTCGCATTCGGCCCATAAGCGTCAAAAAACTCGCGCTCTGACGCCCGATTATCGTTCGCGCCCGCGCCGCCGGCAATCGAAAAGCGCCGCCCGGCCAATAATACCGTTGCGCGGGGAGGGAGGCGCCTGCTATTAGCCCGGGACAACCCGCACGCTGTGCATCGCTCACCCGCCAGGTTGATTCTGCTCACCGGCCGGCGCGGGGCCGGCAAAACCCGCCTGCTGCGGCGGCTGGTCGCGCAGGCCAGGCAAGCCGGCCTGACCGTGTTCGGCTTGCTCGCGCCGGCCCAGTCGCGCCAGGGCCGCAAGCTTCGGCTCGACGCGCTGGCCGCGCACTCGGGCGCCCGCCGCCGGCTCGCCAGCCGGGTGGCCGGCGAACTGCGGGGGCCGCGCCTCGGGGATTGGACTTTCGACTCCCAAACGCTTGCCTGGGGCAACGCGCTGCTGGCCCGGACTCCGCCCTGCGACCTCTTTGTCCTTGATGAGCTGGGCCCGCTTGAGTTTGAGCAGCATCAGGGCTGGAACGCCGCGTTCGCGCTCCTGGATCAACCCCTCGCCTGCCGCCTGGCCATCATCGTCGTGCGCCCGGAATGTGCGGCGGCTTTTCGGCGTCGCTATCCCCAGGCGAAAACGTTGACGATTCGCCAGCCCGCTGACCGCCGCCGGCTGGCGCGGCAGCTCCGGGAAACTTGCCGGGGCGGCCCGCCGGGAACCGCCGCCGCTGGCCGCCTGTGATTTCTTCCCCGGCCGGGGCGCGCCGTTCGGTAAAATTGGCTGTTGACAGATGCGCGCGGTTTGTAATAATCTCGGCTCCAACACGGGGTAAGCAGGAGAGCCAAAGGGATTTGCCCGCGCCCGGGATGGGCGGGGTGACCAAAAGCAGGTGTGGCCGCCGCGTTATCCCGCACGTCGTGGGGCGCAAAGGACGAAAGCGTTCGCGTGGCGGCGATAGTCAGGAAAGAAGCTATTATGAAAGCTCGCAAGTCATTCATGAGGTTCATCCACGTCAATTCGAGTTGGGGACTACTGGTGCTGGCGCTGGCCCTGGCCGGCCCGGCCCAAGGGGCGGATCCCATTTTAATCGGCCAATGGCCGGGTGGGCCCCGAGGGTGGCAGGCCATAGGGGTGGCAGTGGATGACCACTACGCCTACGTGGCTGGTAGCGATTTATCCGGCTTGCAGGTGTTTGACGTGAGCAACCCAGCCCACCCGCGATGGCTGAGCGATTGCATTACTGGCGAGTCTGTCTTTGGCGTGGCGGTCAGTGGCGGCTACGCCTACGCGGCGTGTTATAATGCGGGTTTGCAGGTGATTGACGTCAGCAACCCGGCCAACCCGCAATGGATGGGCGGCTACAACACCAGCGGATGGGCCTGGGACGTGGCGGTCAGCGGCGACTACGCCTACGTGGTGAATAAAAGCTCTACCAGTGCGGATTTGCAGGTGATTAACGTGAGCGACCCTGCCCATCCGCAGCGGGTGGGCCGCTGTACCACGGGCGGGTGGCCCACCGGCGTGGCGGTGAGCGGCGGCTACGTTTACGTCGCGGATTCCTATGCCGGTTTGCGGGTGATTGACGTGAGCGACCCGGCCAACCCGCAGCAAGTGAGCACCTGCGCCACCGGCGGAGATGCCGCAAGCGTGGCGGTGAGCGGCGACTACGCTTACGTCGCGGACGGGGGCAAGGGTTTGCAGGTGATTGACGTCAGCGATCCGGCCGATCCCCAATGGGTGGGCGGCTACGACACCAGCGGATATGCCGAAGGCGTGGCGGTCAGTGACGACTACGCCTACGTAGCGGACGGGGGTAAGGGTTTGCAGGTGATTGACGTCAGCGATCCGGCTGACCCCCAATGGGTGGGCGGCTATGTCACCAGCGAGGATGCCTATGGCGTGGCGCTCAGCGGCAACTACGCCTGCGTGGCGGCTTGGTATGGGGGCCTGCAGGTGATTGATGTGAGCATCCCGGACAACCCGCAGCGGGTGGACGACTACGTCTCCTACGGGATTGCCCATGGCGTGGCGGCCAGCGGCAACTACGCCTGCGTGGCGGATGGGGATGCGGGTTTGCAGGTGATTGATGTGAGCGACCCGGCCAGCCCCCAGCGGGTGGGCGGCTACGACACCTCCGGGGTTGCCTATGGCGTGGCGTTGAGCGGCAACTACGCCTACGTGGCGGATGACGATACGGGTTTGCAGGTGATCAACGTGAGCAACCCGGCCAACCCCCAGAGGGTAGGTGGCTACGACACCAGCGGGTATGCCTCTGGCGTGGCGGTGAGCGGCAACTACGCCTATGTGGCGGATGACGATGCGGGTTTGCAGGTGATTGACGTGAGCAACCCGGCCAACCCGCAACGGGTGGGCGGCTACAACACCAGTGGGTATGCCTATGGCGTGGCGGTGAGCGGCAACTACGCCTGCGTGGCGGATCTGTGGGCGGGACTGCAGGTGCTTGATGTGAGCGACCCGGCCAACCCCCAGTGGGTGGGCGGCTGCAACACCCGCGGGTATAGCGCTGTAGGCGTGGCGGTGAGCGGTAACTACGCCTACGTGGCGGATGGGGACTGGGGCCTGGCGGTCTTTAACCTGCCCTCGGCTCCCCGCCCGCAGATTACCTCCATCACCCACGCCAGCGGGACCGCGACGGTGTATTACACCAATACGCTGCCAGGCACGAATTACACCCTGGAGTACTGCACCAATCTCAGCTCCGGCGCTTGGCAGCCGGTGGGCACGCAGCCGGCGGGCGGCACGAGCGCTTCCCAAACCGACCCGGCGGCCGGCGGCGCCCAGCGCTACTACCGCGTGTATTATCAGCCTTAGCCGGAGCGTTTCATCCCGTCGGCCCCGGTGCGCCAGCCGGGGCTCCGAAGCCTGAGCGGCCAAGCTGCCCGCGCCGCCTTGCGCGCCCGGGATTCCCTCCCAACCCGGGCCGTCCGGCCAATCCGGCACTTGACAGGTGCGCCCATATCATAATAGACTTGGCTTATGCGCAACCGGAAAAACAACTAATACTCCCGGCCCGTGACCGGGCTGGGCAGGATGGCGCAGGACCGTCGCGGCTGCCGCGTTATCCCGCCGCTCGCCGGGCGCACGGAGGACGGCGGCGCCGAAAAATCAACCATGATAGGAAAGGAAGATACGATGAAAGCCCGCGAGCACTTCATGCGGTTCACGAAAGTTCACTATGGCGGGGCGTTGCTGGCCCTGTCCCTGGCCCTGGCCGGCCCGGCCCGGGGGGCGGACCCCGTTTTGATTGGCCAATGGCCGGGTTGGCCCCTGGGAGATGCCGAGGGCGTGGCGGTGGAGGGAAGCTACGCCTACGTGGCGGCAGGCACCGGGGGGTTGTATATTTTCGATGTTAGCGACCCGGCCGACCCGCAACGGGTGGGCGGTTGCGCCACCCCCGGATGGGCCCACAGAGTGGCCGTCAGCGGCAACTACGCCTATGTGGCGGATGACTTCGCGGGGTTGCAGGTGATTGACGTGAGCGATCCCGCCAGCCCCCAGCTAGTGGGCAGCTACCAGGGCCTCGGGGGTGCCTGGGGCGTGGCCGTCAGCAGCGGCTACGCTTACGTGGCGGATGGGGATTTAACGGTGATTGACGTGAGCGACCCGACCAACCCCCAATGGGCGGGCTACTGCTACACCAGCGGGTTTGCCAATGACGTAGCCATCAGCAGCAACTACGCCTGCGTGGCGAATGGGGAGACGGGTTTGCAGGTGATTGATGTGAGCAATCCCGCCAGCCCCCAGTGGCTGGGCGGTTATGACACCCTTGGATATGCTTACAGCGTGGCGGTCAGCGGCAGCTACGCTTGCGTGGCGGATGGGGGTGGGGGTTTGCAGGTGATTGACATCAGCAACCCGGCCAGCCCCCAACTCGCCGGCAGCTACTTTACCCCCGGGTTTGCCAATGACGTGGCGGTGCGCGGCGACTACGCCTATGTGGCGGATGACTTCGCGGGTTTGCAGGTGATTGATGTGAGCAATCCCGCCAATCCCCAATGGGTGGGTAGTTATAACACCAGCGGGTATGCCGCCCTGGGCGTGGCCGTGAGCACTAATTACGCCTACGTGGCAAACGGTTTTGCGGGGTTGCAGGTGATTGATGTGAGCGACCCGGCCGAGCCACTGTGGAAAAGTGAGTATCCCACCGGCGGGGCCGCCCGAAACGTGGCGGTGAACGGAAACTATGCCTACCTGGTGGATGTAGATAAGGGCTTGCTGGTACTTGACACCAGTGACCCGGCCCACCCGCAATCCGCAGGCCGCTACCCCGCTATCTCGCTGGCTCAAGATGCGGTGGTGGACGGGAACTATGCTTACCTGGTGGATCAATTTGCGGGTTTGCAGATCATTAACGTGAGCAACCCGGCCAGCCCCCAGTGGCTGGGCGGCTACGACACCAGCGGGGATGCCTATGGCGTGGCCGTCAACGGCAACTATGCCTATATCGCAGATGGAGAGGAGGGCCTGCAGGTGATTGATGTGAGCAATCCGGCCAGCCCCCAGCGGGTGGGCGGCTACGACACCAGCGGGATTGCCCGGGGTGTGGTGGTGCGCAGCAACTACGTTTACGTGGCGGATGAGGATGCGGGTTTGCAGATCATTGACGTGAGCAACCCAGCCAACCCCCAGTGGGTGGGCGGCTACAACACTAGCGGGGATGCCTATGACGTGGCCTTGCGCGGCAACTACGCCTGCGTCGCGGACAGGGGTGCGGGTTTGCAGGTGATTGACATCAGCAACCCGGCCAATCCCCAGCGGGTGGGCGGCTACGACACCAGCGGAAACGCTCAAGGCGTGGCGGTCAGCGGCAACTATGCCTATATCGCAGATGGAGAGGAGGGCCTGCAGGTGATTGACGTGAGCAATCCAGCCAGCCCGCAGCAAGTGGGCGGCTTCGCCACCGGCGGGATTGCCTACGACGTGGCCGTCAGCGGCAACTACGCCTACGTGGCGGATGAAGTAGGGGGATTGATGATCTTTGAGGTGTCCGGGGTTCTCCGCCCGCAGATTACCTCCATCACCCACGCCAGCGGGGCCGCCACGGTGTATTACACCAACACGCTGCCAGGCACGAATTACACCCTGGAGTACTGCACCAATCTCAGCTCCGGCATCTGGCAGCCGGTGGGCACGCAGCCGGCGGGCGGCACGAGCGCTTCCCAAACCGACCTGGCGGCCGGGGGCACCCAGCGCTACTACCGCGTGTATTATCAGCCTTAGCCGGAACAATTCTGATTTCAACGGCAATTCGACCCCGCAAAACGGGCAAGTCCTTGGTTTTACGGGCGAAAGCCATTCGGAATCCAACGACCCGCTCGTTGAAGCCGCCAGCCAGTCCGCTCGTTGAGACTATCCACGAGCTTATCAGGCCCGTCTCGGCTCCAACGGAACGAAGGCATACGGCTGGACTACGCAACGTCAACGTTTCAGAGAAGACATTCAAGAGCCATCCAGACGTCCTCCCACCCTCAAAAAGCCGCCTTTTATCAGCCCTGGATTCTTAACTATCTGCTTTTACCGAGCTTAGCAATTATTCTCCCATTCTCTC
>JAAYVL010000040.1 GCA_012517205.1 Verrucomicrobiota bacterium
GCGCTTTGAGAGGGTATAAGGAGGGGGATTTCCGGGGAAACGCCCTTTGGCGGAGGGAGGGGGTATGGGGCTGCGGCTGGGCGGGCGGGTGGGGGGCGAGGCTCTTTTTCCCGGTTCTACGAGCCAATGGGGGGTGCCGGCCTGTTGGTCTCCGTTGACAACTGTTGCCGGGCGAACCAGTCTTGAGCGGTGAGCATTGACGGAACAGGGCCTCGCATGAGCGCCGTCAACCGGTTCTTGATTCGGTTGCCGCGGCTGTTGTCCAAGCGCCTGTGGGCCGTGCCGCTGGCTGGAGCCCTGATCCTGGGCATTGTCGGGCTGTGGGTGGTCAAACGGGTGGAAGAAACCACCCGCGGCGAGCTGGCGGCGCGCTTGCAGACGTTGCTGCAGGCGGACGTCAATGCCTTGCGTTTGTGGTTCACGGAGCGGCAGTATGCCGCCAAATCCTTTGCGTCGGATGCGCGCGTCGAAGCCGCAATTATGCAACTGGCGGCCCTGGCGCAGGATCCCCGCGCCACGCCGCAGTCCCTGGCAGATTCCGCGCCGGCCCAAACCTTGCGGCACTACCTGCAGCCGCTTCTGGAGGCCCAGGAATACCTTGGCTACGTCGTGGTGGCGCCGGACAAGCGCATCCTGGCCACCACCGGTCCCGAGGAAATCGGGGTCCGGGCGCCGACCGCTTACAACCTGTTCCTTAACAAGGTGTTGGACGGGCAACTGGCCACCTCGCGTCCATTTGTCAGCCAGACCAACCTGAGCCGGCGGGTCGAGGGGCCGACCATGTTTGTGGCCGCCCCTATCAAGACCACCAACGACGTCGTGGCCGCCGTCCTGGGCCTGCGCATGCGGCCGGAGAAGGAGTTCACCAGCATCTTTTCCGTCGCGCAGATCGGCCAGACCGGGGAAGCCTATGCCTTTGACCGCAGCGGCCTGATGCTCACGGCGACCCGCTTTGATCAGTCGCTCAAGACGCTGGGGCTCATCCCGCCGGGGCGCACCAACACCGCCATCCTGAACCTGAAGCTGCTGGATCCCGAGGGGGAATTGCACCCGGGCGTTCCGCACCCCAAGCCGCGCAGCCAACTGCATCTCACCCGCATGGCCGCCTCCGCCACGATGGGAAACAATGATTTCGACGTGCGCGGCTATCGCAACTACCGCGGGTTGAAGGTGATCGGCGCCTGGGCCTGGCTGCGGGATTGCGGCATGGGGGTGGCCGCCGAGCAGTCGCTGGATGAGGCGTTCCAGACGCTCTACGTTTTGCGGCGCGTTTTCCTGGTGCTCTTTGGGCTGCTCCTGGCCAGCGGCGGCGCCATTTTTGGCTTCACGCTGCTGGTCGAACACCTCCAGGCCGCCGGGCGAAAGGATGCGCTTACCGCCCGCCGGCTGGGCCAGTACGTGCTGATGCAGGAGATTGGACGCGGCGCCAACGGCATGGTTTACCGCGCCCGCCATTCGCTCTTGCGCCGCCCGGTCGCCATCAAGCTGCTCAACCCCGATCAGACCAACGAAACCAACTCCGCCCGCTTCGAACACGAGGCGCAGATGACCAGCCAGCTAACCCATCCGAATACCGTCGCCATTTATGACTACGGGCGCACCCCGGAGGGGTTGTTCTATTTCGCCATGGAGTACCTGGGCGGCATTGACCTGGACCAGTTGGTGCGCCGGTTCGGGGCGCAACCCGAGGGACGGGTCATTCACATCCTGCGCCAGGCCTGCGGCTCGCTGGCCGAGGCGCACCGCATCGGCCTGATCCATCGCGACGTCAAGCCCGCCAACATCATTCTGACCCGGCGCGGCGGCGTTTGCGACCTGGTCAAGGTGCTCGACTTCGGGCTGGTGGCGGCCGCGCATCCGGGAGCGGCGTTCGGCCCGGCGCCCCGGGATATCGTGGGCACGCCGCATTTCATGTCGCCGGAGGCGGTCGAAAAACCGGAGAGCGCAACGATCCAGAGCGACCTTTATTCGCTGGGCGCGGTTGGCTATTGGCTGCTTACCGGCAAGACGCTCTTTGATTCCGACACCGTCGAGGGGTTGTTCAGCCGGCAGGTTTCAAGCCCGCCTCCGCCCCCGGCCGAGCGGCTGGGCCAGCCCGTCTCGGCGGACCTGGCTGAACTTCTCCTGCGCTGCCTTGCCAAGCAGGCCGCGCAGCGCCCCGCCAGCGCGGAGGCCCTGGATCAGGCTCTGGCGGCGTGCGCGTCGGCGGGAACCTGGACCGGGCGCGACGCCGAACAGTGGTGGATGCAGCACCTGGCAGACATTGAAACCCTGCCCGCCACGGTCATGTCGGAAAAGACCCTGGTGATCGCGCCGCGTTCCTGACCCTTCCCGGCAGGGGCAACCCGCGGCCGCGCGGCTTACGCCAGCGACCGAAGGGCCCGGCCCACCCGCTCCACGATGGCGGGCAGGGCGGCCTGCAAAGCGGGGGACAAAGCGGTGCCGAGCGTGAAGGGGTCGGCGACTTCGATGGCAAAGATGCGGACCTGTTGCGGCATGGGCAGCCCCAGGTGCCGGCCCAGGGCAAGGGTTTCGCCAATGCCGACGAAGTGGGGCGTGCGCCCGGTGAGCTGCCGCAAGGCGGCGGCGTCCAGTTCATGCACGACGCCGGGCGCCACGCGGCCGGTCTGGATGGAGTCCACGAGCACGACCGTCTCATAGCCGCTGATAAAGTCCAGGAGCGCCAATCCCATCTCCATGGTCTCACGGACATCAATCGCCGGGCATCCGGCCAGCGTGGCCCGAAGCTGGCGAACCACGTAAAGGCCGACGCCGTCGTCGGTGAGGATGTCGTTCCCCAGCCCCAGCAGCAGGGTGCGCCGGGCCGGAGCGGATGACGGCTCCGGCGCGGCGGTCATTTCGGGCGCAAGCGGCAGCATGACGCACCTCCGCAATCCGGAATCCAGGATTCGCCGGCGGGCGGAACCTTGAACTCCGAAGAACGGGTTAGTCCTGCACGAGTTGTTCCACCAGGTTCCGCTGCCGGTCGTAAATGTTGACGCGCAGCGGCAGATGGCCGGGGAGCGAGTGAGTGGCGCACCCGAGGCAGGGGTCATAGGCGCGGAAGGCCATTTCGACCTTGTTAAGGAGGCCCTCGGTGACTTTGCCGTTTTTGATGAGGCCCTTGGCGGCGCGATCCACGCTCATGGCGATGCGCGCGGCGTTATTCTGGGTGGCCACAATCAGGTTGGCCATCGTGATGCAGCCGCGTTCGTCAGTCCGGTAGTGGTGGAACAGCGTGCCGCGCGGGGCTTCCACCACGCCGAAGCCTTCTTTGGGGATGCTCGTGGGAACGCGCCGCACGTCCGGGTTGATGATGTCCGGATCGTTCACCAGTTCCTGCATGCGCTCGGCGGCATAGATCATCTCAATGGCGCGCGCGAGGTGGTTGGCCAGGGTGAAATGGACCGGCTTGCCGCCGAGGGTTTTGTAAAAGTCCTCGTAGGCGGCCTGGGCCTTGGGAGTGGCCATGCCATCGGAGGCATTCAAGCGCGCCAGCGGGGCCACGGCATAGATGCCGGTGTCGGGGCCTTCCACGAAATCCTTCCAGCCGCGCTGTTTGAGGTAGGTGAACTTCATGTAGCTCCAGGGCTCGACGTGTTCGGCGACATAATCGAGGTACTGCCGGGTCGGGAATTTGCAGATTTCCTTGCCGTTGCAGTCCACCACGCGGAGCTTGCCGTCATAGAAGTTGACGCGATTCTGTTCGTCCACCATGCCCATATAGCAGGTCTTGTGGGTATAGGCGTCGCTGGTGACCATCTTCAAGTATTCGGGGTTCTCCAGGACGATTTGCTTGAGCACGGCGAGCGTCCATTCGGCAAACTCGACCGCGTCCCGGGCCAATTCCTTGAACCGGGGCAGGTCGGCCGGGTCCAGCGCCTTGCTGACGCCGCCGGGCAACCCCAGCACCGGGTGCACCACCTTGCCGCCGAAATAGGCGATGAGCTCGCGCACGCGGCGGCGGGAGGCAATGACTTTCTTGCCCGCCTCCAGCCCCACCTTGCCGATCACGCCGACGATATTGCGTTCGGCCGGGGGGGCTTCCGGGCCGACGATGAAATCCGGCCCGCCCAGCACAAAGACGTGCAGGGCATGGTCTTCGAGAATGAAGGCGTTATAGACCAGCTCGCGAATCTTCCGGCCGGGCACGGTCGGCTCGACCTGGTAAAGATCGTCGAGGCATTTGGTCGAAGCCATGTGGTGCGAGGTGGGGCAGACGCCGCAGATGCGGCTGGTAATTTGCGGCATGTCCTCGGCGGGGCGCCCGAGGCTGAAAACCTCGAAGCCGCGCAATTCGGGGACCTGCATATAGGCCCGCTCGACATCGCCTTTGTCGTTTAGAAAGATATCGATCTTGCCGTGGCCTTCGAGGCGCGTGATGGGCTCGATGGTGAAGCGGCGGCGGCCCATTTGATAGGCCGCGTTGGCGCGGGCGGCGCCCTGGTTGAATGTCTCTTTAACGGTTTGGTCCATATGGATCTCTTTTACTTTGAGGGGAGGGTGGCTTTGCGGCGCAACAGGCTCTTGGCCAGGCCGTACCGATAGAAGGTGCCCACCGGATCGGGGATGCCTTCAATTACTTTTTCGATTTCGCCCTCTTCTTTGGGGGCGATGTTGGAGCAGATCGAGGACAGGATTTTAAGGCCTTGATCGCGTACGCGGGAGGTGGGGCCGAAGCAGCCGGTGCATGGCATGCCGCCGACGGTGCAGGCCGCGTTGCAGCCGCTGCGGGTGGCGGGGCCCAGGCAAACGACGCCCTGGGCGAGGAAGCACAGGTTCGGGTCCATCAACGCCTGGTGGGGCCGTTTGAACTCGGTGAACGCGATATTGGCGGGCTTGGTGGCCTTGCGGGGGCACTCGTCGCACAACGCGATATCGGGCGCGATCACGCTTCCTTTGGGCGGCAGCCGGTTTTCCAGCAGGGCGGTCAGCGCCGTGCGGGTGACCCGCGGGGTGGGCGGACAGCCCGGCACGTAATAATCCACCTCGACCACCTGGTCGAGCGAGCGGACAACATGGTGCATGGCCGGCAGAGTCGGGGTGCGGCCCTGGTCGTCGGTGGTCACCTGAGGGCGGGTCTTTTGGGCGTTTGCCATGGTCGGGCCGCCCTCGTAATTGAACTGGAAGATTTGCTCGAGCGGAAACTGGTTGGCCAGCCCGGGAATGCCGCCGAGCTGCGCGCAGGCGCCATAGGCGATCAGGTATTGGCTTTTGCGGCGCAACAGGTGGGCCATCTCCTCCTGTTCGGTGGAGCGGATGGCGCCGTTGAGCAGCGTGGCCACGATGGACTTGTCGGGCATGGCCTCGATGTCCTTGTATTTGAAATCCATCGCCACGGGCCAGAGCACGATGTCCACTTTTTCAACCACCCCGAGGATGTCCTCGGCGAGGTCCACGACGGTTTCTTCGCAGCCTCCGCACGAGGCGCACCAGTAAAAGGCAATTTTGGGCTTAGGCATGAGCAGTCTCCAGAGTTTGAGGTTTGCCACCATGTTCCGGGCAGGCGCTGCCGGTGGCGGCTTCCCGGGCGGCGACGTGTTCGGCGAAGTGTTCCATTTCCCGGTCCCACTCGTCGAACTTTTGCGGGAGGCCCAGCGGGCCAAGCTGGGTGAGGGTTTCGGTCATCTCGTTGATGACGCGTTTGACTTTTTCGCCCTCGGCGGCGGAAATCCATTCCAGCCGCAGGCGTTCGGGCTCGATTCCCATGTCGGCGATCATGCGTTTGAGCATCTGGTAGCGGCGGAGGCATTTGTAGTTGCCTTCGACGTAGTGGCAATCATTGGGATGGCAGCCGCCGATGAGCACGCCATCGGCGCCTTTGGCCAGCGCCTCAACGATGAACTGCGGATCCACCCGGCCCGAGCACATCAGCCGAATCACCCGCGCGTTGGCCGCATGTTTCATGCGGGACACGCCGGCCAGATCGGCCGCGGTGTAGGTGCACCAGTTGCAAAAGAAGGCCACAATGCGTGGCGTCCAGGTTTCTCCAGAAGCGGAGGGTTTGGTTTGGTTCGTCATTTTTTAATCCTTTCTCGGCGGGCGGTTAAACCGGAACCGGCGCCAGCACGCCGTCAATTTCACTGAAGATTTCTTCGTCTTCGAACAGGTTTTGCACAATTGAGCCGCTCGGGCACGCCGCGACGCAGGTGCCGCAGCCCTTGCAGAGCGCCTCGTTGATGATGGCTTTCTTGCGCTCCTCGTCAAAGGTGATGGCCGTGTAGGGGCACAGCGGGATGCAGGATTTGCAGCCGCTGCACTCGTCGGCCAGGATGTAGGCGGTGTTGGGCTCCTGCTCGACGTGGCCTTTGTCAATCAGCGCGAACGCCTCGGAGGCCGCGGCGCCGGCCTGGGCCACGGAATCGGGGATGTCTTTGGGCCCCTGGCAGCAACCGGCGAGGAAGATGCCATCGGTGAAGGTGTTGACGGGGGCCAGTTTCGGGTGCCGCTCCAAAAACCAGCCTTCGCTGCTGCAGCTCAGGTTAAACTGGCGGCGCAGGTTTTCGGAATCCGGCTGCGGCTCCAGCCCCACCCCCAGCACGACCATGTCCACCGGGATCTTGAGAATCTTATTGGTCAGCGTGTCCTCCGCCTGGACGACCAGGCGGCCGGTGGCGCCGTTGTTCGGGTCGGGGTAAACATCCGCCACCTTGCCCCGGATCAGGTGCATCCCTTCCTCGGCAATCCGGTTGTAGAACTCCTCCATGCTCTTGCCGGGCGTCCGCATATCAATGTAGAAGTTATACACCTCGGCGTTGGTGTGCTCCTTGATGAGGTGCGCCAGTTTGAGGGAGTAAAGGCAGCAAACCCGCGAGCACCAGCGGTTGGTGTTTTCGTCACGCGAGCCGACGCAGTGGACGATCGCCACTTTTTTGGGCCGCTGGCCATTCCGCATGATGAGTTCGCCCTCGGTGGGGCCGGAGGCGTTGATGATCCGTTCGATTTCCAGGGCGTTATAGACGTTGGGATAGACGCCGTAGCCATAGAAGGGGGTGCGTTTGGCGTCAAATATCTGGAAGCCCGTAGCCATGATGATGGTGCCCACCGTGATGTTTTTGAATTCCTCGGTCTGCTTGAAGTCAATCGCTTTGCGATCGCCGCAGGCCTGGACGCAGGTCTTTTTGCATTTGTCCGAGACGGTATGGGTGCCGTCGGGATTCTTGCCGCGCTTGAAGTTGAGGCAGACCTCGGGGTCAATCATCACCACGGGCGGAATGGCCTGCGCAAACGGGAGGAATACCGGCTTGCGCTTGCCCAGGCCGAGATTGAACTTGTCGGGGAACTTCGGCTCTTTGAAGACGCAGGCATCCACGCATTCCTGGCAGCCGGTGCAGAGGTCTTCGAGAATGTAGCGCGGCTTGCGCCGGACGGTAATGTTGAAATTGCCGACATAGCCGTCCACCTTGGCCACTTCCGAGTAGGTCCAGAGATGGATGTTGGGGTGCGAGCCTACGGCGGCCATCTTGGGCGACAGCACGCACATGGCGCAGTCCAGGGTGGGAAAGGTCTTGTCGAACATGGCCATGTGGCCGCCAATGGTCGCCTCTTTGTCCACCAGATAGACCATCTTGCCCGCATTGGCCAGGGTAAGCGCGGCGTGGATGCCGGCGATGCCGCCGCCAACGATCAGGACATTGGGGTTGACCGGGACCTTTTTCACTTCGAGCGGTTTATGGTGCGGAACGCGCTGGATGGCGGCGCGCGCCAGGGCCATAGCCTTGCGGGTGGCCTCGGTCCGATCGGTATGCACCCAGGAATTATGCTCCCGGGTGTTGACCATCTGGACATAGAACGGGTTGAGCCCGGCGGCTTCCGTGGCTTTGCGGAAGGTGAGTTCGTGCAACAGCGGCGAGCAGGCCTCGACCACAATGCGGTTTAGCCGGTGCTCGCGGATGTCCTGCTGGATCAACTCCTGCCCCGGATCGGAGCACATATATTTGTAATTCCGCGAAATAGCTACGTTGGGCAAGGTGGCGACGTATTTGGCGACCGCCTCGACGTCCACCATGCCGGCGATATTCGTGCCGCAATGGCAGATATAATAGCCGATGCGAATGGGTTCGTTCTTCTTCGGTACAATGGGTTTCATAAAATGCTAAGCTTTCTATTCCAGGGACTCGGCCAGGAGTTCGACAACGTCCCGGACCACCATAGGTTTATTGTGCGGAACCACTTTGAGGGCGTCCTCAAACCGCGAAACTTCGTAGGGACAGGCCACCGCGAGCACATCGGCCCCCGTGGCAACGGCTTCCTTGACCCGCCGCTCCGACAGCCGATCCATGCCCTGCTGCTTGTAGTAGGTATCCAGCCACATGCCGCCGCCGCCCCCGCCGCAGCAGACGGCATTGACGCGGTGGTGAACCATCTCGACCAGTTTTATGCCGGGAATCGCCCGCAAAAGCGCCCGCGGCTCGTCGTAGATATTGTCGGCCCGGCCCAGGCAGCATGGGTCGTGATAAGTGACGGTGAGATTGAGGGGTTTCTTGAGCCGGGGCTTGAGCTGGTCCAGGTGGCGCGCAAAGAATTGCGTGGTATGCTCGGCCGGCTGGGTCATGCCATACATCGGGTATCGGAAGCGGAACGCATTGTAGGCATGCGCATCGCCGGTCACCAGGCGCCGGAATTTGTATTTATTGAACAGCTTGACGTTGTATTCGGCCAGGGATTCGAACAGCCCCGACTCCCAGGTCATCTGGCCGCAGTCACCCGCGCACTTCTCCTCGTTCCCCAGGATGGCGAAATCCACCCCGAGAGCCTGGAATAGTTTGGCGGTGGCCCGGCTGTTATCCTGCCCGCGGGCGTAGAAGGAGGTATAACACTCCACAAACCAGAGCACGTCCACCTCGCGCTTGATTTCGGCCAGCACGGGAATCTTTGTTCCGGCGGTGGCAGTCCAGGCGGCGCGTTTGCGCGGGGATTCGCCCATCGGGTTGCCGTAGCGATGTATGTTCTCCAGTGATTTCTGGAATTCCGCCGGCATTTCGGAGCGGGTGATAAGCACCTGTTCCTTGACCAGCGGGAGCAGGATGTCCGTCAACCGGATGCCGCGCGGACATTTGGCCATGCAGGCATAGCAGGCGACGCAGCACAGCAGGCTGTCGGATTTGATCACTTCGTCCAGAAAGCCTTCCCGCAGCATGCCAATGACGCGCCGGGGCGAAAACTCCATGTGCTCGCCGTAGGGGCAGGTGCCGCCGCAGGTGCCGCATTGGATGCAGCTCATCATGCGCCGGCCCGCCGGCGTCTGGAGCAGCGTCTCCAGCGTGGTGGTTTTATCAACAACTGCCGGTTCTAACACAGCGACCATTGCGATCCTTTCATGTTCATTTGGGGGACTCAGGTTTCGGATTGGTTTCAGGTTTCGGGCTGGGGGCCTCCGGCCGGGGCTCGGCCATGGCCTCCGCGACCAGTTCGGCCAGGTCTTTGACAACGATCTTGCCTTCCTGGCCCGCCGTCTTGACCGCATCGCGGAACATGGCGATGTCCTTCGGGCAGGCAACGACAAAGGTTGTCACGCCCGCCAGAGCCGCAGCTTCGCGGATGCGGTTTTCGGCCGGACGCTCAGCGATTTTCTCCGTGTCTTCCATCCAGATGCGGCCGCCGCCGGCGCCACAGCAGAAGCTCTTGTCGCGGCAGCGCGGCATTTCGACCAACTCCACGCCCAACGCGCGAAGCACGCGGCGGGGAGCCTCGTAAACGCCATTGTAGCGGCCGAGGTAGCAGGGGTCGTGATAGGTCACGCGGCCGGAAAGTTTCTTCTGCAGCGGCAGCCGGCCCGCCTCCAGCAACTGCGCCAGCACTTCCGTGTAATGCCAGACTTCCGGGCGATGGCCGTTCCAGGGATACTCGTTCTTGAGCGTGTGGTAGGTATGGGGATCGGTGGTGACGATTTTCCGGAACTGCGCCTTGCCCAGCGCCTGGAGATTTTTATCCCGCAGCATTTCGAATAACCCTTCTTCCCCGACGCGGCGCACATCGTTGCCGGCGTTGCGCTCCGCCTCGTAGAGCAGGCCAAAATCCACGCCCGCTCGAGCGAAAACGTTGGCCGTCTGCCGGGTGATATCTTCGCAGCGCGGGTCAAAGCTGGCGTAATCGCCGACGAACCACAGGTATTCGACGGCTTCCTTGCGGGCATCCTTGATCTTCAACCCGGAGGTTTGCGTCCATTTGGCGCGCATACGGTCGGATTTACCAAAGGAATTGCCGTAGCGCTGCAGATTGGCGAGCATATCCTGCACGGTGCGCTCAACCTCACCCTGGCTGACAAGATGCCGCCGCAAGGTGACGATCAGGGGCACCTGTTCATTCCAGACGGCGCAGCAATTCATGCACGCCATGCAGGTGGTGCAGGCCCAGATTTCAGCCTCGGTGATCACATCGCCGATGAGCTTGGGCGCGCCTTCGCCGTTTCCGCCATTCAGAGCGGTATGGACCATGTGGTCCTTGATCTTCTGGATGATTTGCTGGGGCTGGAGCGGATAGCCGGAGGCCGTGGCCGGGCACGAGCGGTCACACCGTCCGCATTCGGCGCAGGAGAACCCGCTGAGCAGTTGTTTCCAAGTAAGCTCCTGCCAGCGCGAAGCGCCGGACGTCAAATCGTCTTTGGCGTCGAGCACGCCGAGATCGCCGACCGGGCGGGTGGCGGCCTGGCTGAAAAACACATTGAAAGGCGAGGCCAGCAGGTGCAAGTGCTTGGAATACGGCAAATACACCAGGAAAAACAGCACCACAATCATATGCAGCCACCACATGGCCTGGGCCAGGGTGCCGGCGGTCTCCGGCGACAGGTCGGCAAAAGCGCGCGCCAACTGGCTGCTGAAAGGCAGCCAGGCAGACGCCGCCCCGCCTTCATGCACCATGCGGAAGGCAAAGAAGAAGACCATGCTGCACATGAGCAGCCCGATCAGCCCCAGAATCAGGTTGGCATCCAGGCTCAGATGCAGGTATTTCGGCGCAAAGAACAGGCGCCGCACGATCGCCACGCCGAGCGAGAGCAACACCAGCACGGAGAACACCTCCAGAAAGAAGCTGGTGAGATTGACCTCGTCCGGGTACGGAACGGGGAGGAACGGGAACAGACCGCGCACCAAGCTCCAGTTGAAGCAGAGCGCATAAACGACAAAGCCCCAAAAGATAAGGAAATGGGGCAGGCCAATGCTCCGTTCGTTGAAGATGCGCGGCTGCCAGAGCACGTGGCGCACGGCATGCAGAACCCGCCGGACCGGGTGATCGAAGCGGTTTTCGTAGCGTCCCTGCCGCAATAACCCAATGAGCTGCCAGGCTCGGCGGCCAAAAACACCAAAGGCCACAAGCGTAAGCAGCCACAGCAACCAGAGGCCCGGCAAACCAAATACAGGAAGTTTAACTGGATCCATAGGGCATTACTCGGTTATGCGCGGGACGGCGCCCCGCGAATTCATCCCATAAAACCGGAACACCGAAGCAGCCCAAAACTCGAAACCCAAACCCTTTCGGTCAAGGCAGTTTGGCCGCGGGTTTTGCGTTATTCCCGAAAGATGGGTGGCTGACGGTGCTTCGCTCATTTTATCCCTTGCGCGCTTTAACTTTGTCCGTCAGGACCGGCAGCAATTCCAGCACGTCGCCGACCACGCCAATGTGCGCGCCGTCGAAAATCGGCGCTTTGGGGTCGGTATTGACGGCGATGATGCATAGCGAGTTTTGCATGCCTTCCCAGTGTTCCGGCGCACCGCTGATGCCGAGCGCGAAATAAACACGCGGCTTGACGGTCATGCCGGACTTGCCGACCTGCCGGCTCAACGGCTGCCAGCCCTGGTCAATCACCGGGCGGGAAGCGCAAACGGCCCCGCCCAGCACTTGCGCGAGGTCCTCGGCCAGTTGCACGTTGTCCTGGCTCTGAATCCCCCGTCCCACCCCCACGAGGATATTCTGTTTCGTAATGTCCACATCGCCGGTTTCCGGCTCGATGTATTGCTTGAACGTCACCTTGGGCGCCTCCACGGGCAGGTCCAGTTTCTCGACCGGCGGCGCCTGGTCGCTCTTGCCGTCGTCGGCGGGAAACGCCCCCGGGTAGAGGCAGGCGATGCCGCGCCCGTCCGGCAGCTTCACATCCGACAGGATCTTGCCGCCGAACAACTGGCTGGTGAGCTGAATGGCGGAGCCGTCGGCCCGGGCCGCGCGACAGAAGTTTACCAGCGGCAAACCGGTCTGCGCTGCGAGCGTCGAGCCAATCCCCAGCGACACGTTGGTGCATCCGACCAAAACCAGGCCCGCCTGGCTTTGGTCAATCACCGTCTTGAGCACCGCCGTAACGGTGGCAGCGGGTGCCAGATTAAGTTGTGGATTATCCGCCACGAATACTTTGTCCGCCTTTCCCAGTTTCGCGGCAAGCGGCGCGGCTTCGCTGCCCAGCAAGACCGCATACAACGGGGCACCCACAGCGCTGGCCAACGCGCGCCCAACCCCCAGCATTTCAAAGGTGATGTCCGAGATTTCGCCCCGGAGTTGCTCGGCCAGAACGAGTATTGGATTTGCCATAACTGAGTCTCCTTAGATCACACTGTTTTTTGCCAGCACTTCCACCAATTGGTCCGCAACCTCTTCGGTGGATCCTTCAATCATTTGCGCGCGGCCCGCAGCCTCCGGCTTGTACATTCGTTCAATATCAAGCTGGATCGGCTGCTCGGGCGATGCCAAAGCCGCCTCCTCGATTTGGGCGGACTTCATCACGGCCCGCACTTTGGCCACCGGCACGTAGCGCGGCGGCTTTTCGGCGGATTGAATTCCCAGCACGGCCGGCAGCGTCACCTCGAACTCGCCGCGCAAGCCGCCGGCAAACTCTTTCAAGACCGTCACCTTCCCGGCATCACCCGTCACGCCGCAGACCACCCCGATATAGGGCAGTTTCAGCGCCGCCGCGAGCAACGGGGCCAGTTCGCCCTCCAGATCGTCGATCGCCTGCGAGCCGGGCAACAGCAGCGAATCCGAGGTCAGCGCCCCGGCGGCCGCAAAGAACTCCGTGAGGACTTTGGCGGACGCCACCGTGCCCAGGCTGGCCTGGTTAAGCGGAATTTTCACCGCACGGTCAGCCCCCTTGGCCAGCGCCGTAAACAATACATCGTCCACTTCCGGCGCGTCAAAAGCGACGACCGTCACCTTGCCGCCCATTTTTTCTTTCAGGATCAGCGCCTGCTCGAGGGCGTGATCGTCCGGTTCACTGAGTTTGAACCGGAGGAATTCTGAATCCAGCGACTTGCCGTCGGCGGCGACTTCGAGCTCTTCCACCGTATCCGGCACCATTTTGAGTAGGACGTAGAGGTTCATAAAGGGTTAAAGGTTCATTTCGCGGCGAGAGCCGGCGCGGCTTCCTGCGCCTCGCGGATGGCCGGCATGACCGCCACCAGTTCCGAGCCGATGCCCAACCGCTTGGGTGGGATGCCCAGCGCCAGGCCCATTAACTGGGTGAAATACATCACCGGCATCTTGTAATCCGTGCCGAACTCCTTGTTGACCTGCTTTTGGTAGCACTCGAGGTTCACCTGGCAGAGCGGGCAGGCGGTCACGATCACCGCCGCGCGCGCCTGAATGGCGGATTCGAGCAGGTTCCGCACCATGCTCAGCGCCGCCTCGCGGTTCGTAATGATCAGCGCGCCGCCGCAGCACGTCAGCCGCAGCGGGTACGGCACCGGCTCGGCCCCGCACGCCGCCACCAAATCCTCGAAGAACGTCGGCTGCTCGACGTTTTCCTTGGCCTGCTTGCGCGGGCGCAGAATCTGGCAGCCGTAGTAGGGTGCCACTCGCAGCCCCTTCAGGGGGTTTTTGACGCTGGCCTTGACTTGCGCCAGCCCCACGTCATGGACAAACACCTCGATCAGGTGATGCACCTTCGACTCGCCCGAGAAGCTGAGGTTGTCCTCGGCCAGCGCCGCGTTGATATGCTCGGCCAGGTCCGCGTCGTGCCGCAGATGCTCGCGCGTGAAATACATATTCTTGTAGCACCCGCTGCACGGGGCCACCATCGGCAGCTTTTGCTGCTCCGCCATCGCCAGGTTCCGCGCGCAAAGCGTGTAGGCGAGCAGTTCGTCCACGTGGAAATAAGCCGTCGCGCCGCAGCAATTCCAGTCTTCCAGCTCCCGCAGTTCGACGCCCAGCGCCCGCGACGTTTCCAACGCTGAAATATGATAGCTGTGCGCCATCTTCTCCAGCGAGCAACCGGGGAAATATGCGTAACTCTTCATTCTTTGTCTCCCAGGGGGATGATATGCTTGATCATGCGCTTAAAGTTATCCAGCCGCTTAATGCGCGCCGGCAGCAGCGGCAACCGACCTTTGAGCATCAGCGCCGTGCCCATGGTGGCCTCCTGGATCATTTCCGGCAGGCCGTAGGTGAACATATACGTCGGGGCCAGCACCGGCTCATAAGACCGCCCCGTGCGCAGGATCATCTTCACAAAGGTCTCCGAGAATACCGGCCCAATCAGCCCCTCCTGATGTTCGGTTTTCCACACGGTGTAGCGCTTTAATCCGTACATCAGCTCCGCGATATCTATATTCCGCGGGCACCGCACGGTGCACTGGTAGCAGGAGGCGCAATACCAGAACGTATTGGCCTTGAGCACCTGTTCCTTGAAGCCGGCCCGGATCAGGGCGATGATGCGCCGCGGCGAATTGTCCATGAACCCGCCCGAGGCCACCGGGCAGGTAGCCGAGCAGGTCCCGCATTGGATGCAGGTATTGATCGGATTGCCCTTCGAGGCGTACAGCAAGTGGTTGATTTCCTCGACAAAGGACATCGGGTTTTCCGGCGGCGCCGCGCTGGGGGCGGCGGGTTCCGCTACCGCAGTTGCTGTGCTCATTTGCTTTTGGCCTTTCGCGTTTCGGCAGTCTTGAGCAGGCTCGCCACCTTATCCAGCAGAAGTTTCGGGTCCACCGGCTTTTCGACCAGCTCATCCACCTCCACAAAGCTGGGATGCACCGCCTGGCCGGGGAACAGAAACGCCATCTGCTCGCGGATCCCGGTGATGATCAGCACCGGCAACTTGCGCAATTTCGGGTCTTTCCCCAGCTTGCGGGCGATCATAATCCCCTCCGCGCCGCGCCCCATCATGACGTCCAGCAGCAGCAGATCATAGTTCTTGGTTTTCAAGGCTTGCAGCCCGTCCTTCGGGTTATGGACCACATCCACCGCGTACTTGGCTTTTACCAGAATGGACTTAATGCCCGCCACAAAATCCGGGTCATCATCAATAATCAGGAGTTGTTTAGCTTCGCTCATATTTAAACCTTTATACTGGAGTTGGACTCGATTGGACCACGCCCTGCCCCAACGGCAGGTAAATCGTAAAAGTGCTGCCCTGCCCCGGCTCGCTTTCCACGGTGATGGTGCCCCCGTGGACCTCGGTAATCCGCCGGCTGATGGCCAGCCCCATCCCGCAGCCGGTCGCGCCTTCGGGTTGCGCCTGGCCCCGCGCAAAATCCTGGAAAAGCCGCGGCACATCCTCCTTCGCGATGCCCACGCCCGTGTCCGCGACCGCAATCAGCGCCTCGGCGTTCCGGGTTTCGACCCGCACGCGGATCTTGTGGTTCGGGAAGCTGTATTTGACCGCGTTCCCCAACAGGTTCGTCACCACCTCGGTCAGGCTGCCCGCGTCGCCAATGACGGACGGCATCCCTTCCGCGACCGAGGTTTCGATCTGCAGCCCTTTGCGCGTCGCGTGCGGCTGGGTGTATTCCACCGCCCGGGCCACGATGTCGGCCAGGGCCACCGGCTGGAAGGTCTCCTTCAGCTTGTTGATGTCCACCGAATAGACCCGCAACCACGAATGAATCAGCTTCAGCAAGTCGTCCACCCGCGCCTGCAGGCGGGCAAACCGCTGCTGCTGCTCCTCCGCCAGCTTGTCTTCCAGTTCGGCGGCCAGCGCGTACAAGTTCTGCTGGAGGGCGCCCAGCGGCGATTTGAGTTCATGGGAGACAATGGCGGCAAAGTTCTCCCGCAGCATTTCCTTCTCCCGCCGCAGGGCGGTGGTTTGCTGCACCAGCCGGCTGTGCTCCAGCCCGCGCCGGGCAATCAGGCGCAATTCATCGGGCGTGAACGGTTTGGGCAGAAAATCAAACGCCCCCTTCTTCATGGCCTCGACCGCCGAGCTCACAGTGGCGTAGCCCGTGATCACAATCACCACCATCAGCGGCAGCTTGGCCCGGATGCGCTCCAGCACTTCCAGCCCGGAAAGCCCGGGCATCTTGAGATCCAGAAAAACCAGGTCCGGCTGCAGCTCCTCCAGCCGCTTCAAACCTTCCGCGCCATTGTTGGCCAGCGCGACGCGGCAATCGCGGCTGTCCAGAATCTGCGTGCAGGCATCGAGCACCACTTCCTCGTCGTCAATCACCAGGATGGTATGCTTAAGCGGCACGTGGCAGGTTCTCCTCTTCGTTGCTGACCGGCAAGCAAATTGTGAACGTGGCGCCGCGCCCCTCCTCGCTCTCCACGGTGATGGTGCCCTTGTGCTCCTTGACAATTCCGTAGCTGATGGCCAGCCCGAGGCCCGTCCCATGCCCCACCTCTTTGGTCGAGAAGAACGGGCTGAAGATCCGGTCCAGGTCCGCCTCCTTGATGCCGTGGCCCGTGTCGGCGAACTCCACCTCGACGGCCTGTTCCGCCGGCACGTGCCGGGTGGTGAGCGTCAGCCGCCCCCCGCCATGCATCGCTTCCGCCGCGTTCAGAATCATATTCATAAACACCTGCTGAATTTGCGACGGGTCCATGAAGACCGGCGGCAGATTCGCGCTCAGATGTTGCACAATCCTGATGTTGTGGAACAGCACTTGATTGTCAACCAACGAAATACATTCCTCCAGCACCCGGTTCACGTTCGACTGCCGTTTCTCGGGTTTCCGCTGGCGCGAAAAGTCCAGCAGCCCGCGGATAATATCCCGGCACCGGTCGGCCTGCTTGACGATCTTCTCCAGCGAGGCCCGCGTTCCGTCGTCCGCCGACGCCCGTTCCAGCAGCAAATGCGAATAGGTCACGATGCCGGTCAGCGGATTATTGATCTCATGCGCCACCCCCGCCGCCAATTGCCCGATATGGGCCAGCCGCTCCGACTGCATGATCCGCCGCGTCGTGAATTCCCGCACCTTTTCGTCCCGTTTTTTCAGCGCCGCCGCCATGAAGTTGAACGCGTCCGCCAGCTCCAGCAGCTCGTCATGCGAACGGATCTCAACCCGCGTGTCCAGGTTCCCGTGCGCCACCTGCTCCGCCGCCACCGCCAATTTCTTGATCGAAACCGAAATCTTGCCGGAAATGAAGGACGCCAGGCCCAGCGCGATCAGCGCGCCCACCACCGTCACGGCCAGAAACACCATCACCGCCCGATGCCGCAAATCCACATATTTCTGCTCCAGCAACCCGACATACAGCATCCCGATGATTCTGCCCGTCAGATCCCGAATCGGCTCATACGCCGTGATGTACCAATGATTCACCACAAAAGCCCGCCCAATCCACGGCCGCCCGTGCCGCACCACCTGCTCATAGACATCCTCCGCCACCCGGGTGCCCAGGGCGCGGGTGCCGTCCTCATTTTTCACGTTGGTGGAGATCCGCAGGTCATCCTGGAATATCGTCGCCGTCCCCATGTCTTTGCCCTTGTATTGCAGGTTCTGAAATACGGTCTGTTTGATGCGGTCCACAATCTCACAGTTGCGGTTCAGCAACACCCCCCCATATACAATCCCCAGCACCCGGTGCGACGAATCCAGCACCGGCGCGGCCGCCTTCAACATCATGCCGGACGATTCCTCCGTCGCCGCGCGCGCCCGCGCCTTCGGGGTCTCGATAAACTGGAAATGCGCCTGCTCCGCCAGCGCCGGCGACTCCCGCCGCAGGTTCTCGGCCGAGACAAGGCAGGCCGCCGCCACCGGTTCCGCCCGCTCCATCACCGCGCGCACCAGTTCGTCCTGCGACTGGTCATCGCCCACCACGCTGCCGGAGGTCGCGCGCAGCACCACCCGCCCGTTCCGATCCGTCACCCCCAGCACGTCCAGCTTTTCGCGCTCCCGCGTCCGCACCAGCGCCTCCCACGCCGGCCGCGTGTCGCCCGACAGCAACGAGTTCAGCAGCAGCACCCGGTCCGCCGTAAAGCGCACCACGTCGTTCACCGCCGCCAGTTTGTTCAGGTAGATCTCCCGCGCCGCATTCAAATCCGTATGCACCTTGGCCTGCGCCTCCGCGACGACCCGGTTCCCAATCACCCGCGCCCCCACCAGCCCAAAAACGCCGCTCACCAGCAAAATGATCAGCAGAAAACTCAGCACCAGCTTCGTGGCCATCCGCACCCGGAATAAACAGGATTTCCCGGACGCCGGCCCCCCAGACCGACCCCTGGTCAACCATCCTGCTATGTCCGATATTTTGCTCATACCAGCAATGCACTGACGCTATTGGGTCTCTATGCCACGGCACTTAACGCTAATCCCGTCTGAAGTTCTCAACATGCCTTGCTAAACCCTTTCCATTTTTTGTGCGAAGTTCCAATCCCGCCCCGCGGCCCCCTCATTACAGCGCTTTCCGCCCCTGCCGGCAGGGCCGCTCCCGCCGCCGAAAACCCCTCGCCGGAGCGAGAAAACGCGCGAGACGACGGGTTTTATCCGGCGCAGGAACCGGGAGCTGGCCGAAAAGCGCGGAGGAACGCCCTCTCTCCCCGGCGCGGATTTTCAAGCGCGGGCTAGGAACCGCGGCTTATCCGCGCCACATAGCTGCCGTCCACGCCGTCCACAAACGGCAGCAGCTCGCGCGTCCGCTCCAGCTTGAACCCGGGATGCTGGCGCAAAAACTCCTGCAAGACGCCCGCGTTCTCCTCCGGCTCCAGGCTGCAAGTGCTATAAACCAGCGCGCCGCCGGGCTTCAACCGCGCAGCGGCCTGGCGCAGCAGTTCCCGCTGTTGCGCCTGCAGCCGGTCTATCTCCTCCGGCTGCACCCGCCAGCGCAACTCCACCCGGCGCCGCATCACGCCGGTATTGGAGCACGGCGCATCCAGCAGGATGCGGTCAAACCCGGCAGCGGCGCCGGACGCCTCGAGGTCGGCGGGCGTCTGCGGCTGCACGCAGGAAACGCCCAGGCGCGCGCAGTTCTGGCGGATCAAATCCAGCCGTTCGGGGGAGGTGTCGTGGGCGAACAGGCGCCCTTCGTTGCGCATCGCCTGGGCCAGGGCGGTCAGCTTGCCGCCGGGCGCGGCGCAAAGATCAAGAACGCGCTCGCCGGGTTGCGCCCCCAGTTCGCTCACCGCCAGCAGGGTGCTGGGGTCCTGCACGTAAAACATCCCCTGCTGAAAGCTGGGCAGCCGGCTCAGCGGCGGATGCGCGCGCAGCTCGAAAACCAGGTTTTCCGCCAGCCAATCCCGGCGGACCAGGCCATACTCCACCTCCTCGGCGCGCCACTGGGCAAGAAGCCGGTCCGCGTCGGTCTTCAGCGTGTTGACCCGGGCAAAGACCCTCGGCGGCGTGTTGTTCCAGTCCATCAGCTTTGCCGCCGGCTCCGGCCCCCAACGCTCCCGCCAGCGCGTCACCAGCCATTCCGGATGCGAATACCCAAGATGCGGCTGCCGGGTTTTCAGCTCCGCCAGCAGGCGCCGGGTGGCCTCCTGCTCGCGCAAATAACCGCGCAGGACCGCATTGATGAACCCGGTTTGGGCGTGCAAGCGGCTGGCCCGGGCCAGCGCGACGGTCTCGTGGACGGCCGCATGGGGAGGGATGCGTTCGAGCCAGAAAATCTGGTAAAGCCCCAACCGCAGCAGGGCGCGCAAAGCGGGCTTGAGCTGGCGGGCATCCGTCTTGCGCGCGATCAGCCAATCCAGCGCCGCCTGCCAGCGGACGACACCATAAGCCAGCTCCTGGCAAAGATGACGGTCGGCGGCCGACAACCGCCCTCGGGCCAGCGCCGCGGCCAGCCGATTCTCAATAAAATCTCCCCCGGCCTCCCGCTGCAGAAGGCGCAAAGCTATTTCTCTTGGTTTTTCCGCGCGCACTTCGTTTAATAAATGGATTCTCCTCACCGGAAGCGAGTGTTAAGATATTATATGCGCGAAGAATTCGAAAAAATGGCGGCAGCGGGCAAACTGGAACGGCACCTCATCCCCGCCCTGGTGCAACTCACCGACACCGGCTTCTGCCTGCACCGAAGCTGGGGATTTGGACGCATCAAGACCCTGGACCCCGTCTTTGCGCGCTTCACGATTGATTTCGACAATAAGCCCGACCACTCCATGGACCTGGCCTTCGCCGCCGAATCGCTCAAACCCATCCCCAAAGACCATATCCTCGCCCGGAAAGCCTCGGAACTGGAAAATCTGCGCAAAATGGCCGCCACCCAGCACCTGGAACTCGTCAAACTGGTGCTGACCAGCCTCGATGGCAAAGCCACCGTGGAGCAGATTCAAAAAGCGCTGGTACCCGAAATCGTCACCTCCGATTGGCCCAAATGGTGGGAAACTGCCCGCCGCGAACTCAAAAAGGACGGCCATTTCCACGTGCCCCTCAAAAAATCCGAGCCCATCATCTACGAGGACGAGGAAATCTCGCCGCAACAACGGCTGATGACCGCTTTCCGAACCGCCAAAGGCCTGAAAGCCCACAGTTCCACCGCCCTCGAGGTGATCAAAAATGTGGACGATTTAACCGACCCGGCGGCGGCCGGCGCGGAAATCGTCGCCCTGCTCAACACCGAAATCGCCAGTCACTTGCGCACCCAGCCCGCCGTGGCCCTCGAAGCCATCTTTGTCCGGGACGACGTCCGGGCGGCCATCGGCCTGCAGCCCGCCGCGGAGGAAAGCACCCCCCAGACCGTCTGGACGCAGGCGTCCGAGCCGGGCCTGCTGCTGGAGCAACTCCCCAACGCCCGCCGCCGCCGGGCGCTGGAATCCTTCAAAACCAACTTCCCCGACCGCTGGCTGGACGTGCTGCAACTGGCGCTCAATACCGTCTCGGCCCGAACCTGCGGCGAACTGGCCGGCTTCCTGATTCAAAATAACCACCTCGAAGAACTCAAGGAAACCCTGGCGCGCCTGATCAGCCAGCACAGCGCCAGCAGCGAATTGCTCCTCTGGCTGGCCAAAGAACGCAACGACTCCTTCGCCGACATCCTGGGACCGGAAGTCTTCCGTGCCATGCTCACCGCCCTGGAGCGCGACCAGTTCAACGAACGGCGCTCCAACCGGCTGCGGGACTTCATCGTGGACGACCCCAGCCTCCTCCTGGAGCTCATCAGCTCGGCGGACTTCGAAGTCATCAAGGACCTCACCCGGGCGCTGCAGCTTTCCCCCTCGTTTGACGACATGGACAAACGGTCGCTGCTGGCGCGCATCGTCAAAAGCTACCCCACGATGCAATCCCTGATCTCCGGCGAACCAACCCGGCAGGAATCCACACTGGTGGTCTCCTGGGAAAGCCTCGAACGGCGCAAACACGAATATCACGAACTGGTCCAAAAGAAGATCCCCGCCAATTCCCGGGAAATCGCCATCGCCCGCAGCTACGGCGACCTCAGCGAAAACCACGAATACAAAGCCGCCAAGGAAATGCAGAAACTCCTTCTGCGGCGCAAAGCCGACCTGGAAGCGGAACTGGTGCGCGCGCGCGGCACCGACTTCGCTGGCGTGCGCACGGACGTCGCCGGAGCCGGCACCGTGGTATATGCAACCGACCTGGCCACCAACCAGTCGGAACGCTTTACCATTCTCGGCGCCTGGGACTCTGACCCGGAAAGGAATATCGTCAGCTACCTCTCCCCCGTGGCCCAGGCGTTGATCGGGCACAAAGTCGGCGACGAAGTCGAATTCGAAGTCCACCAGGTCGCCCACCGCCACCGCCTCGACGCTATTGAACCTTACAAAACCGAAGAACCCTCTCCGGCATAACGTCACGACTGTCGCTCGAAGCAAACGGAAATAAACCGTTAGTCATTCGGTAGTAGCTACTTAAATAGATTCTTCCCCTGGGCAGGCCTTTGCCCAAAGAATCCTTTTCCCGGCCGGTGCCCTGCTCCGCACACATCGGCCTTGGATCATTAACTATCTGATTTGACAAGGCTTCAGGCCCGCCTTGCAACCAGTGAAACGAGGGCGCAAGATTGGACAATACCACGTCAACGTTTCCGATAAGGCATTCGCGAAGCCAAAAGCCATACAAACGCCCTTCCGCCCTTGAAAAACCCACTTCCGCCAGCCTCAGGTTTATAACTAATTGCTTTTACTGAACTTATTACTCGCCACCCCGCCCTTTCTCATCGTTTCGACCTTTCCAGGCATCCGCAGCCATAACCCAGATGCCTTAGCTTTACCTTATCTTTAAGCCGTGTACAAGGGGTGTACAAGGGATGCCCATCGGGTGTACTAGCTAAAATCCTATGAACTTCCGGTGAGCATCCCTTGTACACCCCTTGTACACGGCTTAAAGGCAGGGTAAATCAAAGGGATCTTCAAGGTGCGCCAAAGCCGGCATGATTCGGGTTTTGCCTCTATTTTACCCCCTTTTATGCCTGATCTATTGATTTTACCAGCGAAAGACCTGGGATCCAGCAGCCGTGCCCTTGAATTGGCCAGAGCATGTTAAATAATACTGTAGTTTCGAGGCAAAACCCTTCGCGGCAAGAAAAAGGCCGGAATCCTGCGAACAAGACTCCGGCCTTAGCCAAGAATTGGAAACGGGGCTCGCTGCCCTCAACGACTAGCAGTGCATCACTGTCCCTCCAGTTCGGCAACCAGCCTGGGCAGAAGAGTCTCCCTGGAAAACATGGAGCTGATTTTGGGCGGCTGGCGGACTAGCGCGGCGGATTCCCGACGAACCCTCAGGATCTGTTCCACTACTCTTTCCACGTCGCCGTGGTGCGCCGCGGCGCAAGTATAGTGGCCGTCCAGCGTGTCCAGGATTTCCGAAATGTGGCTGGGCGAAGGACCAATATACAGCACTGGCGCGCCTACGCTTAAAGCATTGTAGATCTTGCAAGGATGCACCAAGCCCACGAAGTCGTTGCCCATTACAACCACGTGGAGGTCTGCGGCGGACAGGGACCCCGCTAGCTGGTCTAGCGGCTGGTAGGGCAGGCAAATTATGTTGGAAAGGGTGCGGTCCGTTTTCTGCTTTTCCTGGATCTTTCTCCACTCGCTCCCGCCGCCGATGAAGCAGAAAGTCACGTCGGGGTTGGACGCAAGCTGCCGAGCCGCCGCGAGTAGTGTATCGAGCGGATGCACCGGGCTGTGGTTGCCCGAATACATGACCACGAATTTGCCGTCCAGGCCGTGCGCCTTGCGGAATCGTTCCCGGCCCTCGGCATCGAATGTCACCTCCGTGTCGTGGGACCAGGGCGGAATGACGAGCACCTTCGCCGGCGCGATGCCCTTGGCAACGATGCGCTCGCGCATGAACCGGTCGAGCGCGAGGATTTTACGGGCCTGCCGCAGACTGAAGCGCGAAATCCAGTCCAGCACCCTCGCGACGGGTGAGTGGGGGCGAAGCCACCCGGCAGCGATGGCCTCGTCGGGATTGAAATCCATGACCCAGTAAAAGAAGCGGCTGCGGCGGAGCCTGGCCAACCCGGCGCCCAGGAAAGAAATCAACGGCGGCGAGGTCAGGGCCACCACCACCTCCGGGCGGGGCAACCGCGCGAGCCGCAAAGAGGCGAGTGCCAGGAAACTGGCAAAATCCGCGGCCCGCCGCCATTTGGCGCCTTTGCCAAATCCGGTGGTTCCGACGCGATACACGCGGATCCCGCGCCACATCTCCTCTTTGGGAAACTGCGTTCGAGGTTGATCGTAGGCGCGCCGGCTGGTGACTACGGTTACTTGGTGGCCGCGCTCGACGAGGCGCAGGGCCACGTCGGTCAAGTACTGCCCGGTTGCCATGACGTCCGGGTGAAAGGTCTGGTTCAGGAGGAGGAAGGTCACAAAAGGATGCTCAGGCGCCGGGACGCCGGATAGATCCGGAGGCGGGGGCGGCGTCAGTGGTCAGCGATGAGCCTTCAATGAAATGAGGGCCTGCGCGACAGGTTGAATAGAATGGCGCACAGGATCAGGAAGAGGAAGACGATCGAATGCATCTGGAATGGAAAATCAAAACGCGCATGGATGAAGCACCCGCCCAGCGCCAGCCATAACAACATGACAAAGCGCCTCCCGCTGTAGATGCCTCCGCCGCCAAACCAACGCAGCAGCACCGTCGCAAAAGCCAGGGCAATCAACGCACTGCCAACCCAGCCGAACGTGATGCGCGTTTCCAGCCAGTCGTTGTGCAGTTGCGCCCACCAATTGGCCTCGGGGGAAATGCGGTAGAGCTTTGAGACGTTCTCGAAGGAGCCCGGGCCGGTGCCGAAAACGGGATAATCTGCCGCGATAGGCCGGGCTCTGTCGTAGTCGCGTTCCCGCTGCTGGAAGCCCTCGCTCAGCCTGGCCATTCGCGGCTTCAGCGCTTTCCATCCCAGCGAGTACCCCAGGGCCAGCGCGCCGACGAAGAAAAGCGCCAGAACGCCCAATGTAGTTGCGCGCGTTCTCCCGGCTGCCTGGCCGGACGCGGGAAGAACGAAATGCGCGGCGGCCAGGAGGAGTCCGACCAAGCCGAGCAGCCCAAGTGTTATCAGCGTGCCGCCGCGACTGGTGGAAATGATCGGGCATGCGGCCATGATGCCGCAGCAAAGGAGCACCACATAGTGGTCGTGGCGCCCAAATCCGCGCGACCGATGCAGCATCCACCAGAATCCGAGGCAGACCGGCCAAAGCAGGTTGAAGTATTGCGAGGCGTTCGCGTAGTAGGCGTACGGGCCAAACTGAGTGTCCGCCGTCTTGTGGATGTTTGGCCGAACAAGAAATAACAGCTCGCCGGATCCATGGAGCCGTTGAATGATTCCTTCCACGCCAAGCAGCCCGCCATTGATCGTCAGCAACCACAAGAGGCGGCGCAACCGGGCAGGAAGGAACTCTGCCTGGGCCACCCCGCCCGGCCCATTCGCCCGGCGCGCAGGCCGTTGTTCGGCCGCGGACTTTCCCAACAACCAATCGCGGATGGCCCAAAACGAGAGCGCCAATCCGAGGTAGCTCCAGAACGCAAACCAGGTCGCGCCCCGGTCGAAGCTATGGGGAAGCCAGGGGACATACTGGCGCCGGTAGGTGAAAGCGAGCGTTTCCGGATTATAGGCAGCACGCGCGTTTAGGGCGCTGATCAGGCAATAACCCAGAATCGCCGCTGTCAGCAGCGCGAGGATTCCGGTGAGTCTGGCGGGGGTGAGCAGTCCGCGGGCGGCACCAGCGCCCGGTGGCTCTGCCCCGCCGTCGGCCCAGCGCGGCGGCCGGTAGCCCTTGAGATGGCGTATGGCTAATTTGACGGCTAACAATGCCCCCAGGCAGTAGCCTGCGCTGTTCATGATCCAGATGGACCAGGGCTCGCTGGTGCCAAAAGCCCAGGGGCTGAAAATGACCATGGGGTAGATCAGACACTCGGTCAGAACTTCGCAGGCCTGATAAATCTGCACGTCCCGGGCGCGCAATGGGTGGCTCTTGTGGGCCAAACACGGGGCGCTTGTCGTGTTGGGAATCCTGTGCCCCATCAGTTTTGGCATTTGAGATTCGTGCTATCCGGGACTGCCTTAATCGGCTCGCGGGCGTCTCAAATCGGGCAGCGGGCGATTCAATGCTTTGGCGCAGGAGCTTCCACTCGGATCAGCTTCCCCAGTTCCTGGGCCAGAGCGGCTTTGGCTGCTTCAGGCCGGTCATACCCGGTGACCGCGAGTTCGAGAAAACGCTGGCCGTAGTTCCGGCTCCCGTCCAGGGCTGCGGCCACACGGCTCCCGAAGTCCTTCCGCCGATTGGCCAGCTTGGCGCTTCCGGTCGGGTCCTCGTAGATCCCATAAAAGACGTGAAGCAACCGGCCTTCGGCGCTGAACATGTAGTGCTGCATGACGAGTTCGAGGCCCGCAATGGGAACCGTGATAATTCCCAGATCCGCCTTCAGGCTCATTCCCACAGCGGGGAGACACTTCTCCGGCCCGTGCGTCTTTGCCATTTGAATGGCCACCCGCTTCTGCAAAGAATGGGCGGGAAACCAACGAAAGTAGTAGAGTTCCCAGGGATTACCGTGGTCATCCACCCACTGGACATGCTTGTCTTCATCGGAACGGAATTGGCCGAGAATCTCGGGTGGGATCTTCACCTCGCTGTAATTGGCGCTCGGGGCCGGGGGACGCACCGACCATTCTACGCTGGCAGCCATCGAAGATTCGTGAGAACGATACCAAAACTCGGTGCCGGCTTCGACGACAAGAAGCCAGGCGAGGAGGGACAACGAGACAACGGGACCACGGGCCACGGGAATACTGGCCATTGGCCTTGCCGCTCCGGTTTCGGCTGTCAGCATTTCAGATTTCAGGTGTTCGGTGTCCCCCCTGAGCCGCCAAGCCAGGAGCCAGACAGAGAGAAAACAGGCAACGAGAATGGTGATGCTGGCGGGATCGTGCCAGGAGGAGACTGCCGCGACCCCCTTTACGAAGGCGACGCCAGTCAACAGGAGCGTGCGCCCTACGTTAAAGGCGAAGGCCAGGACGAAGCCCAGCAGAACCACTCCAAACCTGCGGGCCGGGGCAAGGCGGTAGAGTTCCCCCAGGAACAGGGAGATCATCAGCGTGGCTTGGAAGGATCGGATGCCGCTGCATGCCTCGTCAACACCCACCATTCCGGCGCCGATCTCAATGACGTTGCCATGCTGGACGGCTGGGATTCCGAAGAGCCCAAGCAATTCGATCGTCGTCGCAACATTCAGCCGCATCAGAGACTGGATCAGGAAGTTTTCCACGCCGGAGGGCCAGGGGACGGCCACGAGGAAGAAGCAGATGGGGAAGACGAGCCCACGGGACCACGAGACCTCGGGGCCACGGGAACGGAGCACGAGCAGCGTGAGACTGATAACAATGAGGGTCCAAAGGAGGCTGGTAAGACGCCAGATCGGGTTGGCCTCGTGCAGGAAGCGTGTGGGCGCGTAGAGCAGCGCACAGACCAGCAGGCCCCACCAGATCAGCGAGCGGCCACCTCCCGGATTCCCCCCGGCATAATCCAGTCCCCCGGCCGCTGTTTGTAGTCCATAGCCTCGCAGCCCGGCAGCCCCATCGCCCGGTAATCCTTTCTCTACTTTCTGCTTTCTGCTTTCTGCTTTTCGCCAAAGCAGATAAAGGCACAGAAACGGCACCGCCCAGCCGTAGTGGTATTGCTCATAAACAGACCACTGTGCGCCAAGCCAGTAGATGAGAACCAGCCAATAGGCGGCGAGGGGAAGGAGATAGAGGAGGGAAGGGGCCACGGCCTACGGTGCCACGCTAAGGGCTGGGCAGATAAACCGCTGAGAAGCCGAAATCAGGCGCCTTGCCTCTTCGCCCGCCTCGTGCAGCGCCCGAAGTTGCCGAAACAAATCATGCACCACCCTCGCAGGTCAGCGTAATCCAACCGAACGATTGGCTCCCGCTCAAGGTAGCACACAATGCGAGAGTTCCCAAGCAAGGCCTTCATTGGGAAGTTGCGACTCAGCGATTGGAAGCCGGCCCCCGTGCTTCCACGAAACGGGACAACGCAAGGCAGAAACACAAGGGCAAAGAATGGCGGGCTGACGAAAAAGCTGAACGCTGAATGCCATATCAAAAGTCAGAGATCAGAGTTGGGCGTCTTGACGGTGCGGTCGCGGCGGGCTTTGGCGGGCGATCCTACGCAGACTTTCCACGCCGGCAGGTCCGAGAACACGCTCGAACGCGCCCCGACCACGGTGCCCTCGGCGATCGTCACCCCCGGCCCGACAAACACATCCGCGCACAACCACACTTGGTCCCTGATGACGATCGGCCGCGCAATGAGCCGGAAATCGGGCGACTCGAAGTCATGGGTGGCGGCGCATAAGTAGCAGTATTGCGAGATGGTGGACTGCACCCCGATCTCGATCGGCGCGACGCAGTAACAGTCCACGTCAGGCCCCAGCACTGCATACTCCCCGAGCGTGAGATTCCAGGGCCCCCAAACCCTGGTGCTGGGATAGATGCGCACCCCGCGCCCAACAGTAGCCCCGAACAGCCGGAGCAGAAGCCGCCGCCACCCATGTATGAACCGGGGCGAGGGGCGGAACAGCAGCAACCACACGAGGTTCCAAAGCCCGCGCAGGGCCAGATGCGATGCTCGGAAGGGGGAAGGACGGTTACTGCGGACGGTATAGTTGGCGCGCATGATGAAATTCCAATCGGAGGTAGAAGACCAGACAAAAGAGCGGATGCCGATGGATCCCTGCGGGAGCTACGCTCTGACTCTGCATGACGGGGGAAAACAAAGACCGCTCGGTTCGCCTCCGTCCCCCACTCTGCCCGGAGCGGTCTGGTCAGTGCCCTGGCGCGCCCGCAGCGACGCGTTTACCCCGGGCCTGAGGTGCAGGCAGGGGGAGCTATGCTACAAATGCCTCCAGGCCAATATTGGCTGTGCCTCTGCCACCCGCGCACGAACTTTCTGTCAGGAACGAGTATTCGAGCGGCGGCGAGATGAGACCAACTGGAGCAGGGGGAGTGCGCTAATCACCCCGAACGCACGGAGGACGAGGAATTTCATCCATTAACCAGCGGTAAACCTGAATCAAATCGGCACCGGCTTGCTGTGGGCTGAACCGTGCCGCCAGGCCCGCCGCCCGTTTTCCCATTTCCTGCCGCTGGGTCTCGGACATAGCCAAAGCCTCGCGCAGGGCTTTGGCCAACGACTCGACGCGCGGCGCCACCCACCAACCCGCTCCCGCGCGCCGTAACTCTTCCCACGGGGTGCCGGTGGTGGTAATAACGGGGACGGCGCATGACATGGCTTCCACAATAGCATTACCGAAATTCTCAAAATCGCTGGGCATCACGAACAAGTCCGCCGCCGCCAGTGCACCCCACTTCTGCTTTTCATCGAGTTCGCCAGGGAAAACCACGCTGTCCCGGCATCCACACTCTGCGACCAGCGATTCGATTTCCTCACGGTGCCCTCCTTCATCGGGCCCGGCCAGGATCAGTTGCCAGGTCTCATGGGTTGGACCACTGCTCCACTGACCTCTCACCGCGAACCTCTGCACCTCCGCCCATGCCTGGACGAGCCGCGCCAGACCTTTTACCGGATGCAGCCGTCCAAGGAACAGGACGGTGCGTCGGTTTGGGCTCTTGGACCACGGAGCAGAGACGACCGAACCACCGACGGGCGGCGGAGCGATCGGGTTGGGGATGACCGCGACAGGGTTGCGCAGGCCGAAGGCGCGGATTTGCCGGTATTCCTGGTCGGATTTGGCGTGCAGACATTGTGCGGCGCGCAACGCCCGATCCTGGAACCAAATCCGGACCGGCACTTTCTTCCACCCATGATGGCGCAACGCCCCAGGCATGAGCATGCCACACGGCGCCAGCAAATGCGGCACTCGGCGTGTCCTGGCGAGGTATCCTGCCAGCCGGTGGGCGTCAGTCCATAACCCGTGGGAATGGATGAGATTGATCTCGGCCGTATGCGCCTGCCGCCACAAGGCGGGACTGCGGCGAAAGCCGCCCCAGCCTGCCGCCGGTTCCTGCACGTGCCTGACCTTGGAATCCAGCGGAAACGATTCACCGTCCGTGTCCCGCTTCGTGCTGTAAACCATGACCGAAAAACCGGCATCGGCCAGGAGACCGACGTAAGCCGCCATTCCGAGCACGGGCCCCCCCATAGCCGTGCCTGTGTAGGGAATGAAATGAGCGATGTGGGGCAAGAGGACTATTAGAGGAAAAGCTGAAACGCTGAAACCTGAAAGCTGAAATCAAGGTCTGCGTTTGGTTGCCATGGACGTGAAACTCGCAGGCAGTTCAACGGTTTCGCACAACAATTGATCGAGGGCTCCACCTTGGATGCCTCACCCATCACGCAACAATTCCAACCATAGTTACGACTCATGGCCTCTTGCAGCAGCCCGTCCAGCTTTGAGCAGAATTCCGAATTGGAGTGCGCTCGTGACACTTCCCGAACCTGAACTGCGACCGAAGTTCCTGAACGCAGCTTTGCTTTCCCAACACCCGCGCTTCCTCTGTTCCTTCGGCAGCTTTACATAGCCCCGGATCGTCACCGTTGTATATGCCTTGATTCGGCTCCGAGCTCTTCACTCGGGCTTACATGCCAACATTTTCGCGTTTCAGCAGTTTTCACCTCCCAACCGCGCCTTGATGGCCTACTGGTTGTCACAGGCCGTCCGGCCAACTCCGCACGCACGGCGGGCAGGCACATGGCGGCAACGCACGCCACAATCGCAGCCTTCACGATGTAGTTGAGCACCGCGCCAATGTCGGTTTCAGCTTTCAGCGCCCAGTGGCCGACGTAAACCAGGATGGCCCACCATATTGGCGATGCGTGAGCACGTCGAGCCACCCAGCGAAAGCCCAGTCCTAGGACGAGCGCGTAGAGGCCGCAGCCCAGGATGCCGCCCCAATACCCGAAGTTGGCATACAGTTCGCCACCAAAACCCAAGTTCATGCTCGTGCCCTCTGTCAAAGTATAGCCGGCGAAGCACTGCATAAATTCTCTGCCACCAGCGAACTGCTTGTTAGGCGCCAAGATCCGTGGTAACATTGCGGCCTCAAAAGCCGAAATGATAGTTCTGCCTCGCGCGTACGGCTCTACGGATGGAACGTGGTGCAATATGCGGTCAATAATCCAGCCTTGATTGAACCGCACAATCATCTCCCCCACTGAGTCGTCTGAGTAGCCGCCAGTCAAAGCCTTGGTTGTGCTTTGGACCAGACACAATCCTCCCAGCAGCGGACTATTCCATTTGGTTAGCGGGATGTCCTCGCCAAAAACCGTCGCCCGCGCACTGCCTTGTCGGAACTGCCACTTGGCGTCGTGGAGAAAGAATACCCCTGCGCAGAGTAACACCAGCCACGTCAGGAATACGGGCATTCTCGGGCGCCGCACGAACAAGTAAGTCACAAAAAAACCAAGGGTCCACAAGACCAATTCGTGGAACATGGTCGCTTCGACGGCCAGGATGATCTCGGAAACGAACAGGAGCGCGATGCGCCACCGCCAACCTGGTGCTCCGAGGAGCATCAGGCCGATGGCAGCCAAAAACCTCAAGTTGGCGAGCAACAAGATCAGGAAGGAGAGCCCACCGAGTTGTGCGGAACCGAATGCGAGCTTGAGCGCAATTCCTCCCCACAACAGGCAATCCAACTCGCGAACCAGCACAGGCGCGCGCCGGCCTTCGGAGATGGGGCACCCGGACGGCCGCAACCCAAAACAGCTTGCGATCCAGCCCAGCGTGATCGCCAGCAATGCCGGGCCCGCATAGGAGAAATAATGGGCAAAGTCCTCGATTAAATACACGGGATTATTGGCCGGATAGTAGTAGGCTCCCCAGGGAGCGATGCCATATTGGGCCAGGCAAACGATGACCGCCAGGTGCGGCAGGGCGACCACGCTTCCACAGGAATAACCCATATGCAACACCGTCATGGCCAGCAAGGCCGCGACCAAGCCAGCCCAGGGCGAGAAGTCGTGCCACAGAGGCGTGCTGGCCAAGGCGGCAATAGCCCCGGCAGCGAGCACCACCAGCCATTGCATGCCTGACACCACGGTGGCGGGCCCGGCTTCGGCAGAAACCGCCGAGGCCGACGCGCTTCGCCCCGAAGCTGCGCCGTGGCCTCTGCCATGAACCCGGGGTCGCCGAACTGCAGACTTGGACGCCTCGATTTGCGAGTTTGGCGGCGAGGTTACCGGCAGCTCTCCATGCATATCATTCATAAAGAACCCGGGCTTTCACATCTTTTATGGCTGTGTCGATGATCGGCCCCGCCAGTCGAAACCGGTTCCCTTGCCATGGCTTCGCGGAACATCTAAAAGCCAACATCGAACATCCAGCATCCAATGATTGAGCCAGGTTCGGTTTTAGCCGTAAGTCCAGCAACGCTCACGAACAGGAGTTTTCAGGCGTTCCTCATGAACAGTGAGGATTTCGCGGGCCGCTGGCAGGTAGGTGTAGCCGCCTGCGAGGCAGCGGCGATGGCCTGCAGTGGCCACCTTCAAGCGTTCATCGGCGTGGTGCAGGAACCAGCGAGCTTTTTCCGCCAAGTCGTCTGGAGAGTTGAAGACCCCGCTTTCACTTCCCGGTGCAAAATAGTGCTCCAGCTCGGCCGTATGCTCATGAAGCATGAATCCGCCGGCCGCAGGGATCTGCCAGGTTCGGGCGGTGACCTGATCGCCAATGCTAGTCCCGCCACCTGCTTCGCTCAGCAGCGCCAAATTGATGCGCGATAAGCAGTAGATGGCCGCTAGTTCATCGCCATACGCGCCCCGACCCTGCCACCGCTTCCGGACCAGCGCACCCGCCCGGGCCCAGCCAGGTCCCCAGACGCGCAAATCAATCCCAGCGCACCGCTCGAGCAAGGCTCGAAGCGTCTGTTCTTTCTTGGGGGACCAGCAGCCGACGAAGGAGACATCGCATTCATAGGCGGCCTGTGTTTTCCCGGACAGATGGATGGTCCGATGCACGTCCGGATCAAAGCCATGCGATACGAGGCGCAAGTCCTTGAGCCGCCCACGCAGGGCGGCATCTGCCTGGTGGAAGGACTTGGTCGTAAAGACACAGTCGTAAAGTGGCAGGCAATCCCAGATGTCTCGGCCATGATCCAGAAAACTGACATCCGGATAGAAGAAATAAGCCGGCAGCCCGGACGCGGAGAATCGCTTGACTGTGCCCGGCTGAAGAAACTTGCCTTTGAACACGAGCAGAAAATCAATCGCCCGGTTGTTTAGATGCCGGAGGATGGTCCGGTTGTATTCGCGCGCCAGCAATGGCCCCAAGGCTCGGCGGAGAATGCGCAGGGGCAGTGACGACCATTGGGAGGGTATGAAATCCTCGTAGTTGATCTCGATCACCGCGTGGCCGAGCTGCCGAAAGCCCACGGCCAGAGCCCGGGCGTCCGAACCCCACCAATCGGCGCCGAGAAAGAGGATCAGATAGTTTCTGGACACGGAGCTCGCCAAAGAATGCCGGACGGGGCTCATGGACGGGAACCAAGCCCCAGCCACTGGACCGAGACCGGCGCGCCGTTGGCGGCGCGTCGCATCAGGTCACCAATCACGTTCAGATAGCTTGAGAAGTCCAGGGAGTGAAGCATTCGGGTGCCGGCGGTCTGGAAGCCGTTTCGCACCGTGTCGTAGTTGGACGCGATTGACTGCAGGCACTGGATGAATGCGCCGACGTCCCCTGCAGGAAAACGAACGCCAGCGTTAAAGTGGCGGGCCAGCTCGCCCAGGCCGCCTGCATCCGCGAGGATTACAGGCACCTGAGCTTCTGCGGCTTCGCAGAATATGCGTCCGAAGGGTTCGGCGAAGCTGGGGATGGCCAGCAGGTGGGTCGCGGCGAATTCTGCGGCAACATCGTCGCGGTAGCCCCGGAACTCGATCCATTCCGTTAGCCTGTGCCGCTTGACCAGAGTTTTGATACGCAAGCCCTCTGCCGGAGTCGCGGCGTCGCCAACAAAGCGGAAATGAAAACGACGCAGGTTTGCCTGCTTCAGCAGCCGGGCAGCCTCAACAATGAAGTAATGCCCCTTTCCTTCACAT
The DNA here is from genome assembly GCA_012517205.1 of Verrucomicrobiota bacterium. Lineage (GTDB taxonomy): Bacteria > Verrucomicrobiota > Verrucomicrobiia > Limisphaerales > UBA8199 > UBA8199. The sequence continues at coordinate 33,590 of JAAYVL010000040.1, forward strand.
ACCCTGCCCAACACGGTAACCTCAAGCAAACCGTGGCACGGGCTCGGGAGAGGAAGGGGGCGGCGGAGGCCTTTGGGCTTGTAACCTAAGTAGACGGTCGAGCGCCGGCCTACGGGCACAGTGCAATGGTCGGCGATGAATTGCGAATTGCAGACGAAGGTCGAGACAAGATGGTGTTGGGCTGTGAGGCGGCTTACCCAACGGGCGTCCTCGAGCGTCTGTACCTGGCAGAGAACTGGAATGCGGAGCTGGCGGGCGATGGCGGCAGCAGGGCGCAAGATGCCGCCTTGATTGACATAAACGAGTGCCGGCCTATGGCGGAACCAGTGCCGTGCCAAACGAGCGTAACCGAGCAGCCTCTTCCAGCGAGACCGCTTTGCAGTAGTGGCGCCAAGCAGCTCCCGGCAGGTGACGCCACTTCGGCGCAAGTGCGCGGCCAACGGGGCGGCGCGAGGCAGGACGGCCTCGATCTGAAACGCGCCAGGGTCAAGGGCCCCGAGGATTTCCAGCAGGGCGAGCTCGGAGCCGTAGAGAAGTCCAGACGGCTCCAAGACGCTGACTGGAGTAGGGAGCGGCACGCTCATTCCCGACGGGTGGAGTCGGCCACGGCGGTTTTGATCCATCCCAAGACAGGCTCGAACTGGCGCTCGTAGTGGAATTGATCGAGGTGCAAGCTCCGTGAGTTCCGGGCCATGTCCTGCCGCACAGTATGGCTATTCAGCAAGGCGCAGACGTCCCGGCCGATGGCCTCGGGAGAACGCGCATCCACACAGCGGCCGCAGCCGCCTTTCTCGACAATGTCCGCGACACCCGGGCCAGTATTCGTTATCTGCGCGAGGCCAAGGGCCATGTATTCGAACCGCTTATTGATTGCGCCGGCGGAGTAGAGCCAATTGCGGGTCGTGGGTTGGATTAGAGCTATGCCGATGTCGGCCCCCGCCGCCAAAGCCAGCGCTTCGCGATGAGGCCGGCAACCAAGAAACAAGAGACGGTCCGCCGTCCCGACCTCCGCAGCAACCTGGTGAAGGCGTTGCTTAATGTCGGCGGAGCAGGGACCGATGAGAACAAATAGGCTTTGGGCCGGCCACCAAAGCATGGACGCTGCGGCCTCCAGCACTCCCTGATCCCATCCGACGCTTCCCAGATAGCAGACTGTCTTCCATCCGCTCTTGCCTTGTTCCGCCAATAGTTCTCCGAGCGGAGATGGCGGAACAGTGTCCATCCTCATTGGGCAGTTCATCACGACGGTGGGCAGCTTCACCAAACGGACGTCCTGCTGATAACATTGAGCGCGCCAGGCGTCGGAGAACACAACCAGGTCGGCCTCGCGGCTGAAGCGAGCGGCTCGGGCACGCCCCAGCCTCGGTCCCAATCCTTCGCCCGCTTCCGGATCCGGCAACTCATGGAAGTGGTACACGGTCCGGTGCCTGACCGCCTTGGGTTTGACAAAGACGCCAGCCAGGATGTCGTAAGCGAGTACGACTCGAGGGCAATAAACCTGAATTCGTGAGTGAACGGCGCGAGCAAACTTCAACCAGTTGGCCCACCGCCGAACGAACGATGGCAACGGCTCGGTTTTCGAATTCCAGGCCCGATGTACCTGCCAGCGCCGGACGGAGGGATGAAGTGCCGCCTCCGGAGAGTCTCCGCTCAACTCAAGGACGCCTACCCGCAGTCCCGCCTTCGCCAGAAGCGCTACCTGATTGAGGCTCGGCGGGTAATTCTCAAGCGGGGCTCGGAGGATGGTGAGGACGTCCATTCAAAAAGCTGGGCCAGAAGACCACGAAACCACGGACTACGAGACTATGCGACTCCTAAACAGAGCGGAAACCGGGAAGGTGTAAAACTACAATCAGGCTGCAGAGTTCTCTTTGAGCTGGGCCAAGAGATTCCGCAGGCGAGTCGCAACGACTTCCGCCGAACTGACGCGGCCAAAAAGGTCAAGAGCGGTCCTGCAACGCTGTTCGTAGTCGTGTGGCGACTCACGGAGGATTCTTAGCATGGCGCCCGCTAGTGAGGACACATCCCTGGGAGGAACGAGAATGGCGGCCTTCGAACCGTTGAGAAGCTCCGGTATACTGCCTACCGTGGTGGCAATGACTGGGACGCCGTGCTGCGCCGCTTCCAGCAGGACCAAGGGATAGCCCTCATGGTAGGAGGGCAAGACCAGACAACGCGATCGCGACAGAACGTCCATGGCCTCGATCCGAGTTGAGAAGAAACGGAGCGTCACGTTTTGCGATACGCCCAGTTCGCGCGCCAGCGTTTCAAACGGCTTTTCATCACCTGCCCCGCAGATTAGGACGTTCACGGCCGGGTACTCCCCGGCTACGATAGCTGTCGCCTTGATCAACTCACTCAGCCCCTTTTCGCTGTCCCGCCGCCCAAGGAAGATGAAGTCGGCCGCGAACCCGTTGTCGCGCAGTCCCATGGTCCCGCTGTCCCATTTCTGCTTTCTGCTTTCTGCTTTCTGCTTTTCGGACTCGTCTTCCACCCAGAAAGGCAATCGCAAGATGGGACCTTGGTACCCGTAGGTCCGGCGGATGTGTTGATCAATGGCCTTGGAAGGAGAAAGCAGGCCGCGGCAACGGGAGAGCAACCGGGCGGCTTCCCGGTCAACGAACTTGTTGCCCGGATTGGCGTTGGTTAGTTCCCAGATGAGAAGTTGGTTCGCGCTGGCACTCTTTAGGAGATATCTAGCCAGCAGCGTCACACCTGCCACGAAGACCAGGTTGGGTTGCTCGCGGCGAATGCGGCGACTTGCCTGCCAGGCAAGACACTGCCCCGGCCAATCCCTTCGGCAGCCTTTCAGCAGCCATGGCCGCACTACTTCAAATTGATCGGTGGATTCCTGTCCCGCCCATGACTCGTGTCGGGCGAAGCAGGTCACTTTCAGTCCCAGCCGTGCCAGTTCCCGGCAGAGCAACCAGGTCGCCAGGTAAGCCCCCGCCTTTCGCCCCAGAACGTCGCTGACGACAAACGCAGTCATCAAAACAAGACCTTAAATCAGGAAGCTGAAATCAGAGTCCAGAGAGCAGGGTAGCACGCTGAAACCTGAAATGCTGAAAGGGGACTACGGACTGCTGACTACTGGGCCACTGACCCCGGGACTGCTGCGGCGCGGGACAAAGCAGTGCTTGACGCGCTGGAGCCGGGAGATCAGGCAGTTTCTCCAGCTCCGTGACTTGAACACGATCCATTCCTGTTCATCGTGCCCTGTCGCGAGCGGTTCCTTGTATTCGTCGCCGCCCGGCATGAACTGGAATTCTTTCAGCGCCGGATTATTGAGGCAGTGGCGAATAACGGAAACAATGGTAACGAATCCCGGCTTCGCCTCCGGGCAGGCTGCGTAGTTCAACCCGGACTGATAGAAATAGACTTTTCCGTCATGGACGAAGTTATATAGCAGGCCGACGGTCGGGCCCGCGGCGACGCGAACCAACTGGATTGCGCCTGCGGCAAACGTCCGCCGAATCAAGGTGCGGTGAAAGGAGACAAACCGCCTGGATGCGAAAGCGGTTCGTTCTCCCCGATGAGTCCAGGTCTGCCGACTCAACTCAGCGAGCTCATCGAGCATCAGCAGGGCCTCCTCCGCTGTTTGCGCTTGGACGACCGTAGTTGGACCATAGTCCTTGAAGAATCGCCGGATCCGCGTCCGCGTCTTCGTCCGAAGCACGCTTTCGTACGGTTGCTGCGAATCCCTGAGCTGGGCAAGGTCCAGAAAGTAGTTCTTCCGGATAATTCTCTCTTCAAGGGCATCCGCAAACAAGCCCCGTAGTTCGTCGAGCGGCAGCCCCTGACAAAAGCCATCGAGGACACATTCATCCCATGGCTGACGGCAGATGTAATCGTAGAGCGCCCGGCATACGCACTTTTCCCAGCCCGCCAGGCAAAGTAGGTTGTTAAACTCGATGTAAGGGCTGTCACCGGGGTCTTCCCCGCTGGTGTTGAGGAAGAGGCGTCGGACACGGAACGGGCCATGTCGGCGGAGCCGGCGCACCACGAGACAGGCGGCGACAGCGACGCTGCCGGCACGGACTATGACAATCTCAACCGGCATCACCGCCGCAAAGGTCGTCAGCCATGATTCCACCCACCCCTGCGAAACGAAGAACGTGGCGTAAGGGGAGTCACGCTCCAACTGCTTCCAAACACTCGCCACCTCGGTCCACGCTGCCGCTGGCCGGGAAACGATGGAAAGCTCCTTGGCGGCCTCCAGCTTGCCTGGATTGGCTTGGACTGCTAGATCTTTCACCGTGTTGCCTTTTGCTGGGCGTCAGTTGGCCAAGGCTCAAATCACCGGCGATTTTGCCCATGCGGCTGGCCAATGATGGGTTCACGCCGGCTACCGTTTCACTCGGTCCTTGATCGTCTGGACGGCATTATCCCATTGCGCGGCGAAGCCGGCCAGTTGCGCGGCAAGCTCGGCCACCGGCGTTTCACTAACGAAAAAGCGCGGAATGGCCAGCGGATCTTCGCCAGCCCTGGCCGCGCCGACACAGCAGGTTACCGCCGTCTGGTGCCCGGCAGCGGCGAGCATTTGCCTCGTCTGTCCGTTGTAATCGCCGGTCTCCCCCCGTGGATAAGCAAAGTGCCGGCAGGCCTTGCCCAACCGTGCTTCGATGGCCTGTTTGGCGGTTGAGATTTGAAGGCGGGCAAACTCCGGGTCCCGGCACAAACCAAGGATGCAATGTGTTTGCGTGTGAGAACCCACTTCGAGAACATCGCCAGCAGAGGCTAATTCTGTCCACGTAGCCAGACGAAAGCAGCCCAACTGGCTCTCACCCGATAAGGCATACTGGGATTCGATAGAACTCCACCAAGCGTCCATTTGCTCCTGTGGTACTTGCGTCAGGATGGCCTTAATCAAGGCTGCAGGCCAGGAGACGGAATCATCTATAACTGTAGGGCGCTGTTGGAACTGGCATTTTTCGTTCGCCAGGCACCGCAGTTCCTGGGCACGAGCGCTTGAGCCTGTCAACTGGAACCACCATGGGATGACTGCGCGTTCTATCCAACCGGGGTTGACATAGACGATCGCCTTCACCCCGTACTTCCTCAGCAGAGGAACCGCATTCCTGACCACGTTCGCATATCCATCGTCGAAAGTGATCACGAAGCGCAAACCAGGCATCGGGCGAGCCTGTTGTTCTCCAGCGCAGCCTCCCAATTCATCCAGTGTCGCGACCTTTCCCCAGTTTTTGAAGAACTGCAAGTGCCGCTCGAACAAGTCCTTGGAAGTGAAGAGCGCCTGCGCATGCTCCGACACGCCGTGGTAGGCCAGTACCACATAATGCGTGCCCCGGTAACGCCGAGCGGCGAGGAACTTCGCCAGGCCGGTGTTGTACATAGCGGAAAAGGTTCCCGACCGCAGCTTCATCAGCCCGCGCCCGAGCCTGCTGCCGCGGCAGCGAATCCTGCCGCCGACCTGGCCAGCCGAACTGGTTAAGTCGGTCTGCCTGTCAGCCTCGCACATCATCGCATTACTTCCTCTCCTCCGGCTTGGGGGCTCAGGGCCGCATCTGGATACAGGTGAGGATCAAAAACGGCATCACGATAGTAAGGTCCCCAGTACTCCGCGCCGTATCTCAAGGACGGCCGGAGCCTCCGGTAGGCAAATCTCGCAAGGCGGCCTTCTTCTCCCAACCATTGCGACAGCGCCCATTTTCGTCGCAACCGCTGCAGGTTTCTTGTCGCGACGGCGACTTCCGAGTCTTCCAGCGGACATTCCGGGTGGTGCAGCAGTTGACTCAGCCAGTCTAAATCCGCCATGGAGCGCGCGAAGTCACCTCGCTCACGGTGTCTGAGCTGCTGGCTGCCACGGCGATAGCCAGCCAAACCGCCATAGACCAGCAGGACGGGGGCGGTTCGGGCCATTTCCAGATGCAGCCGGGCGGGAGCTGAAGGACAATCGGCCTTCAAGCCTCCAGAGGACTTCCACGCATCCCGACGATATACCATACCGGTGGGGCTTTCCCATAGAGTTACGGCGCCAAAATACTCTTGCTGGTAGGCCTCACGCGGGGTCTGAAGCTTGGGGGCCAGATACTGAGGGGCCACCCCCTCACACGACTGGATCAGTCCTGCCTGCCGATATTTCTGCCCGAAGTACAACAGATGTTCCAGGCAGTGCGGATAGAGCAGATCATCCGCATGCAGGAACTTCACGAATTCTCCCCGGGCTGCCTCGGCACCGCGATTGTGATTGGCCCACTTGCCCAGTCGTTGCTCGTTCCGCAACAGGCGTACGCGCGGGTCGCTCGCAAAAGATGCGGCGATCTGCGCCGTCCGGTCGGTGCTGGCGTCATCCACAATAAGTAATTCCCAATTGCCGAACCGTTGGTCCTGGACGCTCTTAATAGCTTCGCCAATGGTGCGCTCAGCATTGTAAGCGGGAATCAGCACACTCACTACAGGGGGAGAAGCTGAAACGCTGACATGCTGAAAAGCTGAAACCTTCGCTGAGAGACCACTGACAATGGGACTACGGGACGACGGACTGGGTGAAAAGGGCTGAAAGCTGGGAACTGAGGCCTGAGAGCCGGCGGGCTGTACGCAGAAGGCCTTCAAAACCGCACTAAAGGAGAGGCCGGCTTCCTTGACCAACCGCCGAGCGAGGTCCAGTTTCATGTGGAGCATCGCGTTAATGACTGACCGCCCATAGTACGCGTGCCACTTTTGCGCAAACGCCTTTCGTTCCTGGATGCTCAGCGGACAATCCTCTGCCCAGAGCGCCTCCATGGCAAAGCGGAATCGTCGGCCGGACACCTCGGCGATAGCTGCAGCACTACGCTTCTCGAAGATACTCTCCTGCTCGTCATGGAGACGCCACCAGTAAAGTCCCGGAGCGATGATGGCCACCCCGTGGCGCCTGGCCATCGTCAGCCAACACAGTCCATCACTGGTATGTCGCGCCTCGTTGAACCGCCCAATGGCCTCGAAATCCGCGCGCCGGACGATGGTGCTCACCGGGCCGGCGTCCAACAACCCTCCCCCCCCATAATCGTAAAGGTAGGTCTCGCGGGGGGAAAGCATCGCAGGGGACAATACGCCAGGCACTGAAGAACTAATGCCGAACCCGGCTTGGGGAAACATTTCCATGGCGTGCACCATGGTTTCCAGACAATGCGGATAGATCAGATCATCCGCATCCACATACTTGAGATACTTCCCTTTAGCCAGCGATGCCGCCCGGTTCCGATTGGCATAATCGCCCAGATTGCGCTCGTTTCGATAGACTTTCACTCTCCGGTCAGCCTGATATCGCTGGGCAATCTGCAAGGATGGGTCCCGGGAACAGTCATCCGTGATGATGAGCTCGAAATTGCGGTAGGTTTGGGCGAGCACACTTTCAATGGCTGTCGCCACATACTTCTCCCGGTTATACACCGTGATCAGCACACTGACCATCGGTTCCCCGTTTGTCTCGCCTTTCACCACCTCGGCCACACCCAGAAGACCTTGCTATAGAAGGCGAGCGCGTTGTTCGCATACTGCTTCAAGAAGCTGTCATGGACATAAAAGCAGTCATAGCCGGGTATCTCTTTGATGAGGACATAACTGTGCTCGCTCAGCTTCCTTCGCAAGCCCGGGCTCGGGCGTTCGACGGTCATGCACTTGAAACCATACTCCTGCAGATCAAAGCCCGCGAAGACTCGCTCTTCCGCTCCCTCGACGTCAATCGAGAGGTAATCCATCTGCCGGGGCGCGCCCTGCTTCCTCAACAGGCTATTCAGGGTCGTCGTCCGCATGGGCACGACATTCCGGCCATCACTCGCCCGGTTGTCCGTGTCCGGCGACACAATACCTCCGAATGCGCCTTCCGCGGCAAATTGGACTGAGCGCTCACACGAGTCGAGGCAGGCGTTGACGCAAGTGGCCTTGCGGTTCTTTTGAAGCTTTAAGAACGTATCCCGGTTCGCCTCAATGCAAATGCCAGACCAGCCATAGCGGCGCTCCAGAAGATAGGTGTTGCTGATGTGAATTCCATCATGGGCGCCTATGTCCAGAAAGTATCAATTTCTCTTCTCATTGAACACTTCGCCAAAAACCCAGAGATCCTGAGCTGCCTGCGCCAGGCAAACAGGCTCAAGTCGCAGCAGGCGCCTGATTGCTTGCTTTACCGCCGACGGGGTCCACCGAGCCACGGAACGTATCAGTGTATGCATGAGAAATTGCCCTCAGCAGTCCGCAGACCGTTGTTCCTTTACGATAGCACGCTCGGGAAACCAGAGGCACTCAGCGTGCGGGCGGGTGGCCATGATCACGGGCAACTGCGGGTTGAAAATCTTGCTCCACCCCGAGAGAATTGACGCGGTCTTGATCAAGGCGGTGCACTTCGATAGGAGGAGACAATCAACCAGCGCCTCCTCCCCTTTGGCGTAGGCGTCCTTGTCGCCTGTCTGATTGGCCAAGTCGAAAGCGGGAGTCTGCCCGCGCGCGTAGTGCTCGTGCTGGACGAAAAGGATGGATTTGGCCGGGAAAGCCCGCTGCAGATGCGCGATGAAAGCGCTCTCGTCCGTCGCGACGAAAATTGTGTCAATCGCAGGATGCTTCGACAGATAGTCCCGGGCCAGTGCGGCAAAGTCACTGTACGAGATCCCCGGCGCCTCGGAATCGGGGCTGGTCTTATCCGAGCCCCGGTAATGCAGCCCCAAAACCAACCGACCCGCCATGTGCTGATTTTGGAACCGCGCACAGCGGTCGAGAATCTCGCGCTTGATTCCGACGTATTTCTCGAACAATTGGTGCGCATGAATCAGAGTCAGTGCGGGCATCCCGCGCCAAATGAACCCTATCTGACTTATATGCTGCACGCGATAGGTGGTCAGGCGTCGCGGTTTCGGTACCTGGTGTCTGTGGTAAAAGTAATACCCAAACCAATCCTCCCCCTTCCGCCGAATGAGGTAGGGCGTTGAAACGACAATATGCGGCTCGAGCCCGTTTGCCTCGCAGTAATCCAGGATCTCCAGGACCCAGGTGAGATGGGCGAAGAAGCGGGGGCCCTGTGCGCAAATGTCAACGGCAAATACCTTGTTCGAGCTGACCCGGTTCAGACGCCGGCGAAGGTGGTTTAGTTTGCGGCTAACGTCATCCCGCGAGCCGATCACGTGCTTTGTCAGCCTTCTTAACAACCGCACGGGCTTACAATTATCTGGCAGGGATTTCATCGTGGCACTGCTTGAGTGGATTGCTTGATTCTGTTCTGGAAGACTCGTGATGCACCAATGAGCGATGGGGTCAAGTCCTCGCCGCCTTGCGGAATTGCCCGCCCCATTTCTTCCACAGATGCCTCACGATCAAAGAAGCAGCGCGGCGCGGTCGGGCCGCAATGAAACCGCGCAATCTCACGGGCGGGAGTTTGAATGCGCTGCGCCTGAGCAATTCCGGGCAGCCAGTGTCTCCAACCCGCCGTGCCCGTTGGCATAAAGGTCTGAGCAGGAATAACGACTTCGTCGCCTGGGCTGGCGCCCGCACCGAGTATGGCGAGTTGAACCGCAGCGGTCCCGCTATTCAAAGCAAGCTCACGAGACAGTGCGAACTGGCGGCAGAAAGCCTCCTCAGAGGCTTTTATCTGCCTGCCCTCGCTCAGCCACCCCACGCGCAATGTTGCCGCTACCGGTTCCACGACAGGCTCGGGAAGGCTCGGTTGGAATAGAGAAATCATCACTTTATCGCGTGCTCATTCATGGCCGAAAACGGCGGTCACTGAGGAAGGAGACATTCTAATCATGGAGCGGATGCGAATACAACTCTTGGCGCACCTTAAGTATCACCGCAGGTGCGGCGAGTGCGGATTCGAAGGTTCCTCCCCGAGGAAAGTACTCGGCAGGCAGCAGCTTCATAGCCAAGCGGCGCGCCACGCGCAGAAGCAAATAGGCCTTATTACAACAGGCCAGGGCCAGACGGAAATAGGCGCGAACCACCACCCGCCCGGCTGGTCCGGAGCGGAAGTGCCGCTGCCACTCGGCCAACACCCTGTCAATCGCGGCCCGTGAGCCGGCCACGTTAAACAGCAAGAACTCCGCTTCAACGAAATACCGCCCTTCCCAAAGCTTGAAATACTCTGGCCGGACAGCCGCCACCCCGGAGAAGACGGATTGCTTCCTCCAGAAACACGCGACGGGACTCAACCTAACCAGAGGCATCTTCACAGGAGGGCGAAAGGTTGGGGGCGGGAGCCCGGAGCGCCAAGAGCCCGTGCACGCGCATCAAGAGGAGTCTGAAGAGCCTGTACAGCCTCACTTCCCTTGAGCAGGTTTGAAAGTGCCTGGTCAACGAGAGCCCCGACCACATCCCAATCGTATCTTGTTTCCACCAGCTTCCGGGCGTTAGCTTGAAGCCGGTGAAACAGGACCGGTTCGTTCAGGAGGCGTTTGATTGCCGCGGCAAATTCGGCCGGCTCATCCGCCAGCAGGAGGTGTTCACCGCCGCCGGCCTCGATGCCCTCGGCGCCAATACGCGTCGAGACCACAGGCGTGCCGATGCTCATAGCCTCCAAAATCTTCAGACGCGTCCCGCTGCCGGCGCGAATGGGGCAAATCGCCACGGCCGCCTCCCGATAGAAGGGCTGCACGTCCGCGACCTCCCCCACGAAACGCACCCGGTCGTCATTGGCGAGACCGGGGATCTTGCCGGATTGACCGCACCGTCCCACGACCGCCAGCCGCAGGCCGGGACTTTCTTTCCGCAATGTTGGCCAAACCTCGCCTGCAAACCAGGACAGCCCCTCGAAATTGGGAGCGTAGGTCAGGCTGCCGCAAAAGAGCAACTGTTGCGTCCGTTCTCGCTGCGAGGCTCTGGCGAGCTGGAACCGCTTTGTATCCACGCCGTTGGGAATGCTAAAACCCTTGATCCCGCTGCACGACTCCAGCAGCCGGCGGTCATCTTCCGAACAGGCGAAAAATGCCTTTACCGATCTGCCGAGATTCTGCTCCACCGCCAGAAGCCGCTGGCATTCCTTCTCCCACGCCCGCCGTCTTCGCAGCGGGGCGCCATCCCCGGGCGGCATCCTGCGGGCTAGACGGTGGTTGACATTGTGCATGTCCACGATACGACAGGTGCGGGGAGCGATCCTGGCGACCAAGGGAGCCGCCTGCATCGTCGCGATTTCGTTGAAAATGACCACATTGATGGAGGTGCGCCGAAGCACTTCGCCCAGCAAATGATAGGCGCGCAGCATGGTGGCCTCGGCCGGGCCGCGCCAGCTCCGCCGCAGCCAGCGGTAATGCAGCGCGGCGCCCATCCGGCGCGGCAGCAGATCGAAAAGAGACCTGGGAGAAGGACGATCCACAGTGCTATACACAGCGATATTCTGTGGCACGGCGCAGCCCTCCATGCCCCGGCGCAGTTCCACCTCCCGCTGCGGGATGACCAGATGCACCTCGTGAAAACGGCCCAATTGGTTGAGCAAATGGTACGAGCGCAAGGTGCCACCTCCCCGTATGGGCAGGAACGGATAGGGACAAACGTACAGGATTCTCATGGTGCTCCAGCCAGCGACGGGTGCGGCCTCAGGCCTCCGCTGGCTCAATGACGAACTCCTCCACGCTGCGACTTAGCACGAAAATGTTGTGCCAAAACGACAACCACTTCCCAGTTAGTCGCTAGCTGAGCTCGTACGGACTCGAGAGCAGCCTCGAGCAGATGAGCCCAGTTGAAGTGTGGAATGACGATACTGACTGGAAGCTTGGCGATTGTCCATCAGGATGCCCGCGATCAGAAAGCCCGAAAGGGCAAAGAACAGGTCCACCCCGGCCCACCCCAACGTGAGAGGTTTGAGCAGATAGGCCCCCATGCTCTTCGGAGCAACGGTAACCTGGCAGTAGATATAATGATATAGCAGGACGCCTAGTGTTATGTAACAGATAACTCTTTACAATGTCGTTTGGCGTGGTATGCTGGGCGGCATGTGGAAATCCGCACAACCTCTCGTCATGGCTCCAGCGCAACAAAGACAGTTGGAAGCGTGGGTCAAAGCGCCCAGCACC
>JAAYVL010000175.1 GCA_012517205.1 Verrucomicrobiota bacterium
CCGCCGCTGGCATCCCAGCCAGCAAATCAAGGAATTCCCCGATGGCCGCTCCCAGCTCCGCCTCCGCCTGAGCGGCCTCGAAGAAATCGAGCAATACATCCTGAGCTGGGGCGCGCACGCCACCGTCCTGGCCCCGCCCGAGCTGCGCCAGCGCCTCCTTTCCACCACCCGCGAACTCGCCCGCCGCTACACCCACCCCGCCCCCGCCCCGGCCTGACCCCCGCCCGCGCGCCGCCCCTTCGGGTAGTAATTACTCCACAACCGGAATCCCCACCTCGGTTAGGTAATTGAACGTGGGGTCGTAGAATCCGGGCGCTCGCGTCGGATCGTTCCCATCCCCGGGCGGAACAAAAATAATCATTCCCTGCCGCGCGCGGGTCAGCAGGACCCGGTACGCATTGCGGAGATAGCGGCGATTGAAATCGTTTTGAACCTTGCACCAACGGGTGCCACGGAAATCATAATAACCCCAATCTGAGCCAGTGAACCGCAGATCGCCATCCCATGTGACACACGCCCAATCAAGCTCCAAGCCCTGCACCTGAAACTCGGTGGCGGCATCTTCCAGGTAGTAGCTCGACCGCGGATCCGCCTTGCTGTTTAAAAACCAATGGACTGGGTCAACATCCACACGAATGTCAACGGCGTGCGGTTTCAGCCGCTGGGCTTTTGACGACGCCACCAGGCCATACCGCTCGCTTCCCCGGGCGCGCGCCCGGATCCACTGCCTCGCTTTGTCCAGATTGCGGGTGACCACCACCGGGTATCGTTTCGCAAATTGCGCCAGCGCCGCCCGCGCGTCTTTCTTTTCGCAATCGAGCAACGCCTTTACAAAAGCCGACACGGTTTCCGCCCGGAACGATCGCATGGATACGACCAGGTGGAGGCTGTCATCGAAATGGCTGTTCTCCCGTCCAGCGATTACTTCCAACGCCTTGCCGGCTGCATATTCGCTATCCGTAAGCCGTGCCGAAAGGTGCAGGTGCCAATGCGGAAACCTGGCATTGACCGCTTTCAACCACGCATCAAGGCCAGCCTCTCCCCGGTGGATTTCCTGGCCGCCGCCGACCAGGCAGATGACCGCGGCCCAATCCGGATGGCGGTCCATGCAGGAAATCAGGAACTCCGGCTCGGATTGATCGAATCCCGCTTGTTTCTTCTTCTGGCGCATGAAATGGGCCGTCTGCTGCTGGTTCCACGCGCGCTGCGCTTCGTCGAAAATGGCGACATGCTCGCTCGGGGGCCTGGGGTCAAACAACGCGTCGTCACGGAAATGATGAACATTCTGAATGAACGCCTTGACGCTTTCCGCCACCTTTCCCTTCCGAACCCGGGTTCCCTGGAGCCGTTGTCGCGCCACTTCATCTCGGGTAAGCGCCTCCCTCAGCACGGCGACCAAGGCCCGGTTTCCCGAGAGAAAGACCGCGTGGGTGGGTTGATTCGGGTCCCGGCGCTGGGTGGCAAGATTCAGCCCCACCAAGGTCTTGCCGGCGCCCGGAACCCCGGTGACGAAGCAAACCAGTTTTCGGCCCTGGGACTTCGCCTCGTCCACCAACTCCTCCAACCGGGCCGAAGTGACCCGCAGGTTTTGCGCGCCCGCGTCATAACGCGCAATCGCCTCGACCGAATGTTGGGCATAAAGAGCCCGTGCCGCTTCGATGATCGTTGGCGTCGGACGATACGGCGCCCGCAACCAGTCCGCTTCATTGATCTGTTCACCCTCGATTTTTTGCTGGGCCAGGTCCACGACCTCGCGCAGGCGGCCGGCGTCAATTCGAAGCGGGCGATAAACCTTGTCTTCATCCGCCTGGAGTTGTGGTCGTTCCGTTCCCGCGGCTTCGGTCGCCAGAAGAATCGGAACGATGGCCGCCGCATGACTGGCCTCGTGGAAATTTTTCAAATCCAGCGCATAATCCCACACCTGCTCCACCGCGGCCTGTGTGAATGAACGCTCCCCCACTTTGAACTCGATCACAAAGATGATCGGACCCAACAGGAGCACGGCGTCAATCCTCCGGCCCATGCGCGGGATGTTGAACTCCAAAAACAGCCGGCCGTTCAATCCGTCCAGGCAGTTTTTCAGCAAGTCTATCTGGACCCGCCACGCTTCCCTCTGATTGGGGAGCACTGTAAAATCGCTATTGCTCGTCAGTCGCCCAATTATAAGGTCCGGCTCATGGCGTCGAAACTCCGCCACGGGCGCTGCGTACCAGGCCCGCGACAACCCCGCCGCCGGGCAGCCGGGCTGGGACGCGTCTTTCATTGGCTGTGAATAAAAGGTTGCCTGGGGCGCGCCCGCAGCCGCGAAGCGCCGCGCCGGTGAGGTAGAATTAGTTTTTGGGTCTCACCCAGCATGCGGCGAACGTATTAAGAACAAGCCTGGGCCGCAAACTCTTTATGCACACA
>JAAYVL010000086.1 GCA_012517205.1 Verrucomicrobiota bacterium
GGTGGCAAAGATGCAGGCGATTCAGGCTGAAGTTGTGCCGTCGCACACCCCCGCATTGTTCCGGGTGGCGGTGCGGCGGGCGGCGGAGATGCTGCGGGCGGGCGAGTTGGTCGCGCTGCCCACCGAAACCGTTTACGGCCTGGCGGCCAATGCCGGGGACGCGGCGGCGGTGGCCCGCATTTTTGAGGTCAAAGGGCGCCCGGCGCACAACCCCATTATTGTGCATGTCGCCAGCCTCGAGATGGCGAAGCGTTGCGTGGCGGACTGGCCGGTTCTGGCGGACCGGCTGGCGGCGGCATTCTGGCCGGGGCCGCTGACGCTGGTGTTGCCGCGGGGGAAAGAAATCCCCGGCATTGTCACGGCGGGGGGGGCGACCGTCGGGATCCGCTGGCCGAGCCATCCGTTGATCCAAGCGGTCATCCAGGAATGCGGTTTTCCGCTCGCGGCGCCGAGCGCCAATCCCGCCAATCGCCTCTCGCCGACCATGGCCGAGCATGTGCGGAAACATCTCGGCGGGAAGATTCGCCTGATTATTGACGGCGGCCGGGCCCAGGTCGGCATTGAATCCACGGTCCTGGATATTTCCACTTCTCCGCCCCGCGTGCTGCGCCCGGGCCTGGTCCATGAGCAGGCGCTGCTGGCCGTCACCCGGAAACTGGCGACGGGCGCCGGGCCGAACCCGGAAATCCTCCGGAGCCCGGGCTTGCTGCCCCGGCACTATTCGCCCCAGGCGAAACTGGAGATTTGGGCGTGGCGGGATGAGGAGGATTTGCGGGCCCGCCGCGCGCGCAGCGGCGTGCGCGGCTCCCGCGTGCACCTGGTGGCGCATACCCGGATCCCGGCGGGGGCGGGGCTGGGGCGGGTGTCGGTGATTCCCCGCGAGGCGGCGGCGTTTGCGCGGGCCCTCTACGCCGAGCTGCATGAAGGTGACGCCGCGGGGGCGGAGCTGATCGTGGTGGAGGCGCCGCCCGAGGGGCCCGAGTGGCGCGCCATCGCCGACCGGTTGCGCCGGGCGGCGGGCTGAGGCGGCCGGGCGCGAGGTTTATTTGACTCCCGGCGGCGGATTCCGCAAGCTGCAATTCCCATGAGACGCTTGGTAATAGCCTGGGGGCTGGCCGCCGCCAGCCTGGCCGCCCTGGCGCAGGCCCCGGTGCCCGCCGCGCCGGCGGTCTCCCTGGAGGACTGCCTCCAGCGCGCCCTGGAGAAGAATCTCGATTTGCGCATTGCGCGCTATGAGCCGCTGCGGGCGCAAACGGATTTGCAGGCCGCCTTCGCCGGGTATAACCCCGCTTTGACACTCGGCGGGGGGCACCAGTACAGCAAATCCGGCGGGGGATTCAGCCCGGAGATCGGCGCGATTCCCGCCACCACGACCGACGAAGACCGCTTCGAGAGCGGCCTGAGCGGGCTGGCGCCCCTGGGGCTGCAGTATCGCTTGCAGGGAAATGTTTCCGAGAGCCGCGGCAAACGCTTTCAACCGCCCCTCATGCTGCCCTTCGACAGCGCCAACGGCCTGGCCTCCCTGAGCCTGGCCCAGCCGCTGTTGAAAAATCTCTGGATGGACCAGACACGCTTCCACATCCGGGTGGCGCGGAACCGCATCCAATATACGGAATTGGGCTTGCAGCAGGCGATCATGAACACCGTGACGGCGGTGGAAAAAGCCTACTACGACCTGGTTTCCGCGCACGAGAACGTCGCGGTGCAGGAGAAGGCCGTCGAGCTGGCCGCCCAATCGCTCAAAGACACCCAGCGGCGGCGCGAGGTGGGCACGGTGGCGGACCTGGAGGTCAAGCAAGCCGAGGCCCAGGCCGCCTCGACGCAAGCGGCGCTCATCGCCGCCCGCAGCGCGCTGGCCGTGCAGCAAAACAACCTGCAACAACTGATCACCGACGACTACGCCGCCGCCCGGCCCATGGACCTGCGGCCCGCCGCCGCGCTGGGCGCGCCGGCGCGGGTGTTGGACAAGCAGCTCAGTTGGGGCAAAGGGCTGCGGCAGCGCCCGGATTTGCTCCAGGCCCGGCTCGATCTCGAGCGCCAGGGAATCCTCCTGAAATACCACTACAACCAGCTATTTCCGGAGCTGGATTTGGTGGGCAGCTACGGCCACGGCGCCGGCGGGGCGGGCGTCTCCGAGTTCAGCCAGGCGTTCCACCAAATCAACCGCGGCAACCGGCCCTTTTACTCCTATGGCGCGCAACTGACGTTTCCGCTGGGCAACTCCGGCGCCCGCGCCGCCTACAAGAAGAGCAAACTGGAAAAGGAGCAACTGCTGCTGGCCCTCAAACGGCTGGAACAGGACATCATGGTGGCGATTGACAACGACATTAACCGGGCCCGGTCCAGCTACCAGCAGGTGGCCGCCACCCGCGCCGCCCGCGAATACGCGCAGGCCGCGCTGGAAGCCGAGCAGATCAAAAGCCAGGCCGGCTCCAGCATCCTCTACCTCGTCCTGCAAATGCAGCGTGACCTGACCGCCGCGCGCGGCAACGAAATCCAGGCCCTGGCCGCCTACAACAAGACCCTGACCCAGCTCAGCCTTGACGAAGGCTCCACCCTCGAGCGGCTGGGCATCCACCTCGAATTGAAGTAGGGGTCCGGCGCCGGCGTCTAAACCGCATGACAGTCGCGGCTTCTGCATCGCCCCGGGTCAGCGTGGAGGGCAAATTTTTCCGGCTCGGCCCGGAGCGCTTCTTTGTTCGGGGCCTGGCCTACGGCCCCTTCGCGCTGCCGTTCGCCGCGCCGGAGCAAACCCGCCGGGACTTTGCGCAAATCCGCGACCTGGGGGCCAATCTCATCCGGGTTTACCACGTCCCGCCCCGGTGGCTCCTCGACCTGGCCGCGGCCCACGAGCTCAAGGTGCTGGTGGATATTCCGTGGAACCAGCATCTGTGTTTCCTGGACTCCGCCGCCCGGCGCGCCGAAGCCATGGACGCCGTGCGCCGCGCCGTGAGCGGCTGCGCGCGCCACCCGGCGGTCTTCGCGTTCAGCGTCGCCTCCGAGCTGGCCCCGGACATCGTGCGCTGGAGCGGCCCCCGGGCCGTCTCCGCTTTTCTGGAGCGGCTGATGCGCGAAGCCAAGCGGATTGACCCCGACTGTCTCTGCACCTTCACCAGCTACCCCCCCACCGAGGCGCTGCGCCCGGCGGCCGCGGACTTTGTCTGCTTTAACCTCTACCTGCACCGGGAGAAACCCTTCCGGGATTACCTGGCCCGGCTGCAAATACACGCCGACGCCAAACCCCTGCTGCTGGGCGAGTTTGGCATTGACGCGCTGCGCGAGGGCGAGGCGCGCCAGGCGGAAATACTGGCGTGGCAAATCGAGAGCGCCTTCCGGGGGGGGCTGGCCGGCGCGGTGATCTTTACCTTCACCGACGACTGGTGGCGCGGGGGGCGACTGATCGAAGACTGGAAAATGGGGCTGACCACGCGCGACCGGCAGCCCCGGCCCGCCGTGGCCGGCGTGCGGCGGCAGTTCCGCGCCGCGCCGTATTTCCCCCTGCCCCGCTCCCCCCGCGTCTCGGTGGTGGTGGCCAGCTACAACGGGGCGCGCACGCTGCGGGCCTGCCTGGCTTCGCTGGCGCGGCTCAATTACCCGGACTACGAAGTCATCCTCGTGGACGACGGCTCGACCGACGACACCCCCCAAATCGCCGCCGCCCATCCCCAGGTCCGCTGCTTCCGCCACGAGCGGAACCTCGGCCTCTCGACCGCGCGCAACACCGGCATCGCCGCCGCGACGGGCGCGATCGTGGCGTTCACCGACGCCGATTGCCGGGCGGACCCCGATTGGCTCTACTACCTCGTCGGCAGCCTGCTGGCCGGCGGCTTCGCGGGCATGGGCGGCCCCAATCTCCTGCCGCCGGAAGATTCGCCCGTCGCCGCCGCCGTGATGGCCTCGCCCGGCGGGCCGACGCAAGTGATGCTGACGGATCGCCAGGCGGAGCACATCCCCGGCTGCAACATGGCCTTTTATAAATGGGCGCTGGACCAGATCGGGGGCTTTGACCCCACCTTCCGCCAGGCGGGCGATGATGTGGACTTATGCTGGCGCCTGCAACAGGCGGGGCTGCGGCTCGGCTTCAGCCCGGCGGCGGTGGTCTGGCATTACCGGCGCGCGACCGTTGGCGCCTACTTGAGGCAGCAGCTCGGCTACGGCGAGGCGGAAGCGCTGCTGGTGCGCAAGCATCCCGAATGTTTCAACTCCTTCGGCGGCAGCCTTTGGCGCGGGCGCATTTACACCAGCGCCAGCCCGGGCAGCCTGCTGCAGCCCCCGATCATCTACCGGGGCCTCTTCGCCAGCGCGGGCTTCCAATTCCTCTACGCCGCCGAGCCGGCCGTCAATCTCCTGATTTGCACCACGCCCGAATACCATGTCCTGGTGACCCTGCCGTTGTGGGTGTTGTCGGCGATCTTTCATCCCCTGCTGCCGCTGGCCCTCGCCAGCCTGCTGCTCTCGCTGGGCGTCTGCCTGGCGGCGGGCGCGCGCGCCCGGATCCCCGCCCCGCGGCAACGCTGGTGGTCCCGCCCGCTCGTCAGCCTGCTTTTCGGCCTGCAGCCCATCATGCGCGGCTGGGCCCGCTACCGCGGGCGCCTGATGCAACCGCCCGCCCCCGCCGCCGCGCGGCCGACGCTCGATTCCGCCGCGCTGCGCCACAGCGAGCAATCGCTGCGCGAAGTCCACTACTGGGCGGAGCGGCGCATTGATCGGCTGGCCTGGGCCGCCGCAATCGTGCGCCGCCTGGATCAGCAGGGCTGGCCCAATAAACCCGATGTCGGCTGGAGCGACTATGACGTCGAAGTCTATGACGCGCGCTGGAGCAAACTGCAGTTGGTCACCGTGGCGGAAGAATATCCCCGCGGCAAACAGCTCATCCGCTGCCGCCTGCGCCCGCGCGGGGCGCCGCGCGCCCGGATCGCCCTGGGGGCGCTGGGCATGGCGGCCCTTTTCCTGTGCGGGCTGATCGGGCCGAAAATGCCCTGGATTTGGCTGCTGCTGCTGGCGCTGCCGCTGTTTGGCGGGTTCCTCCGGCGCGAGCAGAGGAAATTGCAGAGCCTCATCATGGCGTTCCTGGATGACCTGGCCAGGGAATGGAACCTGGTCAAGATTCCCCTCCCCAACGGCTCGCCGGCCTCGGGTTCACCCGCCAAACCACCCCCGCTCCATTCGCCCGGCGCGGCCGCGCCCACGCCCTTTTCCCCGCCCGTTAACGATAATACCGCGGGCCCAGCCACTCCCCGCCCGACGACCCCCGCGAGCATCCCGCCCCGAGACCCCGCCTGAGCGGAAAGGAAGTCGGCTGGGTTGGCGGCCTGAACTCCCTCCATTGGGGAGCCAAAGCGCTCCGGCAGCGGCACGGGGAAGGCGGGTGACGGCCGGGGCGGGATGCCGTTTTCATGGGGTTTTAGCTGGCAGGCCGGGGGTTGGCACCGGGAACGCCAATCCCCCGGAGTGGGGGCCCGGCGCGGCGGCGACGCCGGGGAGGCCAACTTTATCCTTGCTCTCCGGGTGATAAACGATAAAAGGAAGCCTTGAGAACGGTCGAATAGGTTGGTTGAGTGGTGATCCAGTTTTTGGCACTATGAGTAGAAGCGGTGAGTTTATATCTATCGGCAGGCAACGGGCCA